>NZ_JACFYJ010000001.1:0-336237 GCF_037126505.1 Paraburkholderia bengalensis
GAAGTTGATGATGCCGAGAATGCCGTACACCATCGTGTAGCCCAGTGCAATGATGGCGTAGACACTGCCAAGCACCAGCCCGTTGAGAATCTGCTGGATCAAAATATCCATAAAGTGTCTCCTTCAGACCTAATCCGCCGGCTCTTCCTGGAAGACCGCCCACAGCTATCTCTTCCAATGTCGGCTTTATGAAATGAAATTAACGGTTGCAACGTCGAGAAATGAAGCAGTGATAGCCACCGACACAGTGGGCATTCCGCACGCGATGAGTGTCACGCCCGCCAACGAGCAGGAGCGCACGCAGCCATCCTTTGCGCGTCAGACTCAGCAGGCAATACGTTAGATGGTGAAATCAAGCTGCCTTGACATTCAAGACAACGCCCCGCTTTACAGCGACCAACATTTTCGTTTTCAGCACTTACGCATAGCACGGTTAAACAGCTGAAATGCCGGCGGCAAGCAGTTCGTCGTATGCGCGCTTGAGCCGCTTGACGCCCTCGACAATTTCTTCGACATTGGGCGCCGCGAACGACAGACGCAGCGCGGACGGATCTAGCTTGTCCGCAAAGAATGCCTTTCCCGGAACGAACATGACCTTGTTTTCGATGGCACGCATCAGCAACTGTGAAGCATCGATCTCTTCTGCTCGCGTCCAGACAAACATTCCACCCTCGGGCTGATGAAACTTCACGGCATCGCCAAGTTGCGAACGAAGTTCGCTACACAATGCATCACATTTGCGCCTATACATGGCCGTGATCCGCGGAAGATGCCGTTCGAGTGCACCATCAGCAAGATATTCAGCAGCCGTTGCCTGCGTCCACGGGCTACTACACAGGTCTACCGTCTGCTTGGCGATGACGCAACGGCGCGCGATCTCCACAGGCGCAATCGTCCAGCCCACACGAAGGCCAGGCGCGACGATCTTTGAAAGGCTCGCGAAATGCACCACCCAGTCGCGTGAACCCTCCACTTCGTTTGTGAGCGCCAAAATCGAGGGGATGGTGTCTCCCTTGAATCGCAGGTCGCCATATGGGTCGTCTTCAACGACAAGAAACCTGTACTTCACAGCGAGCTTTAGCAGCTCGATCCGGCGCTCACGGGTAAGCGTTGCACCCGTCGGGTTGGCAAAAGTCGGGACTGTGTAGAGCAGCTTGGGGCGGCCGACCACGCCTGAAGCAAGCAACGAAGCAAGCTTGCCGACGTCGAGTCCGTCGCCATCAACGGGTACCGTGACGATGCTGGCCTGTTGAAGCTTCATCGCCTGGAGGGTTGCGGGATAAGCGGGCTGTTCCGTCATCACTACATCGCCCGGGGCAACAAGGATGCGAAGCAGCAAGTCCAGCCCCTGTTGCGAACCTGTTGTGACGAGAAGCTGCTCCGGCGCGCACAGGACGCCGCGACGGCCCATCAGTGCGAGCAGTTCGTTCTTTAGTTCAGGCAATCCATCCGTCGGACCATACTGCAGGCAGCGGCTCGATGCCTGATAGGCGCGTTCTTGCGCCGACGCCAGGCCTTCGACGTCAAACAGGTCACTGGCAGGGTATCCGCCAGCAAATGAAATCATCCCTGGTTCGCTCAGGTACCTGAACAGTTCTCGAATCGGCGAACCAGATGGAGTCTGAAAAGGCGCAGTAAATTCGTACATGTCTCTATTGGCCTGGAAGCCGGGCGGCGGCGTCATCGATTGCGAGCTTTGGAACCATCGATCAGACCGCAAGGCTTTTATCGCCGCCCGTCGATGCGCACGGCATCTATTGGTGATGTGAGCCTCGATTGTGGCCACTCAATGTCCACGCATCAAACGATATCTATGCACTATGTGATGCTGTTTTCTCAACACCTCTGTTACGAGGGGCTTGGGCATCTAACGCTTTTAACGCAAGCTGAGCGATGTGAATGGGCGACCTGTCCGCCCCCTGCTCGATCTGTTCGCGGCAGCTAAACCCATTCGTCACAATGAAAGCGTTGGAAGGCACGTCGCGAATCAGCGGTAGCAGCTTGTCTTCCGCAATCTTCATCGACACGTCGAAGTGGTCGGCGTTGAAGCCGAACGAACCCGCCATTCCGCAACATCCCGTATCGAGCAGATTCCACCTTACCCCGAGTTTGTCCAGCAGCGCCGTCTCGCCCTTCATTCCGAACAAAGACTTTTGATGACAGTGGCCGTGGACGAACACATCGGCTTCGAGTTGGGGCCATTCAAACTCGGCGTTTGCGACAAAGTCAGAGAAGAGGAAAGTCTGCGCCGAAAGCTTTCTGGCCATCGCGTCTTCGGGCAACTGCTTTAGCAACTCATCCTTGAAGACGGAAAGACAGCCCGGTTCGAGCCCGACGACTGGCACCCCTGCCCGCACATCGTTGGCTAACTCGTCGACAGCGCTGCGGAGCAACGCCTTTGCTTCGTCGAGCAAGCCGTAGTCATAGAGTGGTCGCCCGCAACAAAGGTGCTTGCGAGGCAAGATAACGTGATAGCCAATTCCGGTCAGCACATCAAACGCCGCCGTCGCAATTTCCGGCGAGAAATGTTCGTTGAACGTGTCAACCCACAGGATGACCCGTTTCGCCGGCTGTAAAGCGTCGCGGCCCTTCCCCAGTCCCCGGCGATTCGCCAGCGCCCTGAACGTCTTCGGCGCGAATATGGGCAGATTGCGCTGCGGTGCGACTCCCGCGAGCCATTTGCTGATACGCGCCAATGGCGGGGTCGACACCAAAAAATTCGTAAGCCACGGAAAACGACTCGCTAAAGGTGCCCACTGTCCTATCCTTCCCATGAACATCGCCTGCCTCGGCCGACGATTGTTTTCATAGTAATGTGAAAGAAACTCTGCCTTGTATGAAGCCATGTCCGTATGCGTCGGGCAGTCCGACTTACAGCCTTTGCAGGCGAGACAGACATCGAGCGCTTCCTTCACTTCGCGGCTGTTCCAACCGTCCGTAATGACTTCGCCCTGCAGCATTTCCCAAAAGAGATGCGCGCGCCCGCGCGTCGAGTACTTTTCTTCTCTCGTGGCGCGGAAACTCGGACACATGGTGCCGCCGTCGAGCGAACGGCATTTCCCCATCCCGATGCAACGCTCGACCGCACGCTGCATGCCGTCTCCCTCAGGGCTCGCGAATGTCAGCCTGGTGGTCAGCGTGACCGGTTTGTACGACGGCCCCATACGCAGATTTTCATCCGCGCGATACGGGTGCACGACCTTGCCGGGATTCAGCCGGTTAGCCGGGTCCCAGATCGCCTTGAATTCGGCCATCGCCCGCATGATCTCGGGGCCATACATGATTGGAAGAAATTCCGCCTTTGCCTGGCCGTCACCATGTTCGCCTGAGAGCGACCCGCCAAAATCGACCACCAGCTGCGCAGCCTCGCGCAAAAAGCCGCGCCATGTCACCACGCCTTCGGCGGTGCGGACATCGAAGGTGATCCGCGCGTGCACACAGCCATCGCCGAAGTGACCGTACAGACACGTCTCGTATCCATAGCGGTCAACGAGCGTCTGAAACTGTCGCAGGTAGTCGCCGAGACGCATGGGGTCAACAGCCGCATCTTCCCATCCGACCATCGGGTCGGGTCTGGAAGGATCAATGGACAGCGAAACAGCCGAGGCACCCGTCTCCCGGATCGACCAGATTTTCTGCTGTCTGACACCATCTTCGACCACGAAGCCACTGACGTCCGGCCCTCCGAGGCCCGCCTTGAAGTATTCGTCGGCCTGCTTTGCCTGCATGACAGCTTCGGCATGCGAGTCGGCTCCGAATTCCAGCACGACCCACGCATCGCCGTTGGGCAGCAGCGCGATTTCATCGGCCTTGAGGCCGCGCGCCTGCAGTCCGCGGATGATGCCCCGATCGAGGCCCTCAATAGCAATCGGCGAGAACTTGTTGAAGTGCGGGACTGCGTCCGCCGCCGTGTAGATATCGTTGAAGCCGAGAATCAGCAGGACGCGGCACGACGGGCTGTGGACGAGTCGCACCTTTGCCTGAAGGGTGACGGCGCAGGTGCCTTCCGTGCCCACGAGTGCCCGTGCCACGTTAAAGCCGTTCTCCGGCAGCAGTTGGTCAAGATTGAAACCTGACACCCTCCGTTTGATCTGAGGGAATTCGTCGCGGATGCGCTGGGCGTACCGGTCCCGGAGGTCGCGAAGTTTGCGGTAAATCTCGCCGCGGCGCCCCCCCCTGCGCGATGATGTTTTCGAGTTCCTCATTGGTGGTCGGCCCGACCCAGAAGCGTGCGCCGTCATAGGTGGCAATTTGTAGCGCTTCGATGTTCTCGACGGTCTTGCCTGCCATCACCGAATGCGCGCCACACGAGTTGTTGGCGATCATCCCACCCAGCGTGCAGCGGCTGTGCGTCGCAGGGTCCGGCGCGAATGTGAGTCCATATTTCTCGGCAGCGTCGCGCAGCGTATCGCACACAACGCCCGGCTCGACGATCGCAGTCCTGCTTTCCGGGTCGACGGAAACGACGTGGTTCACGTACTTGCTTGCGTCAGCGACCACCGCCACGTTCACACACTGCCCGTTTTGCGACGTTCCGCCGCCGCGTGTCAGAAACGGTACGTCCTGGCGTCGGCAGACCTCCAGTGCTGCCACGAGATCGTCGACGTCGGCGGGCACCACCACGCCGAGCGGAATCTGCCGATAGTTAGACGCATCGGAAGCGTAGAGCGCCTTTGAACTGGAATCGAAACGGACTTCTCCCCGGATCGAATTCCGAAGACTGGCTTCGACTTCCTCAAGCAGGCCCTTGCTTGCCTGAAACGGAGTGGCGGCTTTCACGTTACTTGGCTGCGTTGGCGGTCATTTTGAAAATACCGGTCGCGTTGCCGGCGTCGAAGCGCAAATCCATTTTCCAGCTGCGCGTCACCTGGTCAAACGCCCGCTTGCGCGTGATGAACTCGTAAAACGAGCCCGGGACCGCGCGTGTGACAGTCTTACCGTCCCGCGCCTTGAACTCGCGGTTGACTGTGTCAGCACGATAAGCCGTCTGGAATATCCGTCCCGACCGTGATCGTTCGACTTCAGGCTTCATTGGCCGGCCTTTCGCCTTCTCCTCGTCCGACAGCGCGAAGACGTCTGCCACACGGTCGGTTGCATGGTTAAACGCATTTCCTTCCGTCGCGATCCATGCCATTTCGGCAGACTCCTGGAGCAGCGCCTCATAGTCGGCTTCGGAAGGAATGTCGTGCTGGCGCGCAAACGCGCCGACGATGACCGGCAACAATTCCTGAGCAGTCTCGAGCGGCAGCGATCCATCGCGTTCAAGTTCCGACAGTTGCGACACGGCGAGCGGAGTGAGCGGGTCCCTCGACGAACCCACGACGTTGGTGACTACGGCCTGAAACTCTTTTGAAAAGCGCTCGGGGTGCAGCTCACTGAGGAAGAATTGCGCGATTTCGTCTGGCGCGTCTTCGTGTACGTAGGCGCGGCCCGTCATGCCAAGCTTGTCCAACGGATAGCGGCCGTTGAGCCGGAAACCCAGCGGGCGCAGTATCCGCGTGAAAGCACCTTCGCCCGGCGGCAGTGCTCCATTGTCTGGCCAGCGGACGGTTCTCAGCGCGCCATGGTCGAAGTGCACCGAGTCGCCTTTGGCAATCGCATCATTCGTGTACGTGCGACCGTTCGGCGAACGCTCCAGCAGATCTTCGAAGAGCGCCATATTCATTGCCTGAGCGAGTTCGGCGCGAGTCACCGTACCGTCTTCCCAGTCCATCAGGACCGACGGGAAGTTCAGCGTCGAAAACAGGAATTCGATCTTTTCCGGGCCGAGCAGCTTCGTCAACAGCCCTTCTACGTTCGCATTGCGCATCGCTTATCTCACAGAACAACTCCACCTGTCTGGCGGAGGACGGTTATCTTTCCAGCCATCGAATTGCAGACAGCCTGACGTGAGTCGAATTATTCAAACGCTTGCGGGAACCTGTAAAGCGAGATTAAATTGTCACTTGATGACTTTTTGGAACTAACGTGCGCAAATTCAAGATTCCGAACATGGGCGCGCTGATGGCCTTCGAGGCCGCGTCGCGTCATGAAAGCTTCACTCACGCTGCGAAAGAGCTATTCCTGACGGAAAGCGCGGTATCCCGACAGATCGCGACGCTGGAATCCAACCTGGGCGTGCGCCTCTTTGTCCGCGCCAAGCAGCGCGTCGTGCTGACCCGCGCCGGCCGGTTGTACGGCCTGCAGGTTCGGCGGGCGCTTGAAACCCTGGACCGGGACACACTTTCAATCATTGCGCACGGCAGCGGCGGTGGCTTCCTCGAACTTGCCGTGCTGCCGACATTCGCCTCGCACTGGCTGATTCCTCGTCTGAAGGACTTCAACGACCGCGCGCCGGACGTACGAGTGAATATGGGTGTGGAGACTGCCATGTTCGACTTCAGGCAATCACATTTCGAAGCGGCCATCCACTACGGCAAGCCGACCTGGCCCGGCACCTCGTCCGACTATCTGTTCGGGGAGGAGGTTGTTCCCATTTGTGCCCCTTCACTGCTCTCGAAGCCGATCAGGAAGGCGCGCGATTTGCTCAGCTATCCGCTCCTTCACTCGACTACGCGCCCCGACGCATGGAGCCGATGGTTCTCCGATCTTGGCGTCGAAGACACTTCGACAATGCAGGGGGTGCGCTATGAGTTGTACACCATGCTCATTGCGGCTGCCGCGGCAGGGCTTGGCGTCGCGCTGGTTCCGGAATTTTTCGTGGAAGGCCAGCTGAAACAGCTCGGACTTGTCATACCGTTCGAGGCGTCGTCCGCGACCGACTCTGCCTATTACCTGGTTTATCCAACCGAACTGAGCACGGGCAAACCACTGGAACTCTTCAAAGCCTGGCTTCTTGAGCAAGCCAGCACCTACAACGCCCGCTCATAATCCCGAGGCGTTTAGCATCGGCGGCGGCGACGATTCGTCGAATCATGAGGAACGGGAAGCTGTGTACGAACGCATTCGCGGCGAACGCGGCCGGCTGGATGTGCTGTTCGCCAATGCAGGCGGCGGCTCGATGGTGCCGCTCGGCGAGATCACCGAGGCGCAGCATCACCACACGTTCGACGGCAACGTGAAAGGCAGCTGTCCACGGTGCAAAAGGCGCCGCCGCTGCTAACGAACGGCGCGTCTTTGATTCTGGCGGACTCGACGACGGCGATCGACGGCACGGCCCTCTTCCGCGAAGTGGAACTGAAACGCACTGATGACGCACTCACGATCAACGCAGCGGACGAGACGCCCATCGTCATGCTGGAGATATTTCAAGCGGCGCCCGCGCGTCTTCGCGCCACGCGTGTCAAGCCTGCGTGTCGTCGCCTTCGCCCAGCATGCGCATGGCCGCTTTCTCCGCATTGGCCACGTGCAGCCGCGCAAGCTCCTGGGCCTGGTCGGCGTCGCGCGCCTTGAGCGCCTTGTACAGCTTGTCGATCTCGCGCAGGCTGCTCGGCAGCCGGTCGGGATGCATCAGCGACGTGGCGCGCAACAGGTTCACGCGCGAATACAGGCTGTTCAGGATTTCTTTCACGAGCGCGTTGCCGCAGTTGTCGAGCAGCACGTCGTAGAGCGCGGTCTTGGCCTTCAGCACGCCCGCCTGGTCCTGGGCCATTGCCTGCGTGCGCAATTCTTTCGCGGCCTCGCCGAACTGGGCGATGGCCGCGTCGCTCGCGAGCCTCGCGAATTCGTGCGCGGCAAAACCTTCGAGCAGCCCGCGCAGCGCATACAGTTCGCTCGCTTCCTGCTGCGAGATCACGGCGACCACGGGACCCTTGTGCGGCACGCTGCGCACGAGCTTTTCCGCTTCGAGCTTGCGCAATGCTTCGCGCACCGACGTACGGCTCACCCCCAGCGATTCGCACAGCTCGCGCTCGATCAGCCGCGCGCCCGGCGCGAAGCGCCCGCTCATGATGGCCTGGCGCAACACGTTTTCGACCTGATGACGCAGCGTCTCAGGCCGGACCAAACCGATATCAGTCGACATGATTGTCTTCCCGTCCGACAAAGTTACAGCCGCTATGATACTTCACCGCAAGCCTTGGTCCGCCGTTCGTTGCGCATAAAACGAATCGATTGTTGCCTCTGTCAGCGCGCTAGTTGTAGCCGAGAATCGCGACAGCCCTCACATGTGCATGTTCCGCGCCGTTCGATGCGAGCCGCGCGAGCGGCGCGACCTGCAACGCGCGGCATGCCGAATGCGCGTCTTGCTCATGCTTGACGGCGTTGCGTGCCGGCGCGTCGCTGTGCGTAAGCCGGGTGTCGTGGGCGGGGGTTGCGATCTCACGCATCGACGGCCACGCGCTGTTTCGCCAGTGCCGCTTCGAGCAGCGGCGCGCCGAGTTCGGCGCCGTGAATCCCCGTCGTGCTGACGATTTCGAGCAGTTCCATCAGTTCCTCCGCCGTCGCGCCATAGCGCAGTGCGTTGCGCATATGGAGCTTGAGGCCTGGCACGTACAGATGCGTCGACGATGCATCGAACGCGCAATACATGAACTCCTTGATCTTCGGGCTCAACACACCCGTACGCCACGGCACCGACGAAAACTCCACATACGCTTCGAACAGATCGGGATCGAGTTCGAGCAACCCCTCCCATGTCGGATGCCAGTAACCGCGGTTCTTCTCGAACGCCTCTTTGAGAACGCGACGCCGTTCGTCGAGCGGCGCGGGGCCCGCGCGCAAGCCCTCCTCCTCGAGCACTTCGAGCAGCACGGGCACGCCGACGTTGCTCGTGTGAATGCCGATCGTGCTGATCAGTTCGAGCACTTCCATCAACTCCTCGCGCGTGGCGCCGAAGCCGAGTGCACGTTCCAGATGATGCGCGACGCCGGGGCCGTACAGCTGCGTCGCGCAGGCATCGGCGGCGAGCGCGATGAACGCGCGCGTCTTGTCGTCCAGATGATTCCTGCGCTGCGGCACGGCCGAAAACTGCACGTACGCATCGACGAAACCCGCATCGAGACGCAGCATGCTGTCCCATGCGGCGTTCCAGACGCCGTGCACGCGCACGAAATCGTCCTTGATCTGCTGCGGCTCGCGTTGCGCGCGCGCCGGCTGCTCGCCCTGCTTCATTGGCACTCCCGTTCGATGACGATCGATCTCACGCAAGCATGCGGAACGCGACACCACACAACAAGCCGCATTCCGCGCGCCCGCTCAACCCGCGCCGAGCCCTGACGGATAGTCCGCTTCCGCCACTTCTTCCTGCCACGTCGCCTTGCCGATCGACGTCGCGATATGCACCATGTAGCTGCCGTCACTCGCGCCATGCCAGTGGCGCTCGTTTGGCCCGATGAAGACGATATCGCCCTGGCGGATTTCCTGCGGCGGCTCACCTTCCTTGCAGATCCAGCCCTTGCCCGCCGTCACCTGCAGCACCTGCCCTTGCTCGTGCGTATGCCAGTAGGTGCGGCCGCGCGGCGCGAAGAACACCGTGTTGATGGTCACACCGTCTGTCGGCGGCATGACGGGGTCGGCCCACACCGTGCCCGAGAACGTCTCGCCGCGCTGTTCCGACAATTTCCCTTCTGCCCTGCCGTGAAATACCTTCATGCCTGTTTCTCCTCTTTGCGAACCTTTCCGTCGAACAGGCGCACGCCGCCCGACACATCGCCGATCGCATCGACCACGCGATTGCTGATCACGTCGCCATACCCGAGCGCCGTGCCGAGCCCGAAGCTGGCGAGCGGCCCCGACGCATTCAGCGACACCACGCCCAGCTCGCGGGCGCGGTCGACGTACAGCACAATGTCCTTCGTCATCAGCTTGCCCGTCAGCCCGCCTTCCAGGTAATCGCCATCGACGATCTTCGGAAAGCGGTTCAGCGTCGCAAAGTTCACGCCGCTGCTGCTGTTCAGCACGTCGAGCAGCAGGTGCAGATCGAGCCCCGCTTTCTTGCCCGCCACCATCACTTCCGCGCTGGCCGCGAGGCTCACGGCGTTGAGGAAGTTGTTCAGCAGCTTGGTGGTATGCCCCGCGCCGCTTTCGCCCATATGCGCGACCTTCGCGGCGATGGGTTCGAACGCCCACTTGAGCGCTTCGACGGCACTCGCGTCGCCGCCGACCATCAGCGTGAGCGACCCTTTCTCCGCCGCCGCCGCGCCGCCGGAGATGCCCGCGTCGACATACTGCGCGCCGCTTTGCGCGAAGCGCCGCGCGAGCCGTATGGTCGAACTCGCGGCGGCCGTGCTCAGATCGACGACGATCTGCCCCGCGCGGCAATGCGCGAGCACGCCGCTGTCCCCTTCGACCACCGCCTCGACCACCTTGCTGTCCGGCAGCGACATCATCACGACGTCGGCGAACTTCATCACGTCCGCGATCGACGCCGCCGCCTGCGCGCCCGCCGCCTGCACACGCTCGGGCGCGGTGTCGTAGCCGAGCACCGCGATGCCCGCGTCGACGAGACGCCGCGTCATACGGCCGCCCATGTTGCCAAGACCGATGAACCCGATCCGTTCCTTGTTCATTTGCGCTATTTCCTTGAAGTCAGGTGATTCGTCAGAAGTCGACATCCTTCGTTTCCGGTCCCATCAGCGCGCCGACTGCGCCGATCAGGCCGCCGATGCACAACAGCACCACCGACGTCAGCCGCAACGGCATATACGCGCCGAGCCAGTTCATATAGAACGCGTAGAACGACGGGATGATCACCGACAGACTGAAGCCGACGCCGAAGCCCGTGGCCCGCACATCCGTCACGAAGCGTTCGTTGATGTACGTAACGATCACGCCCCACGGCGAGGTGACCAGCACGGCCAGCACGCAGACGAGCGCGATGATGGTGGGCAGCGACAGCCCGTCGACGTTCGCCAGCACATACAGCAGACCCGCACCGACCGTCGCGATCAGCGGACCGACGATCACAAAGAAACGCCGGCGGCCGATCACCTGCGCGATCATCCCCGAGGCGATGTAGCTGAAGAACAGCACGAAGTACGTGATCATCAGCGTCGACGTCATCTGGAAGCCCGTCAGATGCAGCGTCTTCACGAGCAGGCCGGTCGGAAGAAAGATCGTGATGATGTTCTGCGTGAGCCAGAAGCCCGTCATCATCACCAGCACCTGCAGCAGATTGCGTCCGCTCTTGCCGCGCAGCAGGTCGGTGAGGGGCAGTTTGTCGGGCTGTTTGCCCTTGTCGGCCGCCTCGCTCTTCCAGATTTCCGATTCAGCGACCTTGTGCACGTAGTACAGCGCAAGAACGCCCGCGAGCACGGCACCCAGCACGAACGGAATGCGCCAGCCCCACTGCGCATACGGCGAATTCATGCCGTTGAGCGGAAAGAGCGCGAACATCAGCATCGCGACGAGATTGATCGACACATACGCTGCCGGAAAGCCCGCGATGATGAAGCCGCCCACAAACCCGCGCTGCGTCTTCTTCGAGTACTCGATCGCGAGCGGCATCGCGCCCGTATAACCGCCGCCGAGAAAAATGCCGTCGACGAACCGCAGCAACACCAGCGCCCAGTACGACACGATGCCGATACTCTCGTACCCCGGCAGCAGTGCGATCAGCAGCGTGACGACGCCGAAGCCCGACACCGACCAGATCGACGCCTTGCGCCGCCCGATGCGGTCCGCGACCATGCCGAACAGCAACGCGCCGATGGGGCGCCCGAGCAGTGTCGTGATGAACACGAGCGACGCCAGAATCGTTTCCATGCCGCTCGACAGGTGCGGCGGCTGGAAGTACGCCAGCACCGGCGACAGCACCACGACGGGCAGGTAAATATCGAACATGTCGATATATTCGGAAAAGAACGCGCCTTTGATGGCGTTGCGCCTTTTCGTTTCGATCGACTGTTCGCCTTCGGACTGAGCGAGGTCGGTCGCCGTGAGGGTTTTCATCGTTGTCTCCAATCCTTGTCTATGTGAGCACCGCGCGGTGCAGGTGACGTTGCTGATCGATGCCCGCTATCAGGCCGCCGACGCCTCCGCCTCGTAGGCCTTGATCGCTTCCGACGCGACGCGAAACGCGGCGAGCGCGAGCGGCGCACCGCAATACACGGCGGCCTGCATCAGCACGGCGCGTATCTCGTCCTTTGTCACGCCGTTGCGCAGCGCGCCCTTCACATGCACGGCCAGTTCATGATGCTGGCTCATCGCCGTGAGCATGCCGAGGTTCAACATGCTGCGCGTCTTGAACGACAGCGTCCTGTCGCCCCAGATGTCGCCCCAGCAGCACTCGGTGACAAACTTCTGCATGGGCCGGTTGAAGTCATCGGCGTTCGCCCATGACCTCTCGACGTGGCCCGCGCCCAGCACTTCCTTGCGGTTTTCAAAGCCCTTTTCGAAACGTTCGTTGCTATCCATCGTGAGGTCCTCTCTATTGCTCAACCCGTTGAGTTGCGTCGCGCGGTCCGACTGCCTGATTCAATGATTGTCCGACAATCTGAACGCGCAAATTTTTTTTTGCCGATGGCGTGCGGCAGGATTACGTGCCGTAGCCGACCATCGCCTTCGTTTCCAGATACTCGCGCAAGCCCGCTTCGCCCCATTCGCGGCCATTGCCCGAACGCTTGTAGCCGCCGAACGGCGCGTGAAAATCGGCGGGCGGATAGTTCAGATGCACGCCGCCTGCGCGCAATGCCCGACCGACCTTGCGAGCACGCTCGATGTCGGCGGACTGCACGTAGGCGGCGAGGCCGTAGTCCGTGCCGTTGGCAATGGCGATGGCCTGCTCTTCGCTGTCGTACGGAATCATCGACAGCACGGGGCCGAAGATCTCTTCCCGGGCGATCGTCATATCGGGCGTGACATCGGCGAAGACGGTCGGCCGGGCGTAATAGCCCTGGTCGATGCCGTCGGGCCGGCCCGTGCCGCCCGCCACGAGCCGCGCGCCTTCATCGATGCCTGTCTGGATCAACGCCTGCACGCGTTCGAACTGGTTGCGGTTCACAAGCGGGCCGAGTTGCGTGGACTCGTCGTCGGTCGGTCCGACGCGGTAGGTCTGCGCTGCGCGCTTCGCAATCTGCGCGGCATCGTTCATCAGATGACGCGGCACCAGCATGCGCGTCGGAATCGAGCACGACTGGCCGGAGTTCGTGAAGCACGCGGCCACGCCGCGTTTGACGGCTTCCTCGAGATCGACGTCGTCGAGCAGAATGTTCGCGGACTTGCCGCCCAGTTCCTGCGCGACGCGTTTGACGGTAGGCGCGGCGGCCTGGGCGACGAGCACGCCCGCACGCGTCGAACCGGTGAACGACACCATGTCGATGTCCGGGTGACGCGCGATCGCCTCGCCAACGCCTGGGCCGTCGCCGTTGACGAGATTGAACACGCCCGCGGGCACCTGCGCTTCGTCGAGTACCTCGGTGAACAGCAGCGCGCTCAGCGGCGAATATTCGCTGGGCTTGAGCACCATTGTGCAACCCGCCGCCAGCGCCGGCGCGATCTTCACGACGATCTGGTTGACGGGCCAGTTCCACGGCGTGATCAGCCCGCACACACCGATCGCTTCCAGCACGACACGCGTGCTGCCGCGCTGCTCCTCGAACGCAAAGCGCTCCAGCACGTCGATCAGCGCGTTCAGATGCGCGGGTCCGCGGGTGGCCTGGCCGTTGCGGGCGAACGTGATCGGCGCGCCCATTTCGCGGCGCATCGCTTCGGCGAATTCTTCGTAGCGGCGCTCATAGATCTGCAAGACCCGGCGCAACAACGCGACGCGCTCCGTCACGTCCGTTGTCGACCATACGGGAAACGCACGGCGCGCTGCCGCGACGGCGCGGTCCACATCGTCCGCGTTGCCGAGCGCGAGGCGCTCGAACGGCGTCTCAGTCGATGGATCGACGATATCGAACCAGCGCGGCGACGCGGGCTCGACCCAACGTCCGTCGATATAAAACTGTGCTGCATGTGACATGGCAGACTCCGTGAAGGATCACTCCGTATCGCGATCGAGCAGGCGATACATTTCCGTATGGTCGGTTGCGGGCGTCGAACGCTGCGCGGCTTCGTTCCAGATCGCCACCGTCGTGTCGCCGAGCGTCATCGGATAGCCGACGGATTGCGCGAGCGCATGTGCGATTTTCAGATCCTTGTTCATCAGTTGCAGCGCAAACCCGGATGCGAACGTGCCGCTCAGCATGAACTGCTTGACCTTGTTCTCCGACGTATTGCTGCGGCCCGACGACGCGTTCAGCACATCCGTCATCACTTCCGGCTCGATGCCGAAGCGCCGCGCGACGAGCAGGGCCTCGACGGTCGCCGCGAGCCCTGCCGCCGACACGTAGTTGTTCAGCGCCTTCGCGGCATGACCCGCGCCCGCGCCGCCGATGTGCAGAATGCTCTTGCCCATCGCTTCGAGCACGGGCTTGCACTGCGTGAGCGTCGCCTCACGCCCGCCGACGAGAATTGCCAGCGTGCCTTCTTTCGCCTTTTTGACGCCGCCCGAAACGGGCGCGTCCAGATAAGCGAGGCCGCGCTCTTCGAGCGCCGCGCCGAGCTGGCGCGAGCGTTCCGGTTCCGACGAACTCATGTCGATCACGACGGCGCCCCTGGCGAGCGCGCTCGCCCAGCCATCCGCGCCGCCGCCAAGCAGCACGCTTTCGACGACGGCCGAGTTCGGCAGCATCGTAATCAACGCGTCGAGCGACGCGGCGTTATCGCGCGACAGGCGCTGCGCGCCCGTTTGCGCGGCGAGTGCGTCGGCGCGCGAGGCATCGGCATCGTCGATGTAGAGCGCGAAGCCCGCGTTGACGAGGCATTGCACCATCGGCGCGCCCATCATGCCGAGCCCGATGAAGCCAATGCGCTTGTTGTCTGTCATGGCATCCGTCTCCTAGCGCAGCGCGGAAAACGAGGTCGGCGTGAGGAAGTGGTTCTCGATGCGCTCGATGATCGGCTTCTCCGCTTCCGACGCGGCGCGAATCCTGATCCAGTCCGCGTCGGCCTGAAACGCGTTCCACTTCTGCTCGCGTTCCGCGAGGCTGTCCCACTTCACCATATACGTCAGTGCGTGATTGCTCGGCCCGATCAACGTCGTCCAGAAGCCGATCTGCTCGATGCCGTGCTTCTCGAAGAAACCGAGCGTGTGGGTGGTGAAGCGATCCAGCAAGGCCGGCAGGCGCGTGGGCGCGCAGTGATAGATGCGCATTTCGACGATCATGGTTAACTCCGTGATTGAGTGAGTTTGTTTTCAGTCGGCCAGTCCGTCGCGTGACGACCAGCGCTCGACGTACCTGACGAGTTCCGTCATGTCGCGCGCGGCGCCGTCCTGCATCGCGGCGTAATTCCACATCTGGCGCGCGACGCTGCCCACCCACATCGGCACGCCGAGCGCCTGGCATTCGTCGACGGCAAGACCGATGTCCTTGCAGACGCTGCCGACGGGAAAACCGAAGTCGAACGTAGCGGGCAGCACGTGCTTCGGAAACTTGTCGAGCGTGGCGCCGTTCTTGCCGCTGCCCGCATTGATCACCGACATCATCACCTCGGGATCGAGACCGCCGCGCACGCCCGCGACGAAGGCTTCGGACGTGATCGCGAACGCCGTCGACGACAGCATGTTGTTCAGGAGCTTCAGCAGTTGCCCTTGCCCGGCCTCGTTGCCGACGACGAACACCTTGCCGAGCACCTCGAAGAGCCCGCGCACTTCTTCCAGCGCGACCTGCTTGCCCGCCGCCATGATCGCGAGCGTGCCTTTCTTCGCGCCGGCCGCGCCGCCGCTAACGGGCGCATCGACGGTTTCGATCCCCTTGGCGAGCAGCCCGTCCGCCACTTCCTTTTCGATGCGCGAACCGACCGTCGACAGGTCGACCAGAATCCTGATCGCGCTGCCTTCGATGAGCCCGTCCGCGCCGAGCGCGACCTGCTTGAAGATGGCGGGCGTGGGCAAACTGGTGAACACGATGCGCGCCTTGTCGGCCACGTCGCGAACCGACGCCCCGGCTTGCGCGCCCGCTGCCTTCAGCTCCGCGACGGCGGCTTCATCGCGGTCATACACGATCACCGTATGACCCGCCTCGATCAACCGGTGCGCCATGGGCCGGCCCATCGTGCCGACGCCGACGAAACCGAGCAACGAACCGCTTTGCTGACTTGATGCCTGACTACTCGACATGACAATCCTCGTAAATTTAAAAACCTTCCAGCCCGGTTCAGATACGCGCGAGACGCATCACAGCCGCGGCGTCGTCTTCCGACTCGAACTTCCACAAGCGGTCGATCAGCGGTTGCGCATCGACGCCCGAGCACCCATCAGCAGCGAGCTGGCGCAGCTTGTCCGCCAGTTCGACGTTCGCGAGCGGCGCGGCGAGGCTGCCGCGCGCCGCATGCACGCGCTGTGAAACGCGTTGGCCCGAGCGCAACACGATCGACACCTGCGCGGATTCGACGGGCCACGACGCGTCGTCGATGAAACGCAGCTTGCCGGCCAGTGCGCGCAACGATGGATCGGCGACGGCGGCGTCGCTGAATTCGTCGAGGCCCGCCTTGCCGCGCGCGAGAACGACGGCCACGGCATGCTGCGCGCTGACCTGCGATTCGCGCCCGGTGCGCACGCCCGGCCGGTCCGTGCGTTCGCGCAGCAACGGATGTCCCGTCAATTCGATCTGTTCGATGTCGTCGAGCGACCAGCGCGCGTCGCGGCGCAAATCGAGGCAAGCGTCGATCACCGGGTTCAACACGACGCCGCACGGGTACGGCTTATACGTGTTCTTGAGCAGTTCCCATTCATGACCGAGATCGCGCGTGATCGCCGTCCAGTCCGGCTGCGCCGCCGCCACGCGCAAAAAGCCACGCTCGCCTTCGAGCGGTGCGTTCGGCCCGGAAAAGCCGTCTTCGGCGAGCAGCGCCGACAGCGCGCCGTTGCGCGCGGCATTGCCGACGCTGATGCTCTTCGACATCGTGCCGAGCGTTTCGACGAGTCCGCCCGTTTGCACCGACGCATTGCCGAGCGCCCATGCGACGCGCTGTTCGTCGAGCGCTCGCGCCTTCGCCACGGCGGCCGCGGCGCCGAAGACGCCGCACGTCGAGGTGATGTGCCAGCCGCGCTGATAGTGTTCCGGCGACACCGCATTGCCGATGCGGCACGCCACTTCGACGCCGAGCACGAATGCGAGCAGCAACGCGTCGCCGCGCATCGGATGCGATTCAGCGAGTGCGAACAACGCGGCGGCAACAGGCGCGGTGGGATGGATGATGGTCGGGATATGCGTGTCGTCGAAGTCGTAGACGTTCGCGCTCATCGCATTCAGCGCGGCGGCGTTCAGCATGTCCGTGCGCTCGCTGCGCCCGACGAGCGTGGCCGTTTGATCGGCGCGAAAGCGCCCATACACGCCGACGGCCTTGTCGAGCGTCGGATCGTGGGAGCCCGCCAGCGCAACGGCGAAGTAATTGACGAGCGAGCGCTTCGCTTCGTTGCGCACGGCAGCGGGCACGTCGCGCCACTGCGTGTCGGCAACGAAGCGGGCCAGCGCACGGGTCAATACGCCGCTGCGCAGCGCGTTCGCGTCGACGGGATCAGCCTGCAAGCCAGCCTCCTTCTATCGGCATCATCGCGCCCGTGATCTGACTCGCCGACGGCCCGCACAGAAACACGACCATGTCGCCGACATGCGCGGCATCGACCAGTTCGCCCGTCGGCTGCTTGCCTTTCAGGAATTCGCGCACGGCGTCGCCGCGATCCAGGCCGCGCTCATCCATCAGCGCATGGATGCGTCCGTCGATGTTCGGCGTCAGCACCGAGCCCGGACAAATCGCATTGCACGTGATGCCCTGATTGAGCGTCTCGATAGCAACCGAGCGCGTCAGGCCGAGCAGCGCCGTTTTCGTCGTCACGTAGTCGACACGATTGGCGACAGCGCGCGCGCCGTACACCGACGTCATGTTGAAGATGCGTCCCCAGCCGCGCTCGCGCATGCCTGGCAGCGTCAACTGGATCGCGCGAAAGGCGGCCGTCAGGTTCACCGCGAGCGCGTTGTTCCAATGGTCCAGCGCAAACGATTCGATGCCCGCGAAGTGCCGCACCACGGCATTGTTGATCAGCACGTCGAGCGTCTTCACGCGTTCGCGTGCGGCGTCGATCAGCGTATCGACGCCAGCCGGCGTGGCGAGATCGGCCTGCACATACGCGACGCTTGCATCGAAGGCGCTCGCGAGTTCGTCGACCGTGCGCGCCATCGCCTCGGGCGCTTCGAGCCCGTGCAGCACCACGCTGCAGCCCGCGCCCGCGAGCGCTCGCGCCATCGCCAGCCCGAGACCGTTCGACGACCCGGTAACCAGCGCGCCCTTGCCTTTCAGCATCATCGATGGCTCCCTCAGCGCGCCTGGGCGTCGAGCCGCACGATCCAGCCTTCCGTCTCGCGGTCATGGGACGGATAGCGCGTCAGCACGGCGGGATCATGGCCGGGAATGACGTGCTCGGGAGAACTCGCGAGCCGATGCGCGGCCTCATAACCTTCGAGCATGTCGCCGACGTTGTAGACGACGGGAAACGGCCGGTGCTCCTGCATGTTCGCGTAGAAATGCGATGCGTCCGACGCGAGCACGACCCAGCCGCGCGCGGTATGCACGCGCACGACCTGCAGGCCGTTCGTGTGTCCGCCGACCCAATGCACGCTCAGCCCCGGCGTGATGTCCGATGCACCGTCATGAAACTGCACGCGCCCTTCGAACAGACGGCCGACCATCGACTTCACGTCTTCCGGCTCGAACGGATGACTCAACGCGTGATGACACATGCAACGCCCCGTGCAGTACGCCATCTCGCGGTCCTGAAGGTGATAACGCGCGCGCGGAAACAGCGAATGATTGCCTGCGTGGTCGTAGTGCATGTGCGTGATGATGACGTCTTCGACATCGTTCGCGCGAATGCCAATCTGCTGCAGCCCGCGCTCCACCGTGTTCGTGATCGTGCGCCCGCGCTTGTCGGCCATGGCCTGATCGAAGCCCGTATCGACGATGAAGGTGCGCGACTCGCCCACGACGGCCCATACGAAGTAATCGAGCGGCATCGGCACATCGTGCGAATCGCCGCCGATGAAGTTGTCGCGCGAACGGCGTTCGAAATGTGCGTACTTGACTGCGTAGATCCGGTAGTTCTCAACGGGCGATGACATGTCTCGAGTGTCCTGTTTGATGGTGTCCGATGATCGCGACGGCTTCATGTCCGCGTGCGCGGCGCTTTATTTCACCGCCGCTGTCGCGCCGCGTTCGATGGCTTGCGCGCCCGCGGTATCGGCGTCGGCATCGGCGGCAATCGATTCGAGCGAGCGCTGCTTCGTTTCCGCACCCAGCACGCCGACGATCAGCGCCTGGATCAACAACGTGCCGACGATCAGCGTCAGCACGCCCGCAATGCCGAAGCGCGTGAACGAAGCCGCCACCGCGTACGGCACGCCGATGCTGACCGCGCGGCCCACCGTGTTCGCGAGACCCGAGCCGCGCAGACGCAGTTCCGTCGGGAACAGTTCGGGCACATACGTCGCGACGCTGAACGACGACAGCACATAGATGCAGCTCGTGATCGCGAAGCCGAGCGCCGTGATCGCGACCGCCGACTGCGCGAACGGGTACGCCACGCCGAATGCCGCGCATATCAGCGAAAACAATACGATGCCCCACTTCCGGCCGACGCGCTCGGCGAGCAGGAACGCAATCAGCGAGCCGATCGGACCGCCCGCGAACATCACGGCTGTCAGACCGAGCGAGTTCGACACGCTGTGGCCCTGCTTGACGAGGAAAGTCGGAATCCAGCTGACAAAAGCATAGTTCACGGTGAACAGCGCGACGAGCACGGTGATGGCCGTGATCGTGCGCGTCAGCAGACGGCGCGAGAACAGATCGCCGAGCCGGCCTGTGTCGTTCGCATAGAACTCGCGCGTGGACGTTTCAGGCGCTGACGGCTGCGTCCGGGGCGCCGCGCCGCCGCAGGCCGTCTCGATGCGCTCGACGATCGCCGTCGCCTCGTCGTTGCGTCCGCGCGAGGCGAGCCAGCGCGGCGACTCCGGCATCGATTTGCGCAGGAACCACACGAACAGCGCGCCGCACCCTGCAATCGCGAACATCCAGCGCCAGCCATATTGCGGAACGATCAGCCAGCCGAGGAAGGTCGACAGAAACAGCGACGTGTTGATGATCAGATTCAGGATCGTGCCGAAGCGGCCGCGCCAGTCGGCGGGAATGAATTCGCTCAGCGTGCCGTAGCCGACCACGATCTCCGCGCCCATGCCGACACCCATCACCAGACGGAAGAAGATCAGCCAGTAAATCGACGGCGCCAGTGCGGCGGCGATCGACGCAAAGCCATAGATGCCGAGGTTGAACTGATAGCAGAAGCGGCGCCCGAAGCGGTCGCCGAGCAGGCCCGAGAGCCACGCGCCCGTCATCATGCCGATGAACGTCACGGACACGAACGTCGCGTTCAGGCCGAGCGTGGATTCGCCGCTGTGGATCATCGCGGCGAGCACGGTGCCGGCGATATAGATATCGAACGAATCGAAATACATGCCGGCCGCGATCAGCCCCAGCAGACGCCAATGGAAGCCCGACAGCGGAAGTCTGTCGAGACGCGCTCCGATACCGGCTTCCATCTGCATGCTGATGTCTCCGTGGTGTTGATTTTGTGTCGCTAGTGCGCCCGGCGTTCAGCGAGCCGGTTCGTGAGACGGATTATATTCCTGTCATACAATCCGTCAAGAAGACGATTAGCGGATGTTTCCGGTCAAGGGTGTTCGCGCGCGATATTTCGCGATCTGAGCCCTTGCCGCGCCCATGCCGCGCTCGCGCACCGCCTCGGCCCGCGCGCGTTCCAGATGCGGGGCGTGGTGGGCCGTCCGGCTTGACGCCGTGCGTTTATCGCCGAATCATTTCGTCTGAAGGAATGGATGCGCGCCGGCCTGGTGAGTACGGGCGCAGCCTGATCTACAGAGCCGCCAGGAACAGCTGAGCGCGGTGCGTGGCTTTGTGATCGATAACTGCTGTGCGGTGTTGCCGTGTCTCGAACCTGGCGCGGGCTCGAGCAAATGCCAGGCGGATGCCATCGCGTATGGGTTGGCCGCTCGCGTCTTCGCCGTTGGTCGCGTGGAGCATCACATGACGGGAGTCATCCGACACTGGATCGACGCCGAGGTCGTGATTTCACAGCGGTTCTGATCGGCGAATCCGACAACCGACCGAATCGCGAAAGCAAAGAAATTGAACTGGCGCTGACCGCGGGCATAGGCTCAGATCATGTGGATCTCAAAGCTCCCGCAGTGCGCCGTCAAAGTTGCAGAAGAGACATTTCTGCCAACATCAGCGTTGCCGAACACGTGGGTCACGATGCGCTCTTCCCTCGTGCGCAACTATCTTTCGGCTCACCAGTTTGCTGTGAACGGCGGGCGTCATTCTGTGCCCATGCAACGACCTCCGACGCCACAACCATTGAATTTCAACGTCGGCAGGTCGATGCCGGGATTTTTCTGTTGAACAACCGGCGAAGCCACGCCCGCTCTGAAAGCGTCGCCCGCGTCTTCGACGTGCACGCGAAGCGCAGTTTGCGATTCTTCCGCGCCTATGCAGGCGGACGCGGAGTTGGCCGGTCAGTCCTTCTCGTTCAGATCGGGCAAAGGCCTCGTCCCTTCCGCACGCACCGATAGCAGCAATTGCGGATCGAGACCGAGCGCGCGCAAGATAGTCGGCGCAACCTGCGTAGTGCTGACGCGGCGATTCACATGACGCTCGTGATGGTGCCCGTCAGGGTACGAGACAATAAGGCCAAGGTGGCTGTCATCGGGCGCATTGCCTCCGTGCTCTTCGTCCTTCTTCTTGCTCGACGTGTAGATCACGCCCAGGTTGGGTTGCACGATGATATCCGGCGTACGTCCAAGCGCCGGATCTCCAAACGTTGCCGCCAGCTTCTGCCCGGACAGGATGTACGCCTGCGGACCGTCTGCGCAGATACCAGGCGCATTGCAACTCAGGTTTGCCTTGAGCGTGGCGACCGCATCCTGCACCTGACTCTGATCCCGAAGCCAGATCAGGCCGACATCGTCGGTCTGTACAAGACCTGTTCCGACAAGGCCTGTCCCGTCGTTGAGATTGCCTGACGCTGTGCTGGCCTGACCGAACCGTCCGTTCGGGTCTAGATAGTTATTCGCTTCGAGCAGCGCGGTCAGTGTGTCACCGTTCTTGACCAGTTTGGTGTGATCGGTCGGCGACTGACCGTGCTTGGCCGTCACGACGACCATCGTTGACCCCGCGAGATTGCGCGACTTCAACGCATCGACCATTTTTCCGAGCGCGTTGTCAACGTAGCCGATCGCGTCCGATACTTGCCTGCCCGGCGTGAAGCTCGCGTCGAGGTAGCCGCCACCGGATGCGACAGGTGCTTTCTGTGCGACGCTCAACGTCTGGAAGTTCGTACCGAACAGCGTCGGCACATCGGCACTTTGCTTGCCGGTGGAGTCCTTGCCGTCGATCTCGTTGATGATCGACTGGACATGCAGATTATCGAACTGCTCGGTATGCGTGTAGACGTCGGTATAGTCGGTGCCAGTCGCAGCGTCAATGGAATTGATCTCGGTGCGCGAAAGATCGTCCACGCCCTTGCCTGACGGACCATTCAGCCAGTCATAGCCCCATGCATGCTTGTCCGCCCACGCCGTGCGCGCGCCGTGGACGCGTTGCTTGACTACTTCGAAGATCGTGTTGGTTTTCACGTAATTGTGCGGATAAACAGGCACACACGCACCGTCGATCTTCGCGTGCGGAATGGCTTGCGGATTGAAGGCGCCACCTCCGTCCAGATGGGTGAGCGCACCGCCATTCTCTGCGTCGATGCCAGTCGTTTCGTCGAACACGACATTCCAGCCCTGCTTGCCCGAGCATGACGTGTCGCTCGGCGCGTAAAGCGTGCGGTCGTATGAGACGTCATAGAACAGCCCCGCCGTCTTCGGGGAACCACCCGTCACCATCGCGGCCAGGCCAGGGAACGAATCGGAAAGTCCGGGCGTATAGGCGTTGGAATACGTCACGCCGCTTCTTGCGAGCAATGCCATATTCGGACACGTATTTGCAGCAATACACCGCGCGATATCTTGCTGATGGAGTCCGTCCACACTGATAAGAAGTACATGACGGATTTCGTTGTCGTTCGCGCTGTGATGCTGATCTTGCGCGTTGCCTTCGCCAGCGTAAGCCGCTATCGGAACTGCGAAAGCTGCTAATCCAAGACTTGCCATCACCTGTCTCATGAGACGATTCATTTTTTAACCTCACCGATGTGTTGTTATCGAGCTTCTGTTATTCCAGCGAGGTACTGTGCGGACTCAATGCTTCGTCAATATGACCTTCCGCTTTCGTTTAACCAAACATTTGCCAATGAGAATCACATTGGATACGGCGCGGCACTTCGCGCCAGCGAACACAGGAACCACGCGGCAAAATCTGTACCGTCCCATTGTTGCTCACTAGAGAACGCGGTCCCGATCATGAAAATGTTGCATCCAGTGCGGATACGGCACTGGCGTCGCAGACACCTTATCGAGGCGCGCGAGCTGTTCCGAGCTCAGCAGAAGGTTTTGCGCATCGAGATTTGCCGCGAGCTGCTCAGGCGTGCGAGCTCCGACGATGACAGAAGTAATCTGTGCGCGCGCGAGTAACCACGCCAATGCGACTTGCGCTGGCGTAGCCGCCAGTTCGTTGGCCACCTCACGCAATACCTCAAGGATCGGCTCGGCCTTCACCGTATCAACGGGCGGAAAGTCGAGTTTCGTACGACGCCCGGCAGTATCGCCCGTCTGCGCGTACTTGCCGCTCAGGTAACCACCTGCGAGCGGACTCCAGACCAGCAGGCCGAGCTTGTTTGTCGCGGCGACAGGCATGATTTCGTGCTCGACGTCGCGACTCGTCAGCGAATAGTGAACCTGATTGCTCGCAAGATATATGCGATCGGTGCGGGCGGTGATGCCGAACGCTCGCTCGATATCAGCAGCGCTGAAATTGCATACGCCGACGTGACGTACCTTGCCCTGTGTGACGAGGTCATCGAGCACACGAAGCGTTTCATCGAGCGGCACAAGTGCGTCGCGATCATGCAGTTGGAACAGGTCGATATGGTCGCGGCCGATCCTCTTCAAGCCTGTTTCCACCGTGCGCATGATATGCGAGCGGCCCAAGCCCACGTCGTTATGGCGGGAGCCGGTGCGCAGCCGGACCTTGGTCGCGACGAGCATCCGGCTTTCGTCGAGGCCCAGCGCGCTTAGCACCTGCCCTACAATTTCTTCGGAGGCGCCCTGCGAGTAAGCGTCCGCCGTGTCGATCAGGTTGACGCCGCGCTCCACGGCCATCGCGACCAGCCGGGCGGCCTGACGGCTGTCCAGTCCGGCAATGTTGCCCCAGATGCCCGAGCCGGCACCGAACGTCATGGCGCCCAGGCTCAGCCGCGAGACGCGCAGGCCGGTCCTACCTAGTGTGCTGTATTCCATCGTGTATCCATTGTGTGTACGGCAACGTGATGCAATGGCCGGGCGACGCGCAGTTGCCCGCGTCGGCCGACCGGTCCCGTTCAGGCGGGACGTGACACAAGCTCGCCCAGAACCGTATCAAGCTCGACATCACCGCGGACTATTTCGTCTGGATGCCTTTCGAAATCGATCCAACCTTCGTTGAATCCATCCAGCATGCGCATCCGTGGCAGCGGATGTTTCATGCCCTGTGAGCGGAACAGCGCTTCCCAGGTCTGCCTGTCGACAACCTCGGCGCGGACCTGGCGATCGAGCACGCGAGCGAAACTCGACGCGAGATCGTTGGGCGATACCCGGCGCGGGCCTTCGAGCTCGACGATGCGCACGCCGCTCCACGTCTGCTGCAGAAGTTCGGCCGCAACTCGCCCGACGTCTGCCGTAGCGACCATCGGCACCGGCTTGTCGAGCGGCTGCAGGTAACTGGCGATCACACCATCGTCACGCGCGGACGCGACGTCCCATGCCGCGTTCTCCATGAACCAGCCCGGCCGCAGAAATGTGACCGGCATCGGCATCTCGCGCAACGCCTGCTCCATCAACGTGCGCTGCGTGAGCAGATTGCTTTCGTCCGCCTGGGCCCCGATCGTCGACAGGCAAACCACTCTATCGGGCCTTGCCTTCACAATCGCGCTCGACACGGCGTCGATCACCGCCCGCGCCTCGGGAAATCCAGGCTCCGGATCGAACTCGGAAGGCGGCAGGATGAAAACGCCTTTTGCGCCTTCGAACGCGGCGGTGAGCGACGCAGCGTCTTCCATGCGAGCCGTCGCGAGTTCGCAGCCGCGCTCCGCCCACGGACCTGCCCGTTTGACGTCGCGCACAACGGCACGCACCGGTTGACCTGCAGCGAGAAGCCGGCGGGCCACTGCGCCGCCGACCTTGCCCGTGATTCCTGTAATCGCAAACATTGCTCATTCTCCTTACATGGGTAAATAAAGTGGCCCGCGCCGAAGCAGCGGCCGCGAGGCGTTCAGGCGCGCTGCAGACCGTCGTAAAACGCCCGTTCGAACTGCCCGTAGAGATTCACCACGCGGGCATCGTAGAAAGGCAGCATCTGCGTAAAAAGCGATCCGGCGACGCGCTTGACGGGGTCGATCCAGAAGTACGTGTTCAGCAGCCCCGCCCAGCTCGCGCTGCCCGCACTGCGTCCATGCGGTCCGGGCTCTGTGTTGATGTCAAACGACAATCCCCACTTGTGCGCCGCGCCTGGAAACTGATCGAAGCTGTTCGACCACGACGGTTGAGCCGTCTCCATTTCGGTAACCTGCAGATCGCCGATGTGGTTACGGAACATCATCGCGACTGTGTCGGCACGCAGCACGCGCTCGCCGCGATACGTGCCGCTGCTCAACAGCATCTGCAGGAACGCCATGTAGTCGCGCGGCGTACTGAACAGTCCACCACCGCCCATGAAGAACTCAGGCCGCTGGTTGATCTCGAACGGCTCGGGCGCCAGTGACCCATCTCCCTGACGCCTGTGCAGGGTGGCGACGCGCTGTTTCTGTGCGCTGCCGATCAGGAAGCCCGTGTTGCGCATGCCCAGCGGTTCGAAGATGTGCTCGCGGAAGTAGACCTCCAGCGACTGGTCCGTCACCGCTTCGACCAGCTTGCCGATCCAGTCCATGCTGATGCCGTACTCCCAGCGTTCACCGGGCTCGAATTCGAGCGGCGCTGCGAATGCGCCGTTCATCGAATAGCCGATGTCGGGCATGCCCGTCGCCTTCTCGTACTGGCTGAGCCTCTCGCTCCAGATGCTGTATGTGAAGCCAGAGGTGTGCGTCAGCAGATGACGCACGGTGATCGCGTTGCGCGCGGGGCGCAGCTTCGGCTGCCCCGAAGCGTCGAACCCGTCGAGAATCCGGGGAGCCTTCAACTGCGGGAGGAATTCGCCAACCGGTTGATCCAGTCGCAGCCTGCCCTGTTCGACGAGTTGCATGCACGCGGTGGCAGTAATCGCCTTGGTCATCGACAGGAGCCAGAAGATCGTGTCAGGACCGATGGCCTCCTGGCTATGAACATTCGCCCGACCGCGCGCTCCCTCGTACACGAGCCCGCGCTCCGTTGCACCCATGGCGACAACACCCGCTACCGTGCCGTCGTCGACTGCCCTTTGCAGGCATTGATCGATTGGCGTGTAGGCGGGGTGATGGATCAGCGCCGCGTCTCCGATTGAACGGCGTGGCGCCGCCTGTGTATTACGGCTTGCGAACCCGCCAAGCGTCGCGACGGCTAGCAGGCTCGACGCGTCCTTCAGAAGCTGACGACGGTTCAGTCGAGCAGTCATTTGTCGTTCCTCTGCGAATGAATGATGTTTCGGTGAGATGCATTCTGCGCAAATGCCGCTCGAAACGAAATGACAGGGGTGGCATTAGATAAGTGACACAAAGTCACTAATCAGGCATGATCCAAAAATGTATGCGGCACGGCTGTCCGGTGCGATGACGCTGTGCTGTTCTCAAGTCGATCGCTTGCGATCCATCACCCCTTTTACGCGCGACCATGAAATCCAGTAGCGAGAAGCTCTCTGGCGGCATTAGCGTATTCGCTGCGGTAGTCGATGCAGGGACGTTTGCCGCCGCTTCCGAAGTGTTGGGAATGTCGCCGCCAGGCGTCAGTCGGGCGATTGCGAGGCTGGAAAAGAAACTGAAGATCCGGCTCTTCAACCGGACGACACGCTCTGTCTCGCTGACAGAAGAAGGCCGCCGTTTTTACGAGCAGGTCATGCCCCACCTCGCAGGGCTGGAGGAAGCCGCCGCTGCCGCGGCAGGCGACGCGTCGGATGTGCGCGGAAAGTTGAGAGTCAATCTGGACCCGGTTTTCTACCGGACCATTCTCGGGCAAAGGCTCGATGAGTTCATGGACGCGCACCCCGACCTCGAAATCGAGTTCATTGCGCGAGACAGTCTGGGCGACCTCGTCATGGACGGCTTCGACCTCGCATTACGATTCGGCGAGCCCAGGACATCCACCCTGGTCGCGCGAAAACTGCTCGATAGTGGCATTGTGACGGTCGCGGCGCCATCGTATATCGCCCGTTGGGGACGCCCGACCAAACCCGAAGAACTTGAAAGCGGAAAGCACAGATGTCTGGAATTTCGCAATCCGGAGACGGGCAAGCCGTTTCTCTGGGAATTCCATCGCAGGCGAAAACGCATCCTCGTCGACACCCGAGGTCGCCTCACGGTCAACGATCCCGGCGCGCTTCTCAATGCATGTCTCGCCGGTTCAGGGATTGCACAGATGCTGCTGCTTGGTGCCGAGTATCTGATTGACGAGGGTCGATTGGTCAATCTGTTTCCCGAATGGTCAGACGAGCGGTATCCCTTTTACGCCTACTACCCGTCGCGGCATCACATGCCCGCAAAGACGAGAGCTTTTCTTGACTTCGTTATCGAACTGGTCAGTCCGTACGTTCATCGCACAGTCCGTACCCGCTGATCGATCTGCATGCAGCTATCCAGGCTCACGACTTGCAAAAGGCTGCACGAGTCGGCGGTGAACCAGCAACAGCAGTGGTGTAGAGACCATCGACAGCGCGACCACCAGCGTAACGAGCGACGACTGTCGCTGATCGATGACGCGTGCTGCCAATGAGGCGGCCATCACCACAAAAGCGAACTCGCCACCTTGCGACAACAGGATTGCAAAGTAGCCGCGCTCCGATGCCGGCACGCCAAATCTGCTTGCAAGGAACCACTGCGCAAGCGACTTGATCCCCACTACGGCCACCACAAGGACGGCGACGCGCAACGGCTCGCGCATCAGCACGCCGAAGTCGATCGACGTGCCCACTGCGATGAAAAACAGACCCAGCAGCAATCCCTTGAACGGTGCCATGTCGACTTCGACCTGGTGGCGGTAATCCGAATCGGCGAGCAGTACACCTGCGAGAAAAGCGCCCAACGACATCGACAGATGGACGCTTTCCATCAGCAGCGCGATGCCGATGATCCAAAGCAGCGCAAACGCGGTGAAAATTTCCGGGATCCCAATGCTGGTGATCAACCTGAGCACGATCTGCAACAGGTATCGGCCGACCAGCGCCACCACGACCAGCATACCGAGCGCCTTCAGCGCGATGAGCCAGCCCGGCTCCGCTGCGGCGACGGGCACGGCCGGTCCGAGCAGCGGCAGCAGCGCAATCAGCGGAATCGCCGCCATATCCTGGAACAGCAGAATGCCGAACCCGGCGTGGCCCGTCGGCATGTCCATCAGCTTGCGCTGCTGAAGCTCCGACATCACCATTGCCGTCGACGACAACGAAAGCGCGAGCCCGCCCGCCAACGCAATCCGCCAGGGCAGTCCCAGCACCATGAAAATCAACGACAGCGCGGCGGCGCATACGGTCATCTGCATCGTGCCGTAGCCGAAAATGGTGCGGCGCATTGCCCATAGCGTGTCGACGCGCATTTCGAGTCCGATCACGAACATCATCAGCACGATGCCCAACTCGGAGAAATGAAGGATCGCGTCCACATCGGTCACGAAGCCCAGTGCCCAAGGTCCGATCATGATGCCCGCCACGAGATAGCCAAGCACCGAGCCAAAGCCGAGGCGAACCGTCAATGGCACGGCGATGAGCGCCGCCGCGAGAAAGATGACCACGTCGATGAGTAGCTTTGTCACGCACTGACCTCCCGCAAAGACCTTCGACCCGCGCCTTCCCGTTTCGCGTGCCCGCGTTCAGCGCCCCATCCGCCTGTCATAGCTGCGCGAAATGCGATCGAGCAGTGCCGGATCGCGCGCATTTTTCGAATCGAACTGTACGACGACACTGCCATCGGCTTGCTGCCGCACGCTCGCCTGCACGACGCCACCGTCGATTCCGCCGACAATCGTGCCGGTTCCGGGATCTTGCACGGAAATCGCAAGGCCTTCGTCCTGCATCGCACCCGCTGCGGCGGCGAAAGACCGATTGAAGCTCGCGGGTGTGGTGACGACGGTGCCAGCAGGCACCGCGTAGTAGGGACAACCCTCCATGAACAGCAGCGATCCGCAAGCGGCCATCAGCAACAGGCGCCGGAAAGCGACACCCGCGCCCGATTCCCGCTTGCCTCGAACCGGCTTGCTCCTGACGGCAGGAAACCGACTTGTTGCCCGTAGCATCATCACGATTTACCTCGACTTGACACGGGTCTGCGCACTGCTCGCCGTCCGCGTCAGCAGGCGTCACGCGATCTTTCCGGACAGCCTGCTATTGCGTCGCGCCAGGCGTGACGGTGATCGCCACGGCTTCGGTGTAGACGACCTGGACCTGATCGCCCTTGTGGACGTTTTTCATCTGCTCCGGGTCCTCGACATGCACGTCGACGAGGTTGCCATGAGGTCCCTTCAGCGTGACCGTCTTCGCCTTCGGGTCGACCGCGATGACATCGGCCATCACCGTGATCTCCCGGCCGATCGTGCCGCCCGGTTTGGCACCCGGCTCCGCGCGCTTTTCAATCAGCCGCTGTGTCGCCGAGCGCGGACCGTTGGTTTTCGACAAGCTGATCGACATCGCTTCCTGATATTCGGTCGTGACGATATCGCCGACCTTGAGTTGGTCGAAATTGCGCGCTTCTTCACCGACCTGCAACTCGATCATCTTGCCTTTTTTGTCCTTGAGCGTGACGGTGCGGGTGTCCGGCTCGATCGCGACGATCGTGGCCGTCACCTTGGACGTCCCGACAACGGTGGCACTGCCCGGTGCTTTCATGACATCGACTGATGTTTGCGGCTGCGCAAATGCAGGGCACGCCGCCATCAGGACAGCCATTGCGATAACGATGCGACTCGCTTTCATTTCCGCCCTCATAGTCAGATTGGAGAAATCGGCACCGATCATGCGCGCGCATCCACACAGTGCCCAAGGCCAGTGCTCTCGCCCTTAGTCTAGGCACTGCCTGTTAAGGCGAGTATTGGACTTTGGTCCCATACAACACGCAGGTTTTTCCTCCCCGCAAGACGCTTTATTAAAAGCAAAACGTTGGCTATCCTCGATTCACCGGCGCGTTCAATCGAGCCATGGAGGTAATCGTGAAAACATTTGCCATCGCCAGTGCGCTCCTGATGGGATACGTGACGGTGACGCCGAACGCATACGCGCAAGCCGCCAACTCCATGCCGATGGCGTCAGGTCCGGTTGCCACTTCCGGTACGGCGACACCCTCGGACAAAACGCTGGCTCGCGATGTACGCAAGGCGTTATCGAAAGCGCCCAACTTCAGCGTGTCGAACGTATTCGTCAGGGCGCGCGGCGGCGTCGTGACGTTGTCCGGCAGTGTGCCGGACGGGAATCAGATTCAGCAGGCCACAGAAGTGGCAACGGGCGTACCGGGTGTCAAGTCGGTGAGTAACCATCTGACGATTTATACGAAAGGCTACTAGTACTTCAGGGACCGTGTCCGGTTGTACTGGCCGTTTTCAGCCGCGGTCGCTAGCGCGGCATCTTCCCGCGGGTCTTTCCGGCGCAACTGCCCGGCACGCGTTGACATCGGCGCATGTCACGTCACGTCTAACATGCGCATCCGATATCTTTATCTGAATTTACTATTTAAATTCTGCATAACGCGGTGATAGCCTGATTTCGACCCGTAGACGCCGAGCGCGTCTGCTTTCACATCTCAACGTCCGTCGAAGCGGAACATCCGGCAAGGAGCCAACGTGAGCGTCGAATTCATCGGCATGATTCAGCAGCGCAAGGTATCGGAAACGCATCTTCCTGAAGGCCCCGCGATCGATACCGATTACGTGCGCACCCTCGCTCAGGCCCACGAAAACGCGGGCTTTGACCGCATCCTCGTGCCGCACAGTTCGACCAGCCCCGATGCGACGATCACGATAGCCTACGCCGCGAGCGTGACCTCGCGCGTGCATTTCATGCTCGCGCATCGTCCCGGCTTCGTTGCGCCGACACTGGCCGCGCGCCAACTGGCGACGCTGGATCATTTCTCGGGCGGACGACTCGCCGTGCACTTCATCTCCGGTGGCAGCGACGAGGATCAACGCCGCGACGGCGACTTTCTGGCACACGACGAACGCTACGCCCGCACCGACGAGTACCTGCAGATTCTGCGGCGCGTCTGGACAGAGAACGCACCGTTCGATCACGAAGGCCGTTTTTATCGCTTCGAAAAGGCCTTTTCCGACGTGAAGCCGAAGCAGACACCGCATGTGCCGATCTACTTCGGCGGTGCGTCCGGGGCGGCCCTTGCCGTCGCGGGCAAGCATGCCGACGTCTACGCATTGTGGGGCGAATCGAAACAGCAGGTGGCGGAACTGATCGCACGCGTGCGCGGCGAAGCGGCGAAACATGGACGCACCGTGCGTTTCTCCGTGTCGTTCCGTCCGATCCTCGCCGCGACCGAAAAGGCGGCATGGGAGCGCGCCGGGCATATTCTTGAAGAGACGCGGCGTCTGCGCGTCGAACAGGGCTTCTCGCGCGGCGGCCCGCAGCAGAGCGAAGGCGCAAAGCGCCTGCTTGCGGCAGCGGGAGACGGCGTGCGCGCCGACGACCGCTTGTGGACGGCAGTCGCCAAAGAGATCGGCGGACGCTCGAATTCGACGGCGCTGGTCGGCACGCCCGCACAGGTCGCGCAAACGCTCTCCGAGTATTACGACATCGGCGTGACGACGTTCCTCGTGCGCGGCTTCGATCCCCTCGAAGATGCAATCGACTACGGCCGCGAACTGATTCCCGCGACGCGCGAGCTGACGGCACGCGCGCGGCGCGCCGCCTGAGAACGGAGCGCATTCACGCATGAGCACCGCACTCCACGATACGTCCGCGTCCGCGTCCGCGCTCACGTTGCGCGACACGCCCGTCCGCAAATTCTGGTTCGACGACGACAACGCGCCGCAGCGCACGTTTGCCGAAGAGCGCCGCCATCGTCAGGAGCGCCTTGCAGGCGCGTTCCGTCTGTTCGCGCGCTATGGCTTCGCGCAAGGGCTCGCGGGGCACATCACCGCACGCGACCCCGAATGGACCGATCACTTCTGGGTCAATCCGCTCGGCAAGGATTTCGGCCGCATTCGCGTGTCGGATCTGCTGCTCGTGAATCGACATGGCGAAATCGTCGTCGGCGAAGGCCCCGTGAATCAGGCTGCATTCGCGATTCACGCCGCGATACATGAAGCACGGCCCGACGTTGTCGCAGCCGCGCATACGCATTCGCTGTACGGCAAGGCGTGGTCCACGTTAGGACGCAAACTCGATCCGCTGACGCAGGACGCCTGCTCGTTCTATGAAGATCATGCATTGTTCGACGACTTCCGCGGCGTCGTACTCGATACCGACGAAGGCGCGCGCATTGCGCACGCACTCGGCCAGCACAAGGCAGTGATTCTGAAGAATCACGGCATTCTGACGGCCGGTCCAAGCGTCGAAGCGGCTGCATGGTGGTACATCGCGCTCGACAACGCCTGCCATGCACAACTGCTTGCGCAGGCTGCCGGCACGCCTCAACCTATTCCGCACGACATGGCCGCCCTGACGCATCAGCAGGTCGGCCGCCCGGGCGGGGCGCAGCATGCGTTCGAGAGCCTGTACGAAGGACTGGTCGAAAAGGAACGGGAGCTGCTCGACTGATGCCGAATCACACACTGCGCCGTTTTGTCGGCGAGATCGCGGCGCTGGTCGACGCGAAGCCTGCCGAATCGGAGCTGCTCGAACGCGGCGCCGCTGCATTGAAAAAGCTGATCTGCGTCGACGACTGGTTACCCGATGCGTTTGCGCAGCCGTCCGCCGAACGCTATCAGCAATACCTGCTGTATGCCGACGTACAGCAACGCTTCTCGGTTGTCAGCTTCGTATGGGGACCTGGACAGGCAACGCCGATTCACGATCACACCGTGTGGGGGTTGATCGGCGTGTTGCGCGGCGCTGAACTCGCCGCGTCGTTCGAACGGCACAGCGACGGCGGGCTGCGCCAATCGGGCGAAGAAATACGACTCGAAGCGGGTGCTGTCGAAGCCGTTTCGCCGCGCATCGGCGATATTCACCGCGTCCGCAATGCGTACGACGATCGCGTATCCGTCAGCATTCACGTGTATGGTGCGAACATCGGCGCCGTTGAGCGCTCGACGTATACGCCCGACGGTCCCGGCAAGCGCTTCATCTCCGGCTACTCGAACGAAACCATTCCCAACCTGTGGGACCTCAGCAAGGAACGTCGTCACTCATGAAGTCATATCCCGTGCGTACGTACGAAGAGGTGCGCGACGCGCTGCTCGCAAAGCGTGAGATCGCGCTGCTCGATGTGCGTGAAGAAGATCCGCATGCGCAGTGCCATCCGCTTTTTGCGGCCAATCTCTCGCTATCGCGCATCGAACTCGACGCGTGGACGCGGCTGCCCTGCCGCGACGTGCCTATCGTGCTGTTCGATGCAGGCGAAGGTTTCGCCCAACGTGCCGCCGACACGCTGACGTCGCTCGGCTACAGGAACGTCGCTCTGCTCGCAGGCGGACTCGGCGGCTGGATCAGCTCGGGTGGCGAAGTGTTCCGCGACGTCAACGTGCCGAGCAAGGCGTTCGGCGAATTCGTCGAAGCGCAGCGGCACACGCCGTCGCTGTCGGCGGAAGCGGTCGATGCGCTGCTGAAAAATGGCGACGACGTCGTCGTGCTCGACGCGCGCCGCTTCGACGAATATCAAACGATGAACATTCCGGGCAGCATCAGCGTGCCCGGCGCGGAACTGGTGCTGCGCGCGCGAGCGCTCGCGCCTGAGCCGACCACGCGGGTGATCGTCAATTGCGCGGGGCGTACGCGCAGCATCATCGGCACGCAGTCGCTCGTGAATGCGGGGCTGCCGAATCCCGTCGCGGCGCTGCGCAACGGCACGATAGGCTGGACGCTGGCGGGCCAGCAGCTCGAACATGGCAGCGAGCGGCGCTTCGATCTCCATGCGGGCCGCGACGGCGCGCAGCTCGACGCGTCGCGGCGCGCGTCGCTGGCACTCGCGCAACGCGCAGGCGTGAGCCGCACGACGCTCGACGAAGCCGCGCGCTGGGCCGCCGATTCCACCCGCACCACGTATCGTTTCGACGTGCGCACGCCGGCCGAATACGAGCACGCGCATGCACCGGGATTCCAAGGCGCGCCGGGCGGCCAGCTGGTGCAGGAGACAGACATGTTCGCGCCCGTGCGCGGTGCGCGCGTGGTGCTGTTCGACGACGATGGCGTGCGCGCGAACATGACGGCTTCGTGGCTTGCGCAAATGAACATCGACACCTACGTGGTGGACGGCGCATCCGCAGACGATCTGACCGCGAGCGGAGCGTGGCAGGCTGCGAGGCCGCAACCCGCCTCGACGCCGACGCTCACCCCGCAACAACTCGCCGCGCTGCTCGCCGATGCGACGAGCGCAACGGTCGTGCTCGACGTGACGACCAGCGCGAATCACGTGAAGGCGCATATACCCGGCGCTCACTGGATCGTGCGCTCGCGGCTGTCGAACGCTTTCGACGATCTGCGCGCGTTGCCCGATGCGAAGCGCTATGTGGTGACCTGCGGCACGAGTGCGCTCGCGCCCTATGTCGCGCCGGACATTGCGGCGTTGACGGGTAAGCCCGTGCAGGTGCTCGATGGCGGAACGTCGGCATGGGTACGCGCGGGGCTACCCGTCGAGAGCGGCGAAACGCATCTCGCGTCGCCGCGCATCGACCGCTACCGGCGTCCGTATGAAGGCACCGACAACGCGCGCGAAGCGATGAATGCGTATCTGGAGTGGGAATACGGACTTGTCGCGCAACTGGAGCGCGACGGCACGCATGGCTTCTTCGTGATCTGATCTGCGCGTTTGTCGCGCAACACGTCATGCCGCGCGGGACAAACGCGCGGCCTTGAAGCTCGTTTCGATACTCGCGGCCAGTACCGTCAAGGCCGACTGCATCTTGCCGAGCGCGCGCGAGCGCACCATCCACACGGCGATTTCCGGCCTGAAGTCGCTGAGTGCAATGACGTCGAGTTGCGCCGCATGGGGGCTTGCATGCAGCAATGGCAACGGTACGAGCCCCAAGCCGACGCCATCCGCGACGAGGCCGAGTTGCAGCTCGGTACCGAGCGTCTCGAGATTCAGTTTCAATCCGTAGCCTTGCGCAGCGAGCGCATGCTGCAAGCCCGCGCGAAAGCCGCAGCCGTCGGGATTCAATACCCAGCCGTGCGCCTGACACCCGGCGAGCGTATGCACGCGCTTCTTCATGCTGCCCTTGCGCGCGACGACGGCCAGTTTCAGCGGCCCGAGCGACTCGCCGAGCAGCGTGTCCGGCAGCGCGCGATTGGCGGGCAGCAGCACCACGGCGGCGTCCAGTTCGCCCTCGTCCACCTTTTGCAGCAGCGGATTGCCCCAACCCGTCGACACACGCGCCTGCAATTCCGGATGCGCTTCGCGCAACGCGTGCAGCGCCTTGAGCATCGCCACATCCGCGACCGTCTGCGCGACGCCGATGCGCAGCACGCCCGCTAGCGGCGCATTGTCACTGACGAGGCGTTTGAGCGCTTCGACCTCGCGCACGATCGCGCGGCATTGCCCGTACACCGCGCGCCCCATCGGCGTCGTCTTCAAGGGCTTCGTATTGCGGTCGAGCAACGCGACGCCGAGCGCTTCTTCGAAGTTCTGGATGCGGCGCGTCACCGCGGGTTGCGTGAGCGCCAGCAAATTCGCGGCCTGGTTCAGCGACTGGCTGCGCACGACAGCAACAAAGGCCTCGATCTCATCGAGTTTCATTGAGTACTTTCCGCTTGATGAAGAGTGAGAGAACGACACGACGTGCTGAGCTTAGCGTGACTGCCGCATCGTCTTGAAGGTCAAACGCGCAATTCGATCTCGCATATTAGTAAAGCAGAACAATGCGTTTGCCTTATAAAAAGCGTCTGCGTATCGTGTGCTGGTCATGTTCACTTGCGTCGATACTCACCATCATGCACCGCCTGCTCGCCTGTCTTCTTCTGATTGCGCTATCTGGATTGGCGCTCGCCGCTCACGCTGAAACGACCTTGAAAGTCGGTGATCAGCAATTGCAGACACGCGGCATTCTCGAAGCGTCCGGGCAACTGAAAGACGTGCCGTACAAGATCGAATGGTTCAACTTTCCGGCTGCGCAGCCGCTCGGCGAAGCATTGAACGCGGGCGCCATCGACGTCGGCGGTCTGGGCGATGCGCCGTTGATCTTTGCTTATGCGGCTGGCGCCAGGGTGCGCGCGGTCGCGGTGACGCGCTCGCAGCCCATCGACCTCGCGATCATCGTGCCCGATCAGTCGCCGATCAAAAGCGCCGCCGATCTGAAAGGCAAGCGCATCGCCACGACACGCGGCTCGATCGGTCACTACCTTGCCATCGCGACGCTGGAGCGCGCGGGCATCAAACTGTCGGATGTATCGCTGCGTTTCATGCAACCCGCCGATGCCAAGGCCGCACTCGCGTCGGGCAACGTCGATGCGTGGTCCACGTGGGACCCATATGTCGCGCTCGCCGAACAGCGCGATCACGACCGGAGCATCGCAAATGGCGTGAATCTGTCGTCGGGGCTGAGCTTTCAGGCGGCAACCGAAGAGTCGATCAAGGCCAGGCGCGCGGAAATCGCTGATTTCCTCAAGCGCGTCGCCGCGGGACAGCGCTGGGCGTTGTCGCATCCCGATGAAGTCGCCGCGATGCAGTCGCGCGTCACGGGCCTGCCGCCCGATGTGTTGAAGACGGTCTATCAGCGCGCGCAGCTGCATCCCATTGCCATCGACGATCATGTGATCGCCGAACAGCAGAAGACCGCCGATCTCTATCTACGTGCCGATGTCATCAAGACGCGCCTCGACGTAGCGCCGAGTTTCGACCGCGAGTTTCCACTGGATGCGCAATGACCTCCTGCCGCTTCTTTTGCCAAGTCGATACTGTTAGCCCGATATGACTCGCCGCCACCCCGACACTGCGCTCATCGATACCGCGCGCGACGCCGATGCCCTCGAAGCGCTCGCGGACCTCGACAGCCCGCGTGCCGATGCCTGGCTCGCCGCGTTGACGGACGGCTTCGCCGAAGGCGCCGCGGCGCTCGACGCCGGTCCGCATTTCCCCCACGACAATCTGGCGACGCTGCGGCGCGCCGGGCTGCTCTCGCTGACCGTGCCGCGCGCGCTAGGCGGCCGCGAAGCGACGCTCGCGCAGACGCTGAAAGTGATACGGGCCATTGCGCGCGGCGAGCCGTCGACGGCGCTGATCGTCGTGATGCAATACCTTTACCATCTGCGGTTGCAAGCGAATCCGAACTGGCCGCCGGCGCTCAAGCAGCGCATCGCGCGCGACGCCGTGGAGCGCGGCGCGTTGATCAACTCGCTGCGCGTCGAGCCCGAACTCGGTTCGCCGTCGCGCGGCGGCCTGCCTGCGACGATCGGCAGACGGCAAAGCGAACACTGGGTGCTCAACGGCCGCAAGCTTTACTCGACGGGCAGCCCCGGGCTGACGTGGTTCGCCGTCTGGGGCCGCACCGATGAAGCATCGCCGCGTGTCGGCACGTGGCTCGTGCATCGCGACACGCCCGGCATCCGCATCGGCGAACCGTGGAATCATCTCGGCATGCGCGCAACGGGCAGTCACGAAGTAATCTTCGACAACGTGCGCGTGCCGCCCGATCAGGCTGTCGATTTACAGACACCGGGGCCCGCGAACGGCATGGACCCCGTTACCAGCCAGTGGATGAACGTGTTGCTGCCGTCGATCTACGACGGCGTCGCGCGCGCGGCCCGCGACTGGTTCTTGCAATGGGCGGCGCGACGCGCGCCATCCGGTCTGAATGCGCCGCTCTCGACGCTCGACAGTTTTCAGCAGACGGTGGGACGCATCGACGCGTTGCTGTTCAGCAATCGCGTATTGCTCGACGCCGGTGCAGCCGGTCACGTAAGCGCAACGGAAGCGCCGACAATCAAATATCTCGTCAGCAAGCATGCAATCGATGCCGTCGAGCTTGCGCTCGAAGCGAGCAGCAACCCGGGGTTGAGCCGCAACAACGCGCTCGAGCGCCACTATCGGGATGTACTGTGCGCGCGTATTCACACGCCGCAGAACGATACGGTGCTGGGCAATCTCGGGCGCGCGGCGTTTGCGGCACGCGGTTGAACCGTAGCACTGCACGGCCAGTTCGTTGACGAACTGACCGTGCAGTTTTCGATCACGCGTTGCGGGTATCGTCGAATATCGCACGCGGCAGGTCACCGGGATTGACGTGCGCCTTCAGCATCAGCGACGGAGCGGCAGCCATCAGCACCGCCGTCCTATCGCGCGCGAGCCCCGCCGCCCGTCGAGTTTCCGAACGGACAGCCGAAACGATCAGGCAAGCACATCCGAAAACACCCGCGTCGCAAAGCGGCTCGAGTCCGTCCCAGCATTGATGACACCCACCGATTTCAGATCGTCGGCATACAGCGTGATCTCCTTCTTGAACGCATCGCCGACAGGGTGATGGTGGTCCGTGTGGCTCTTCAGCATTGCCGTCAGTTGCGCAACGTTCGCGCCCGGCGCATTCGGCGCGAAGATCGCCGCGGCCTCGGCGGGATGGTTCGCGGTCCATTCCGTCGCATCGAGCAGCGCCTGCGTGAGCGCCTGCGCCGTCGCGCGGTCCTTGCGGATCAGCGAACCGCGCACGCCCAGCACGCAGCACACGCGGTTCGCGTATTCGCCGCACAGATTGTTCGATACCTCCTGCAGCTGATCGGACTCGCGCAGCGTCCAGATGGTCGGGTCGCCGTCGGCAATCGCGTGCACTTCGCCTTTTTTCAGGGCCTCGCCGAGCAGCGTTGCCGGATATTGCCGCCAGTGAACGTCATTGTCGGGATCGACGCCGATCTTCTTCAGCGAGATCGCGAAGAAGTTCTTCGCCGGGCTCGCCATGTCGCTCACGCCGACCGTGCGCCCTTTCAGCCCTTGCAGATCGACGATGCCCGATGCTTTGGTCGCAAGCAGCCGCATGCAGCCGCCGTGGATGCCCGCCGTCAGCTTCACGTCGAAACCCTGTTCCAACGGCTTGATCCAGCGCAGCGCCATGCCGACGCCCGCATCCGATTTACCCGTCGCGATGGCTTCGAGCAGCTGGTCGGTGGAACCGGCAAAGTTGATCAGCTCGACATCGAGTCCGTGCTTGCGAAAGAAGCCTTGCTTGACGGCCACGGGCACGGGCGCCGTGCAGATCGCGCCCGCGTTCCACGAGAGCTTGAGTGGCTTCAGGCCTTCGTCGGCGGACGCGCGCAGGCCGGGCAGGAATGATGCGCTGCCCAGCGCGGCCGCGCCCGCCGTCCATGCGGTCTTGCGCAGCCAGGCGCGGCGCGATGGATCGATGGCAATTGGATGAGCGTTGTGATCGTGTTTCATGTCGTTGTTGTTCCAATGCGTAGTGTGGTCGTGCGTGGATTCAGGTATCGAGGCCGAGTTGCGCGAGGACTTCGCGGCGCAACGCGACAAGTTTCGGATCGTCGCGATGACGCGGATAGGGCGCGTCGTTACGCACTTCTGCGACGATGCGCGCCGGCCGCTCGCTCAGCACGATCACGCGGTTCGCGACATACAGCGCCTCTTCGACGTCATGCGTGACGAGCAGCACCGAGAAGCGCACGGCCTGCCACAGGCGCACGAGCTCGCCTTGCATGCGGATGCGCGTCAGCGAATCGAGCTTGCCGAACGGCTCGTCGAGCACGAGCAGTTGCGGATCGTTGACGAGCGCGCGCGCCAGCGCCGCGCGCTGCGCCATGCCGCCCGACAGCTGATGCGGGAACGCATGCCCGAATTCGCCGAGGCCGACCAGCTCGAGTGCGGCGTCGATGCGCGCCGCCGCATCCTCGCGCGCTGCACGGCCGCGTTCCGCCCGCTGCGCCTGCGGGCCGAGCCCGACGTTGTCGCGCACCGTGCGCCATGGGAACAGCGTCGGGTCCTGAAACACCACGACGCGCGACGGGTCCGGCCCGGCAATCGGCTCGCCGTTTGCATGCAGCGCGCCGCGCGCGGGCATATCCAGTCCCGCCACGAGACGCAGCAAGGTCGACTTGCCGCAGCCGCTCGGCCCGAGCAGCGCGACGAATTCGCCGGGCTCGACAGTCAGGCTGATGTCGTCGAGCACGGCCAGCGCTTCGCCGCGCAGCGTGAACCGGTGACTGACGTTGCGCACGTCGATGCGTGCGCCCTGCCGCGCGTCCGTACGCGCGTGCAACGCTTGAGTAGCGGCTACCATTTGAGCAATCCCTGTTGCCAGGCCAACAGACGGTCGCGCACCTTGAATAGCAGCGTGATCAGACCGGAACACATCAGCGCCATCACGAGCAGCGCGGCGTACATGTTCGAGTACGCTGCCCAGCCCTGCGCCCATTGCAGATACCAGCCGAGTCCCGCCTTCACGCCCATCATCTCGGCGACGATCAGCACCGAGAACGACGCGCCCAGCGCCATAAACAGGCCGACGAACACCGACGGCAACGCGGCAGGAATCGCCACGCGCAAGATCAGGAACGATGCGCGTGCGCCCAACGTGCGCGCCACGTCGTAATACGCGGAGTTCACGCCTGCCACGCCGGACCACGTCAGCACGGCGACGGGAAATGCGCTGGCGAGCGCGATCAGAAAGACGCTGGCGCTGAAGCTCGACGGAAAGAAGAAGAACGCGAGCGGCAGCCACGCGGTGGCAGGCAAGGGCCCGATCAGCCGCAGCACGGGGTGCAGCCAGTAACCGACCGCACGGGACCAGCCGATGCTCACGCCGGCCACAAAGCCCGTCAGCGCACCCAGCAGGTAGCCATACGCGAGCAGCACGAATGAATGCGCGACGCTCGATGCAAGCCGCGGCAGATCGTCGAAGTACACCGCGATCAACGCCTGAGGCGGCGCGAAGAACGGACGCGGCAACCATTCGAGTTGCGCCGTGACGACTTCCCACGCAGTGATGCCGAGCGCGAGCGCGAGCAGCCACGGCGAGGCTGCGAGCCATCTGTCGATGCGCGCCCACTGCGCGTCCGCTTGCGACTTGAGCGGGCCGTTCGCTCGCCACGCTCGCAAGCCGATGGCCGCCGACAGCCCCGCCAGCGCGAGCTTCAAGACGGTGAGTTCGCGCGTGTACGGCCAGTCGTCGAGCGCGTGCCACCATTGCGTGACGGCCGCCCCGCCGAGCCACGCGACGGTCGCCAGCGCGGCGACGATCAGCCGCGTCGCGTCACGCGGCCCAGCGGCGTTATCGGCGTGCAGGCCGGTGAGATCGATTGCCTGGGTGTTTGAAGACATGTCGATACGCTCCTTGAAATGCGGCTCAGACGCTGCCGATGGTCGTATCCGAGATCGCGCGCACGTCGATGCGGCGCGGCAGAATCGCATCGCGATACGCGGCGTCCGCAACCTTTTGCAAAGCCGCGATATCCGCGTCAGACACAAAGTGCTGCTTCAACGACGCGCGCTTCGTGATCTGCTTCGCGGCGTCGAGCGGCGAGCGCGTGAGCGTCGCGTAGATTTGCGCGTACGCATCGGGATTGGCGGCCGCCCAGTCACCCGCGCGCTGATAGCGCTGCAGCACGTCGGCGATCGCGGCGCGCTTGCGCGTGTCGGCGAGCGCCGCGCCCGATGCGGTGATAAAGCCCAAGCCGCTGTTGATGCCCGTGCCGTCGCGCAAAATGCGTGCGCCGCGTTGCACGGCGATGCCGTAGTACGGATCGAAGGTCGCCCAGACTTCGATCGAGCCGGACGCGAACGCGGCAAACGCATCGACGGGCAAGATGAAGCGCACGGACACGTCGTCCTTCGACAAGCCCGCTTCGGCGAGCGCGCCGTACAGCTGAAACTGCGAAATGCTGCCGCGCGCCGACGAGACGAATACCGTGCGCCCCTTCAGATCCGCAACCGTGCGGATCTTCGAATCCTGCGCAACGAGGATGCCGAGCTGCGCGCCGGAACCGACGCGCGTCGCGACGATCTTCAAGGTCGGATCGCCAACCGCTGCTGCGAGCACGGGCAGATCGCCGGCGGGCGCAAGATCGACGGCGCCCGCGCGCTGCGCTTCGAACAGCGGTGCGGCGCCCTGAAAGTTGGCCCAGCGAAACGCGTATGGCGTGCCGTCGAGTACCTTGGCGGCCTCAGTCAGTGCGCGCGTGCCACCGGCCTGATCGCCCAGCACGAGCGTGGTCGACGCCGCGTCGGCTGCCTGCGCGCCGCGCGCAGGCGTTAGCGAAACGGCCGCGACGGCAGGCGCTGCCGCGAGTGCGCGCAGCACGCGCCGCCGCGCAGAAAAAGACGTTGTAACAGAAGTGCTCATAGGCCCTCACAGTCGATATGCAGGCAAGCGTAACGACGAAGGACCACAGTGAGAATTATTCTATTTATATATGTTTATCTCGCGGCAATATTTATGTTTTGCATCTTTCAAAGCGTGCGCACGCTTATCGTCAGGCATGCGATCTATAGCTGAAAGCGTTGCTTAGCAAGCGGAGATACCGTTGCTACGATGGCGAACCGATCCATTGCTTCACTCGGTTCAACCTGGAAAACGGAATACACGTATGGCGTCCATCACTCGGCGTGCGTTCGCGCGCCTCGCACTCGCTTCGCTGTTTGCGCTGACGTCGGCGCACAGTCTCGCGCAAGCTTCAGCTTCGCCGATTGCGCTGCGCATCGGTTATCAGAAATCGTCGACGCTCATCACGCTGCTCAAGGCGCGCGGATCGCTGGAAAAAGCGCTCGCGCCGCTGAACGTGCGTGTCACATGGAACGAGTTCACGAGCGGCTTGCCATTGACGGAAGCCCTCAACGTCGATGCCGTCGATTTCAGCGCCGATGTGGCCGACACCGTGCCGATCTTCGCGCAGGCCGCGCATGCGCGCTTCGTGTACGTGGCGCAGGAAGCGCCTTCGCCGGGCGCGCAGGCCATCATCGTCAGGAAAGACAGTCCGCCCAAAACGCTCGCCGATCTGAAGGGCAAACGCATCGCCGTGACGAAAGCGGCGGGCAGCCACTATCTGTTGCTGGCCGCATTGAACAAGGCGGGGCTCGCAGCGACGGACGTGAAGATCAGCTACCTCACGCCCGCCGACGGGCGCGCGGCATTCGAACGCGGCAGCGTCGACGCGTGGATCACCTGGGACCCGTACGTGGCGTCCGTCGATAAAAACGCCGACGTGCGCATTCTTGCGAACGGCAACGGGCTCGCCTCGTATCAGCGCTACTATCTCGCGTCGCGCACGTTCGCGGACGCGCATCCGGATGTGGTCCAGGTCGTATTCGATCAACTGAAGGAAGCGGGCGAATGGCTGCGCGCGCATCCCGATGATGCGGCGAGGACGCTCGCGCCCGTGTGGGGACTCGACGCCGCGACGATCGAACGTGCGAATGCGAGGCGCAGTTATCAGGTGCGCGCGGTTGCCGCGCAGAATTTCGGCGAGCAGCAAATCATCGCCGATACGTTCTACAAGAATGGGCTGCTGCCCGCGCGCGTGGAGACGAATCAGGCGCAGTTGTGGGACTTTGCCGCGAAGCGGGCCCAGACGATCGGCGGCTAGGGCGCGCAGGCGACCGCGCCGCCAGCAGATCGCGACTTTCGTTATGCTGTCTCGTGTAACGGATGCGCACCTGCAACGCGTTGTTCTGCGGACGCCACAGCGATCGCAGCCAATAGCGGCACGATATCTTTGATCGGCGTGCCCGCCGGAAAGCAAGCCGCCACCCCGGAGCGTTGAAGGACCAGTTGACTCACGCGGTCGATGATCCCGCCCACTACGACGGGTATCCGCAAACCGCGTACCGTCAGTTGCTCGCGCAACGCGGAGACCAGATCGTTTTGCGCGCCCGCGAGAGAGGACACGCCGATAACGTCGACCCGCTCCGCTTGAGCCAACTGAACGGTATCGGAAGGTGATGCGAACATCGATCCCATGGAAACCGCGAAGCCCGCATCGGTTAAGGCTGCTGCGATGATACGCGCGCCCCGGTCATGTCCGTCTTGTCCCAGCTTTGCAATCAGCACGCGTGGCGCACGGCCCAGGCGCTTCGTTGCGTCGGCTACGGCGCGGCATGCGTCCTGCCAATCTTTGTCGCTTTCGAGGTTTGCGCCGTAATGGTCGCGCAATAGCGGCAAGCCGATTCGATATCTTGGCCATACGGCTTCCAGTGCCTGCGTGCACTCGCCGACTGTTGCACGCGCTCGCATGCATGCCACTGTCAGTTCAAGAAGATTTCCGTCTCTGCTCAGGGCGGCCTGCGTCAGCGCATACAGCGTGTCGCGTACTCTCGTCCGATCACGCCTGGCTTTGATGTGAGCAAGCCTTTGCGTTTGCAGCACGCGCACCCGCCGGCCGTCGACAGCCTGTGGCTCTCCAAGGTCTTCATCGCATCCCGTCGTGAAATCGTTGACGCCCACAACCGTGCGCTTTCCTGACTCGATTTCCGCTTGTATATTCGAAGCCGATCTGTGGATCTGTTCCCGAACCCACCCTGATTCGACGACATCAACCACGCCACCACGGTGTTCGATTTCGGCCATCACCGTTAGCGCCTTTTGACAGATCTCCGCCGTTAGGCTCTCCATCATGTACGAACCGGCCCAAGGATCGACGACATCACATACGCCGGTTTCGTGCTGCAGCACCAGTTGTGTGTCGCGGGCAAGCCTCGACGCTTCTGCACAGGGAAGCGAAAGCGCTTCGTCGTAGCCGTTAGTGTGCAGCGATTGCGTTCCGCCAAACACGGCAGCCAACGCCTCAACTGTCGTGCGCACGACGTTGTTCATCGGCTTCTGCGCCGTTAGCGACCACCCTGATGTCTGACAGTGCATCCGCAGCGCACGCGCCCTATCCGACGTTGCGCCACTTGCCGAAGCAATATCGGACCACAGAATTCGTGCCGCTCTCAGCTTCGCGATTTCGACGTAAAAGTCCATACCGACGCCGAAGAAGAAGCTCATCCGTTGACAGACGTCATCGGCCTGCATCCCCCGTCCGACAAGGGTCGTGATGTACTTGCGCGCATTCGCCATGGTCAGCGCAAGTTCAAGCACCGGGTCCGCACCCGCTTCCTGAAAGTGATATCCCGACACCGAGAGTGCATTGAACCGCGGCACGTTTTTGCTGAGATACTCGACGACGTCGGCGGCGATGCGCAATGAAGGCTCAGGTGCGAAGATGCTCGTATTCCGCACCATAAACTCTTTCAGGATGTCGTTCTGAATCGTTCCCCTCAGTTGCGACGCGCTAACGCCGCTTTCCTCCGCCGCGACGATGAAAGCAGCAAGCACAGGAAGAACCGCGCCGTTCATTGTCATCGATACAGATACGCGGTCGAGTGCAATGTCTTCGAAAAGGCGGGTCATGTCCTCCACCGTATCGATTGCGACACCCGTCATGCCGACGTCCGCGCTCACTGCGGGATCGTCTGAATCGTAGCCGCGCTGGGTCGGCAGATCGAAGGCGACGGACAGACCCTGTGCGCCTTCCGCCAGCGCGGTGCGAAACGCGAGATTCGTATCGGAGGCCTGCGCGTACCCCGCGTATTGGCGTATCGTCCACGGCTTTTCCGTGTACATCGACGCGAATGGACCTCGCACGAACGGCGCCTCGCCGGGCATGCTGTCGATATGCGCGATGCCGTCGATATCCGCGCGCGTGTAGACACGCTTGAGCCTCACGCGACGTGACCGACGCTGCCGCTGCATGTTCATCGATGCCTCCAGCGTTTTTCCGTCGTGACGTCGGCGATCTTCGTGCCGTCGCTGTTGCGCCGCAGTTCCGTCCAGTGCCGGATGCCCTGCGCGTCTTCCGCCTGTCCGACCATATGCACGGTCAACGTATCGCCCACATCGACGTTGCCGTAATAGAACAGCGAACGGCTCGAGACGACAGGCGGTTCGCCAAAGCGCCCCCATTGCCACTCGGCGCGATCGACGAACGCTTGGAAGCTCGCGAAGTACAGGAAGTCAGCGCCGTTGAAATCGCTATTCGGGCATGGGAAGAACTCGATCGGCTCGAGCGTGGCCGGCGCGAGGTCGGCAATTGCATCACGGTCGTATGCTCGAAGTCGCTTGCCGATCTGTGTCATGTCCAATGCCTCTTCGGGCATCGGCACGATTTCACCCGCCAGTGACGCAAGCGCCGCCCGCGCCGCCGAACGATTGCTGCGCGCTTCGCCGCGCGTAACGAACGCAGAGGACATCCCGATTTCCGCGACTGTCAGGTCATCGCGCACGACATGGTGCGTGCTGAAATGGCGCACAGGCCCCGTTCTGCAAAGCGTGCTGCGGATCTCGAACGCGTCGTTTTCGGCGATCGAATCGAGACCGCAGGTCTGCAGGCGGATTGCCGTGAAGGCCGCGTAAGAGCGGCCGCCGTTGTCGTCGTGGAAGTCGGGCTGCGCGTGGCCCGCGTGAGCGGCGAGCACTTCCCAATGGCGATGCCCGCACTCCTTGAGCAACCAGTTCTCCGACAGTCCCGTGTAGCTCAGTTGCGGCATGCCCGCCCGATAACGTTGGATCATGCTCACGCCGCGAGGCTCGTCGATGTCTGGTCGAGCGCCACCCGGATCGCGCCGACGACATGCTCGGCATCGCGCGCGATGCCGGAGAAACGCCCGGATCCCCACGTATGCAGCCACGGCAGCCCGATGAAATACAAGCCTGCTTGCGGCGTGATGCCGCGATTGTGTGCAGGATAGCCACGTCCATTGAACACGGGCGCATCGATCCAGCTGAAATCGGGCGTAAAGCCAATGCACCAGATGATCGACGTAATGCCGCTCTGCGCGAGATCCAGCGACGTGCGCTCGCCTTCCGGGCGCCACACCGGCTCATAGGGGACGCCAGGTGGAGCGTCGATACCCTGCTTGTCGATGAATGCGTCGATGCTCGCGTTGATGCGGTTGTACGTGTCGTCGGCGCTATCGAGACTGCTCGTCAGGTTCGGCGCGAAACGCAGGCAGCCGTCGCGGAGATCGTCGAGCCTGCCGTACAGTTCCATGCCCTCGAGCGCGAAGCGTCGAAGATCGATATCCCTTCCGCCATCGCGCCCCGTCACATAATGGTTCGTGTTGTCGCGCACGCCTTCGCGCAGCGGATGTTGATCGACGGGCATGTCGTAATACCGCATGTCCGCGAGCCAGTCCACCACATCGCGGCCGCGATGGAAGCGCGCGCAGCGCGGCGCTTCCCCAACCGCGAGAAACACCTTGCGACCCGCCAGATGCAGGTCTTCGGCGATCTGCGCACCCGATTGCCCCGAACCGACCACGAGCACGGCGCCTTCCGGCAACGCCTGCGGATTGCGGTAATGCGACGACTGCAGCTGCACGATCCTCGAAGGCAGACGCTCCGCCATGCGCGGCACGATGGGCGTGTGATAGCCACCCGAGGCGACCACGACGTGATCGGCCGTGAAGTCGCCGTTCGACGTCGACACGAAGTAACCGCCCGACGGCAGGCGCCTGACCTTGCGGACTTCCGTGTGTTCGAGCACGGGTGCATCGACCATCGCAATGAAACCGTCCAGATAAGCGATGATCTCGTCCTTCTTCATGAAGCCGTGCGGATCGTCGCCGCGATACGGATGACCCGGCAGCGCGCATTGCCAGTTCGGCGTGACGAGGCAGAACGCATCCCAGCGCTGCGAGCGCCACGTATGCGTGACCGTATGCTTTTCGATCACAAGATGATCGATGCCCGCCTCCTTGAGGTAGTAGCTGATCGACAAGCCAGCTTGCCCGCCGCCCACCACGATCACCGTGTGGTGCGGGACATCGTTCAGCGCATCGGATGCGACAGTGTTTGCGTTCGACATGATTCGTTCCTGCTTTCGGGGTTCAAATGAGTTCGACGACCTTGACTTCCGCGTGTGGGTCGGTGGCAAAACGCTGCGCAAGTTCTTCGATCTGTGCGAGCTGATCCATCGCCGCCGAGCACGCAAAGCCGTATTTCTCGCGTACCCGCTCCGAGCCGATATGCAGCGCTTCGCGCGCCTTGTCGACGAAATCGCTGAGCGCGTAGCGTTGCCCGGCGACGAAGAATTCGCCAACCACCGTCGAAGGGGAATAGCAGTTGGCCTCGGTGCCGTCCGGCCACTGGACCTTGAAGTGCATGACTGGCATCACATTTCCTTTGAGTGAGAGATTCACGCACCGAGTGGCTGCATGATGCGCTGCACGTGATTTCCATACAGCGCGATATGACGGTGTGCGCTTTCGCGCCAGCTAAAGCGCGCGAGAAGGTCGGGCACTGCGTGTTCGAAGTCGATGCCGCCGCGTTCATGCAACGCGCGGCGCAGCCCGTCGGCGATACTGGCGGCGTCAGCGGGTTGCGCCCAGCAGCAGACACGTTCGTCGAGGTAGCCGGTGAACGGCTCGATCTGCGATACGACAACAGGCGCGCCCGCCGCCAGCGCTTCGAGCACGACGAGGCCGAAGCCTTCGCACAACGACATCATCGATATGACGTCCGCGCGTTGCATCAGCGCAGGAATCGCTGCGTCCTCGAGCGGACCGGTAACGACGATCGGTGCGTGCTTGCCGATACGAAATCCCAGTTCCGTTGCACGCGCAGCGAAGCGCTGCGTATAGGCATCGTGATCGAGCAGGCTCGCGCCGCCTGCGATCACGAGTTGCGCTCTGGCATGCGTTTGCCGCAGCAAGGCGAATGCTTCCAGCAGTTGCAATGTGTTCTTGCGTTGCTCGATGCCGCCTACTGCCAGCACCACCGGTTCGCCATTGAGGCCGAGCCCGTTGCAAAGATCCGCGCCTTCGACATGTTGAAAGCGCGCTATGTCCACGCCGTTATTGACCGTCGATGCCGCGATGCCGAACTCGTCGCGCAGTTTGCGCGTCCAGGTATCGCTGACGCACAGCACTGTGTCGGCCTCCGCGTATGCGCGTCGTTGCCATGCACTCAGACGCGGATTGTCGAATGCATCGAGATGATGAACCGTGCGCACGAACCCGCGAATCACACCCGCTTCGCGCAATTCCGCCAGCGCGTTGCCGCCGATGCCATCCTGTGCATGCAGCACGTCGAAAGCCGCACCGCCTTCTTCAAGCAACGCTGCTTTGAGCGCATCGATGCGCGTTTGCACCATCGTCACGGTATCGTTGCCGTGCGCCGCGGCGGGCGCGAGTACGACGCGACAAGGTGAAGCGCGAAACATCGGCGCACCGCCGACAGAGGGTGCAAAGATCGTCACATCCTGTCCCGCTTCATACAGCGCGCGCCCGAGTTCGAGCGTATGCACAACGCCGCCGCGAGGATTCACCGAATGGGTGAACAGCGCAATGCGCATCCGCGTGCCGTTCATTCCTGCGCTCCCACTGGCGCGCCGATAAATGGACTGTCTTTGAAGCTCCATAGCAACGCTGCGTCGGCCTGCCGCGTGAGCACCACTTCGCGAGACGCATCCACGCGGCCGATCGTCGCGCTTGCGAGTCCGCGTTGCGCGAAATGCGCGTGCACCTCATGCACATGCTGATCGCGCACGGAAAGCAGAAAGCCGTAGCTTGGAAACGCGCTCAGCCAGCGTTCGAAATCGACACCATCAGGGCGCGGAATCGCATCGAGATCGATACGCGCGCCGACGCCCGAGCATTCGAGCAGCATCAGCGACGTGCCGAGCACGCCTGCCATGCTGATATCTTTGGCCGCATCGCACAGGCCGCTTTCCGCGAGTTGCGGCAACAGTTCGAGATCGTTACGTAGACGTGCGGCCGGTGCGCCAACGGATGCATTCCAGAACGGATAAGGGTCTTCGAAACGGCCGCGCAGATCGACGGCCATCACGAGGCTGTCGCCCGGCCGTGCGTTGAAGCTGGACAGCAACGCCCGCGCGCGGCCCAGTATCGACACTGCGAGTTGCGGTTCCGTGCTGCGCGTATTGCTATGACCGCCTACGACAGGCACGCCATACGCACTCGATGCCGCCGCCATGCCCGCCAGAATCTGTTCCGCCGATTCGAGCCCATCACTCCACAGCGCATCGACGACGGCAAGCGGTCGGCCGCCCATCGCATACACGTCGCTGATATTGACCATCACGCTGCTGTAGCCCGCGAACCAGGGCATCGTTTCGACGAAGTCGCTGACCAGCCCTTCGATGGCGAAGAGCAGATAGCCGTCGCCGTCGGCGAGCGCGGCGCAGTCGTCGCCCACGGCGACCGCTTGCGCAAGATCGCGTGTGCCATTGGGCAAGCGCGACGCAAGCGATGCAACCACGCCCGCAATATCCGTCTTGTGGCGAAAGCCCCTGCTTTCGCGCAGCCGTTCGACCAGCGCGCGCAGACTCATGAGCGGCCTCGCGACGAAGTGACAAATCCGCTTTCCGGCGTAAAGCACGGCGGATAATGCGCCAGGTCAGCTTCCATCAAATGATGTGGCCGCCCGAACAGCGTCTCCTCCGCGACCGTCTGCCAGTGCAGCCGCCGGAACAGCGGCGCATTCTGGCTTTGCACGTGAGCAAGGAACGTATCGCATCCCAACGCGTGTGCACTGCTCACAGCAAGCCGTATCAGCGTCGAACCCAGCTTGCCATGCGAACGGAACGCCGCATGCACGGCGAGCCGCGAGCCGAGCCATGTGCGCGGCTGCGTTTCGTGTATGCGCACCGTGCCCACCACCTGCTCGGGCATGCCTGCGATGCAGCTGAGTGCCACCAGCAGTTTCGCATCACGGTCTATTTCGTCGCGGTCGTCTCCCACGAAGATGCCTTGCTCGACGCAGAACACCGCACGCCGCAACGCATACGCTTCCTTGCTTTCCCACGGCAGCGTCGCCCATTTCACGCGGTACTCGGCGGGCGTGAACGTGAGCGGCAAGGCATCCAGTTCATCAATGGTTTCGCAGAACATGATCACGCCTCATACGATGCCAGCGACGAACACGCACCGCATTTGCCGCAACCGGCCTTGATGTCGGCCGAGCGCATCTGTGCGTCGCGGAGCATGACGCCCAATGGTGCAAGAATCGACTTCATGAATTCAGGCGCAGGCGCGGGATGATCTTCGAGCGGCGTGCCGCTGATCGGCACGAACGGCACGACGAACGGATACACGCCGATGTCGATCAGTTCACGCGACATCGACAGGATCGCGGCCGCTGTGTCGCCGAGACCCGCGAGGATGTAGGTGCTGACCTGCCCCTTGCCGAACACGGCGACAGCGGCGCGGAACGCCTCCATATAGCGTGCGATGGGCACGCTCGCCTTGCCCGGCATCACGCGCGCACGCACCTCCGGTGTCACTACTTCGAGATGCATGCCGAGCGTATCGATGCCGCTCGCCTTCATGCGCTCGAACCATGCATCGTCGTCGGGCGGCTCGCATTGCGCCTGAATCGGCAGATCGACGGCGGCCTTGATCGCAAACGCGCTTTCGCAAAGGATCTGCGCACCGCGATCCGGCGTCGGCGGCGTGCCGGTGGTCAGCACCATGTGCTTCACGCCGTCGAGCAACACGGCAGCGCGGGCCACCTCGGCGAGTTGCTCCGGTGTCTTGCGCGCAATCGTGCGGCCCGCCGCGAGCGACTGACCAATCGCGCAAAACTTGCATGTTTTCTTGCGGCTCTCGTAGCGGATGCAGGTTTGCAGCACCGTCGTGGCGAGCACGTCGGTGCTGTGCAGTGTCGCAATGTGCGAGTACGGCACGCCGTCGAGCGTTTGCAATTGCGTGAAGCGCGGCGCTTTCGGAAAGCTGATGCTGGCAATCGGGATCGTCCCGCGCAGCAATGCACTCGCACCCGTTTCATCCGGCACGCCCGCGACGAACGGCGAATTCCATGCGGAACTGGTGTGCACGGGCACCATGATGGTCACGCCGTCCACCGTCACGGCCTTGTGATCCGACGGACCCGCACCGCCGCGCCGGCTCGCTGCACCCGCGTTCGGATCGACGAGGCGCAGCCCCGCCGATTGCAACTCGGTGCGCAGTTCCGTCATCTGACGCGGCGTACGCGGCTCAGCCGGCAACGGGCTCATGCTCGCATTCATCCTGACCTCCATTGATGATTCCGGGCGCTACGTCCACGCCCGCGCGTTCGAACGACATCGACATCGGCACAACAGGCGTCGCGGGGCGATCGTTGATCGCGAGACTCAGCAGTTCGGGCCGCGCGTAGTGGCCCACGGAGTCCATCATCCGTTTGCGCTTCGTGATCAGCGACATGTCGAGATCCGCGACGACCATGCCTTCGCCTTGGCGCAGCGGCTCGGCGAGATGCTGGCCTTCGGGCGACACGATCGCCGTCATGCAACCGCCGCGCAGCGCCTTTTGCAGCTTCGGGTCAGCCGTCACGGACTCGATTTGCGCGTCGCTCAGCCAGCCTGTCGAATTGACGACGAAGCAGCCGGACTCCAGCGCGTGATGACGGATCGTCACTTCGATCTGCTCGGCGAAGATTGGACCGACGAGCGAGCCCGGAAACTGACTGCAATGAATCTCTTCGTGCTGCGTCATCAGCGCGTAGCGAGCGAGCGGGTTGTAATGCTCCCAGCACGCCAGTGCGCCGACTCGCGCGATGCCCGTATGCGCGACCTTGAGTCCCGCCGCGTCGCCTTGCCCCCAGATCATCCGTTCATGGAAGGTCGGTGTGATCTTGCGGCGCTTGAGCACGAGGCGTCCGTCGACGTCGAACACGAGTTGCGTGTTGTACAGGCTGCCGTGATCGCGTTCGTTCACGCCGAGCACGACCACCATCGCATGACGTCGCGCGCGCTCGCTCACCGCCTGCGTGACAGGGCCCGGCACGACGACTGCCTGCTCATAGAGCCGCATATGATCGGCACCGGACGCGACGGGCGGACGCACGAACGAAAAGTACGGGTAGTACGGCACGAACGTCTCGGGGAAGACGATCAGCTGCACGCCTTTCGACGCGGCTTCGTCGATGGCGGCGCAGACCCGCTCGAGCGTGCCGCCGGGACGCTCGAAGTCGGGCGCAATCTGCGCCGCCGCTGCACGGATGACTCGCTGGTCGGACATGATGGGCACCCGCGCGCTCAGACGGTCCACGTATGGATGATCAGCGCGTTCTCCTTGCGATGAAGCAGTTGCAGATCGAGCACGTCGAGCGGATTGATCGGCCGGATGCCTTCAATCAGCGAAGCCTCGCCATGACCGTACAGCGCCTGCAATGCGAAGCGGCATGCGTAGACCTTGCCGCCCTCTTCCATGAACTTGACGAGCTGCTTGTTGAAGTTCAGATGGCCGGGGAACGCTTCGTCGCCGAGCGTCGGAAAGCCGCGTTGCAGACCGAGCGTGACGCCGGGACCGTACAGCAGCACGGACGTATCGAAGCCTTTTCGCTGCAGACGCGTGGCTTGCAGCAGATTGACGAAGCCGATCGAGCCTTCGAATGCGACCGTGTGAAAGGTGACGAGCGCTTTCTCGCCGGGTTCGGCCTTGACGTCAGGAAACACCTTCTCTTCGTAGTCGACCAGGTAATCGCCTTTCTGATGCAGCGGTTTGTTGACGGCGGGCATATCGCTCTCCAATAAGTGGCGTAATTGATCGGATTGCTCAACGGGAAATAACCCAATTGGCGAGTTACTTAACGCAACACGTATGCCAATTTCCGGCCCGGTTCATGCAATCAACTTCCAATCAATCAAACCGCGATTGTTCGAGCGACCCGAAAATTTCTTTGTGAGCCTTGTCCGACATGGGTTTTGGGCAATTTGCGACCGATTCGCGCGCACCCGTTCGCACAACGACGCAGCGCGTTTTGCGTGCGGATGGTGCGCGATACCCCGCAAGCGTGCATTCATCCAATCAATGCGATCAAGTTTCTGATTGCATGAAAACCGATTAATTTCTCGCGCGATTCGCGTGGTACTTTGAATAAGACATTCACATCAGCGCATAGGCTTTTGCATGGGAAACAGCAGCATGGACAGTCTCACGCACCACTGGCTCAAGCGGCTGACTGCAAGCCGCAAACCGGCGTATCTCGTGATACCGGATCTGATCGAAGAAGATCTGGCCAGCGGCCGCTTGCGCCCACGCGACCGTCTGCCCGGCCTTCGTGATCTGGCGGGCGCATTACAGCTGAATTACACGACCGTCGCGCGCGCCTATGCGGAAGCGCGCAAGCGCGGCCTGCTCGATGCGCGCGCCGGCAGCGGCACGTTCGTGCGCGGACGCACGCAGACCTTGCCGCTCGCGGGTGGCAGCAGCGTCGAGATGTCCATGAACATGCCGCCTGAGCCGCCCGAGCTTGCAGCGCGTTTGAGAGAGTCGTCGGCAAATCTCTTTGCGCAAACCGATCCTTATCGGCTGCTGCGCTACCAGGATTTTGGCGGCATGCCCGATGACCGCGCCGCCGCACGCGCCTGGCTGAAGGACCGCTTGCCCGATTGCGAAGACGATACCGTGCTCGTATGCCCGGGCATTCACAGCGCGCTCGTCGCACTGGTGTCACAGCTTGCGCGGCCGGGCGAAACCATTTGTCTCGACACGCTCGCGTATCCCGGCATCAAGGCAATTGCTTCGCAACTCGGCGTGCGCCTGCAGCCGTTGCCGCGCGACGAAGAAGGTCCGCTGCCGCATGCGTTCGAAGCGCTCTGCAAGACGGAAAAGCCCGGTGCGTTCTACTGCAATCCGACCTTGCAGAACCCGAGCACGCTGACGCTGTCCACGCAGCGCCGCGAAGCGCTTGCCGATGTCGCGCTGCGCTACAGCGTTCCCATCATCGAAGACGACGCCTATGGCTGGTTGCCCATGAGCACGCCCGTCGCGCTGGCCTCACTCGCACCCGAACTGACCTGGTACGTGACGGGCTTCTCGAAGTGCCTCGGCGCGGGTCTGCGCATAGCCTATCTACGGGCACCCACTGCGAGGCAAACACAACGTATTGCCGGCGCATTGCGCGCGACGACAGTCATGCCCAGCCCGCTTACCGTCATGCTCGCCACGCAATGGGTCAACGACGGCACCGCGCACGAAATGCTAGACGCGATCCGCAAGGAAGCGAATGTGCGTCAGGCAGTAGCGTCACAGGAACTCGCAGACTGGCAATACGATGCACATCCCGATGGCTTCCATTTGTGGCTGCCTGTTCCTGCGCAGTGCGGCTGGAGCGCGCCCGAGCTTGCGCTGCAGCTGCGTAGTCAGGGCGTGGCCGCAGTTGCCGGCGCGGCCTTTTCAACGGATGGGAATCCGTTGAACAGCATCCGTCTCTGCCTCGGTGGGCCACAGGACAAAGATGATTGCCGTGACGTCTTGCGGCGCGTCGCAGAGATGCTGGCCGATCCGCATCATTTGCATACACCTGTCATGTGACCCACCACCGAGTGTCCGCTACGTGCTCACGGCATAGAACCGCAGTCTTGTTACTTCGAGAAATCGGCAGCAACAGATGCTTCGTCATCACCTGACATTTGCCGCTTCGCGTGTGAAGCTCGACTCGGGGTGTGATGCAAGAAAGACGGGCAGATCGGTGGTGGGCGGCCTGGCCGGAACGTCGAAGAACATTTCACAAACCCACCCGCGATGATACGACGCATGGTTCACGAGATGCATGAACATGGCACCGCGCGACATCGTCGAACGTTCGCCGGAAATGAATGCGAACGACAGCTGCTCGTCTAGCGACTCGTCCGTTTGCTCATCGGCCCAGCCTTCGAACCACTCATTGATTTGCCGTTGCGCGTGACGCAGATCACGCAGATCGGCGTGCACAATCACATTGCGCGACGTGAAGCCGTGCTCCTTGCGCTCCAGGTGCGCTTTCCAGATGAGATCGACCACGTAGTTATGATTCAACGTGCCGACCATTGTCTTGAACAGAGTCTGGCGGGTTTTCTCGGCTTCGCCAGGCGGCAGCTGTTCGATCGCGTCGAATAACACGCTGTCGGCCCAAGACTTGTACCGGGAAAGAATGCGGGCGCTTTGAGTATTGATCATGATGTATCCCTCAGGCTATTTACTCGCGTCGTCCAGCACGTCGAGCGCAGCGCGGCACTCGCCCGCCAGCTGTTCACGCATCAGATCCGCGGTTTTGCTGGCCGGCGTTGGCACTTCTTCATCCGCTTGAATACGCTGTATACATATCATACAACAGGTGTAGTATGGATGGCAGTCAGCCGCCCGCAATAGAGTCTTTCGGTTAGCGCAATTAATGCATGAAACGCAATTCATAAGTACGCCAAATGAAACCGCAAGAAAAATACAGTAATCCGTAGGTAATTCTTTGTGAGTCAGTCCGCACTACGCTTGATGACTTATTCATCAGGGAGTGCCTCCATGCCATCTCCGCTCGCGCTCCATCCGTGCCATGATTTCCGACAGCCCGAAAGCACTCGACACTCGACGCTGAAGGTAAGCCGTTCCGGCAACATCGCCTTGTATTGCCCGCGCACGCAGTCTCACCACACCTAGCGGGCCAGTCACCTTAAAAGTCCTGGTCGCTGTTTAGCCGGCTTTTCCTCGTCTTTTCGAAGCCCAACCCGTGCTCCGCCGTCGTCCGATCGTGCGGAATCGCATCGGCCGTCGCGACTGCTTCGAATCGCACGAATTCGCGTTGTCGATACTGCCATGTCGGACGTAACGGCAACGCCTGCCAGGTATCGGAACCTGGCGTGGGTTTTCAAGGAAGCATGCGTCAACATGAATACGCTGTCTGAAGATAGGGGCACCGGTAAGCAACCGGCTTTGGCATTCAGCTGTCTAGCCCGCCGAGGTGTCGCGCTGATGCTCGTACTGTGCATCAGCGCGTGCACGCTCGGGCCGGACTATCACACGCCTCTCGTGCAGATTCCCGACGGCTTCAAGGAGGGCGCGCACTGGCAGCGGGCGCAGGCGAATCCACAGGGATCGCTATCTGGCACATGGTGGCGCGAATATCACGACGAGACGCTCACGCAACTCGTCGAAACGTCGCTGAAGGCGAATCAGTCGATTGTCGCCGCGGAGGCCGCCTACCGGCTTGCGCTTGCCATCGTTCAGGCTAATACCGCGAGCCTTTTTCCCATCGTGACGGCCGGCGCGTCCGCGTCGCGCAGCGGCACGGGTGCAGCCGCCGCTGCGAGCGGAGGAAATGGCGGCAACGGATCGGATTTCGCGGCCGTGCGCAACAACGTCTCCGTCAGCGTGGCCGCGAGCTGGGAAGTCGATCTGTGGGGCTCGATCCGTCGCGAGATCGAATCGGCGAAAGAAAGCGCGCAGGCAACGGATGCTCAACTCGCAGGCGAACGCCTGTCGATTGCCGCAAGCGTCGCAGTGGATTACTTCCAGTTGCGGCAGGCGGATATCGACATTCGGTCGCTCAAGCAGCAGCAGGACATCGACGACCGCATCCTCGACATGACCCGCGCGACATTTTTGCAAGGCGAAGCGTCGAACGATCAGGTGCTTGCCGCGCAGGACACGCTCGAACAGGTGGTGGCCACGCTGCAAGCCACGCAGACCACGCGCGAGCAGGACGAACATGCCATCGCGGTACTGACGGGCGTGCCGCCAGCGAACTTCACGCTGCCACCGGACCCGTCCTATGCGTTCGTGTTACCGGACGTGCCGCTCGAGCTGCCGTCGCAACTGCTCGAGCGTCGCTACGACGTGGTCAGCGCCGAGCGCACCGCGGCAGCGGCCAACGCGAAAATCGGCGTGGCCGAGGCGGCGTTCTTCCCGACACTGACGCTCTCTGCCGAAGGCGGCTTCCAGCACAACGCGCTTGCACATCTATTCTCGCTGCCAAGCCGCTTCTGGACGCTCGGTCCCGATCTTGCCGCGACGATTTTCGATGCGGGCGCGCGCACGGCGGCCCTGCATGAAGCGCAGGCAACCTACGACGACGAAGCGGCGCTGTACCGCAACACTGTGTTGACGGCGTTTCAGTCGGTGGAGGACAGCCTGTCCTCAGTGAACCATCTACGGCAGCAAACGCAGGCATTCGCGAACATTTTCCAACGCAACCAGCAGCTGTTCACCAGCGAGAAAGCGCAATTCAGGACCGGCGTCGCGAGCGAACAGGATCTGCTGACACAGCAGCTCACGCTCATTCAGGCCCACCAGAACCTGAATGACTCACAGGCATTGCTCATCGAAAACAGCGTCACGCTGATCAAGAACCTGGGAGGGGGTTGGCAGTGGAAGGATAGCCAGAGCGGCAAAAAACAAGGAGACGACAAGCGGGCGCGAGCGGCAGGCAGCGATCTGCCGTCGGGCGCGAAGTCCGTGCTGCGGGAGGCGGCGACAGCCCCGCCGGACTGAGCCCGTCCGGCCCGAATCCCCAGCCTCGCGTGGAGGCAATGGGGATGCGGCGTACGTCGAGCGCTCATTACATGCGCGTCCGCCCGGCATTCACTTTCCCTGTCGTCAGAGGCAGGAATGGAGTCTCCATGAAGTCTTTCGCACTGCGCGTGCCTGTTGTGTGTCTGAGCGCGCTTGCGCTCACCCATTGCGGCAACGACAATCCAACGGCGCCCCCGCCGCCGCAGGTGGCCGCGGTAACGGTCCATGCACAGGACGTGCCGCTTACGCGGCAGCTGGTGGGCAGGTTGTCGCCCTACTACAGCGCGAATGTCACCGCTCGGGTTTCGGGCGTGCTGCTCGACCGGCTTTATACGGAAGGCAGCGAAGTGCGGCAGGGCGAGGCGCTGTTCCAGATCGACCCCACGTTCTACAAGACGCAGCTCGACAACGATCTCGCCCTTCTCGCAGAAGACCAGGCAACCTACGTCAACGATCGCGTCACCGCGCAACGGAACCGGGCACTGTTGCCCGTCGGCTCGGTTTCGCAGCAGACGGTGGACAATGCCGACGCGGCTGAGCGCAGCGCCGCCGCGAAGGTGAAGGCCGATGAGGCGACGGTCGAAAGCGCGCGCGTCGATCTCGGCTATACACGCGTCGTGTCGCCGATCAGCGGGATCGCGAGCCAGCAACTGGTGACGGCAGGCGCCGTCGTGGGCAGCAGCACGAACGACACGGGCGCAGGCGGCACTTTGCTGACCACGGTGGAGCAGATCGACCCCGCCTACGTCAATTTCACCATCAGCGCAGCCGATCTGATCACGCTGCGGCGGGCGCAAAGCAACGGCTCCGTCGCGCTTGCGCAGCCAGACAGAACCACTGTGCAAATCGGTTTGCCCGATGGCACGCGATACGATCGCGTGGGCACGCTCGACTTCTCCGACGTGGCAGTGAATGCCGCGACGGGCGCGGTTAACCTGCGCGCCCTCGTCGCCAATCCACAGCACCAGCTGCTACCCGGAATGTACGTGACGCTGACGGTCGACCTCGGCCTGCGGAACAACGTGTTCCTCGTGCCGCAACGGGCGCTGGAGCGAGATACGGTGGGCGCGTATCTGATGGTCGTGGGTCCCGACGGCAAGGCAGTGCGCAAGGATGTTCACACCACGGACAGCGACGGTACCGACTGGATCGTCACGAGTGGCCTCGCGAACGGCGACCGCGTGATCGTGTCGGGTCTCCAGAATGTGCATGAAGGTCAGGCGGTCATGGCAACGACGTGGCAACCGCCCGCCGCCGCGCCGGCCGTTCCCGCGCCCGCCGCAGCCTCCGCCGGCACCGCGCGATAGGAGACCCCACATGCCGAGTTTCTTCATCAACCGTCCGGTATTCGCGTGGGTTGTCGCGATTCTGATTTCACTGTTCGGCATCATTTCGATGCGCAGCATGGGGATCGATTCGTATCCCGACATTGCGCCTCCCGAGGTGACCGTCACCGCGACATATCCCGGCGCGAGCGCCGCGACAATGGAATCGACCGTCACGCAGGTTATCGAACAGCAACTGACGGGCATCGACAATCTGCTGTATTTCAGCTCGAAGTCGAGTTCCAATGGACAGGCGGTGATCACGCTCACCTTCGCTACCGGAACGAATCCCGATATCGCGCAGGTACAGGTGCAGAACAAGGTGTCGTTGGCGCAGCCGCTGTTACCCGCGCCCGTCACGCAGCAGGGCGTGGTGGTTGCAAAGGCCAGCCCCGACATTCTGATGTTTCTCGCGCTGCAGTCGGGCAACCCGTCGATCGACGCGGGTCGCCTGAGCGACATCATGGCCTCGCAGATCCAGCCCGCAATCGGCCGCGTCACGGGTGTCGGCAACACGACGCTGCTCGGCTCCGAATACGCGATGCGTATCTGGCTCGATCCCGACAAGCTGCAATCCTATGGCCTGTCCACCACGCAGGTGCTCGACGCCGTGACGGCGCAAAACGCGCAGTTCGCAGCCGGCTCGCTGGGCGCCGATCCTGCCGTCAAAGGACAGGAATTCACCGCGACCATCGCCGGCGACGCGCTCTTTTCTTCCGTAAAGCAGTTCAAGGACATCGTCGTGCTCGCCAACAACAACGGCACGACGGTGCGACTCGGCGACGTCGCGCGCATCACATTCGGGCCGCAGACCTATGGCCTGTCGCCCGTCTTCAACGGCAAGCCCGCGGCGGGGATGGCGATCTTCCTGCTGCCCGGCGCGAACGCGCTGGCGGTGGCGGACGCCGTGAAGTCCCAGATGGCCACGCTCGCCAAAGACCTGCCGGCGGGCGTTACGTGGAGCGTGCCGTACGATACGACGCCGTTCATCAACGCGTCGATTGCCGACGTGGTCAAGACACTCATCGAGGCCATATTCCTCGTGTTCATCGTGATGCTCGTGTTCCTGCAGAACCTGCGGGCGACAATCATTCCCACACTCGTCATTCCTGTGGCACTGCTCGGCACGTTCATCGGTCTTTCGATGTTGCACTACACACTCAATCAGTTGACGCTCTTCGGGATGGTGCTGGCAATCGGCATCGTCGTCGACGACGCGATCGTCGTCATCGAGAACGTCGAGCGGATCATGAATGAGGAGCGCAGCGATCCCCGCGAGGCGACGCGCAAGGCGATGAAACAGATCACGGGCGCCATCGTGGCGATCACGGTGGTGCTGTCGGCCGTGTTCGTTCCGTCGGCGTTACAGCCCGGCGCGACGGGAATCATCTATGCGCAGTTCGCGCTGACCATCGCCGTGTCGATGAGCTTTTCCGCGTTCCTCGCGATGTCATTCACGCCTTCGTTGTGCGCGGCGATACTGAAGCCGAACCATCATGCTGGAAAAAACGCGTTTTATAACTGGTTCGACCGATCGTTCGAACGCCTCACCGGTTCGTATCTCGGCCATGTCGGCAAGGCGGTGCGCCGTGCGCCGCGCTGGATGATGGTGTTTGCGCTGATGACCGTGCTGGCCGGTTTTCTCTATACGAAACTGCCGACCGGCTTCGTTCCCGATGAAGACCAGGGCTTCGTGCTGGCGCTGATCAATTTGCCTTCGGGCGCGACGCTGCAGCGCACCGACCGCGTAATGGCAGAGGTTCGCACAAGGCTCGCACATAGCCCTGTCGGCAAGGACATTGCCGCGATCTTCCAGCCGGAGGGATTCAGTTTCGTCGGCACGAGCGAGAACGTCGGCATGGCGTTCATCAAGCTGACAGACTGGAGCAAGCGCTCGCAGACAGCGATGCAGTTGATCCCGCAGGTCAACAAGATCTTGCAAGGCATCCCGGATGCGCAGATCTTCGCGACAAACCTGCCGACCATTCGCGGTCTCAGCCAGTTCGGCGGCATCGACATGTACCTGCAGGCGCGCGACGGTCAATCGAGGCAGGCACTGACGGACGCCCAGAACACGTTGATCGCGCAGGCGGCCAGGACGCCGGGTCTGGTCGGCATCCGGGCGAATTCCTTGCCCACGGCGCCGCAACTGGACATCATGGTAGACCGCGTTCAGGCAGAGTCGATGGGGCTGTCGCTGAGCGACGTCTACGCCACCATCCAGATGGAACTAGCGCCATTCTTCATCAACCAGTTCAACTACGGCGGCCGGGTCAAGCGCGTCTATGTGGAGGCGGACGCACCGTACCGGATGGGTCTCGATGCTTTCCAGCACCTCTATACGCCGAGCAACGTAACGGCCGCCGCAGGCGCCACGGCAAGCGCGTCCGCACCCGCTGCGGCGAGCGCAAGCCTTGCGCCCGTTGATCCTTCCGCGAGCAACACGGCAATCAGCCCGTACAACATGGTTCCGCTCTCGAGCGTCGTGAAGGCCAACTGGGACATCGGGCCGCTCGTGCTGCCGCGCTACAACGGGTATTCCGCTGTCGAGATCGTCGGCAACCCGGCGCCGGGCTACTCCACAGGACAGGCAATCCAGTCGCTGCAACGGATCGTCGATCAGAAACTGCCGACGGGTTTCGACGCGGACTGGACGGGGCAGTCGTATCAGGAACTGCTTGCCGGAAGTTCCGCCGTCGTGCTGATGGTGCTGTCGATCGTCGTCGTGTTCCTGTGCCTTGCCGCGCTATATGAAAGCTGGTCAATCCCGGTTGCTGTACTGCTGGTGGTACCGCTCGGCCTGCTCGGCATGCTGACGTTCTGTTTGATGCGCGGCGTGCCCAACGACATCTACTTCAAGATCGGCCTGGTGACGGTCATCGGCCTTGCGGCGAAAAACGCGATCCTGATCGTCGAATTCGCCGTGGAAGGACAGGCACGCGGCATGACGCTATACGAAGCCGTCGTGACTGCGTGCAAACTGCGCCTGCGCCCGATTTTGATGACGTCGATGGCGTTCATTCTCGGTGTGGTTCCCCTCATCATTTCGGCGGGCGCGGGCGCTGCCTCACGCCATGAAATCGGAACGGGCGTGATCGGCGGAATGATATTCGCGACCGTTTTCGGCCTGTTGCTGATTCCCGTGTTTTATGTGACCGTGCGCCGTGTACTCGGCGACAAGCTCGATGAGACTTCGATGAAACCGGGCCATCGCGATGATGACGGTGGACATCAGGAACTATGACTCCGCGTGAGATGGACTGGCTTGCCTGCGACGAAACGCTACACAACACGACGCCACCGTCGCGGCTGGCTAGCGCATTGCAGCCCGAAGCGCACGCACGCCGCGTGCGGATCCTTCAATGCAACAAGGGAACGGACGCAACGCGCAAAGCAGCGCGCGAACAGCGGCCCCGCGCCCCGCGCTCATGATGCAACTTCCAATCCGCTGTCGGCGCCCATCACGCTCAAAAATCGACTCGTCAAAGGATGCCTCGGATGGGTGAGCACATCGTGTGCGGGTCCCTCTTCAATGACCCTGCCGCCACTCATAAACACCACACGATCGGCGATCTGATCGGCGAACCGCAATTGATGGGTGGAGATGATCATGGTCAAGCCGTCTTCGATTGCGAGGCGCTGGATCACGTCCAACACTTCTCCGACGAGCTCCGGGTCCAGCGCGGACGTCGGTTCATCGAGCAGCAGTACGCGGGGATTCGGAGCCAGCGCACGGGCGATAGCAACACGCTGTTGCTGCCCGCCAGAAAGATGGCGTGGCAATGCGTGGGCGCGATGACCAAGGCCGACGCGTTCAAGCAGTTCGAGTGCGCGGCGCTCTGCGTCGGCGGGCTCCATGCCATGCACCCACCGCAAAGGCCCCGCGATGTTCTCGCACGCGCTCAGATGACTGAACAGATTGAAATGCTGAAACACCATGCCAACGCCGATGCTCGCGCGCTCGTTCGCGATGTCGTGCTGCGTCATGGGTCGGCCGTCGGCGCGAAAGCCAACGTGTCTTCCGTCGATGCGGATTTCGCCCGCGTCCCAGTGTTCGAGGTGGTTGATACAACGCAGCAGCGTGCTCTTGCCTGAGCCGCTCGGCCCGAGCACCACGACGACTTCACCGAAGCGAACGGTCAGATCGAAGCCATCGAGCACTGTCTGCTTGCCGTACTGTTTGCGCAGGGCGCTCACTTTCACCGCCGCGCCCTGCCGGGCAAGTTCCGCATGGCGTTTGGCATGATCGGCCCGGCTATACGCCCGTCTGCGTGGAGGCGGGTCGCTCTCATGAAGTGGATCGGCAATGAGCGGCGCGGGCCGAGGCTCCGCTGGCGCGCCTGCCACTGTATCCGCCGCCACAGCAGCATGGCGCCACGGCAGCCAACGCGCGCCCCGCCCGGAAGCGGGACGATCGAGATCGAGCGCGGTTTCCGCGATCAGCTGGATCACGGCAATCGCCCCCGTCAGGATCAGGTACATCAGCCCCGATGCAAAGAAGATCGAAAAGAAGTCGAACGTCGATGACGCGAGCTGCGTGCTGCGCAACGTCAGCTCATCGACGGCGATCACCGAGGCCAACGATGAGTTCTTCAACGCGCTGACCGATTCGTTGCCAAGCGCGGGCACGATGGCGCGGATCGCCTGCGGTGCGATCACGCGGCGCATAAGCACGGACGGCGTCATGCCAAGCGCCTGTCCTGCGAGCAACTGGCCGCGTTCCACGCCGAGCACGCCCGCCCGCAGGATCTCGGCAATGAACGGTCCCTCGTTTGCCGCCAGCGCGAGACCGGCGGCGCCTATTGCGCTCAGCTTCAGCCCGAGATGGGGAAGCGCGTCATACGCAAAAACGAGTTGCAGGATGAGCGGTGTACCGCGAAAGATCACCGTGTAGCCGCGCGCGAGCGCGGCTAACGGCCAGACCCTGCTCAATTGCATCGCCACGAGCACCAGCCCCACGACAACACCGCCCGCGAGCCCGAGGGCCGTGACCGCGATCGTGAAGCCGATGCCGCGCAGCAGATACGGCAAGCCGAGATAATGCAGAAACAGTTCCATCAGTTCGACACGATCAGTTTGGGTGTTTCGAGATTTTCAGCGCCAAGCGACCACTTCTTCAGCAGCTCGGCCTCGATGCCCGCCTTCTGGATCGCAACGAGCGCTGCCATCACGGCTGCGCGAAATTCAGGCTTATCCTTCGGTACGGCGATTCCGACCGAGTACGGCAGCGTCACCGCGCTCGCCTTTTCGAGCTTGTCCGGATACGCCTTCACCGCCTGGTCTACCGTGTTCACGTCGTTGATGTACGTATCGGCGCGACCCGACAGGATTGCCTGAATGCAGTTCGCGTTGTTGTCGTATAGCTGGATCGCGGCCTCCTGCCGGTTGGCCGCCTTGCAGGACGGCGCAAGATTCTGGATCAGAGGCACTTCGACATAGCCGGTGTTTTCCGCTGCCGTGGTACCGCACATGGTCGGGTTGATTCCCGTGATTTTCTTCGGATTACCCCTGGCAACAAGAACGCCGTCGAACACCTTCGAGTAGGTGATAAAGTCCGCCGCCTTTGCGCGCTCTTCAGTCGCATAGATGTCGGAGATCACAATGTCAGCCTGACCGCTTTGCAGCGTCGTCAACAGCGCGGCGAACGTCACGGGCTTGTACGTCATCGTGAAGCCGAGGCAGTTGCCGATTGTCTCGCCAAGGTCGATATCGAAGCCGATGTATTTGCTGGGGTCGCTCGGGTCCAGCGCTTCATAGCCAGGTGTGTGCGGATTGATCGCGTTGACAAGTGACTTTCCCTTGAACTGCGGATACTTGGCTTGCAGCGCCTTGCACTCGGCGGGCGTAGCCAGTGCGGCAGCCTTCGCGTGACCCGATATCAACAGTGCCAGCAAACAGACGGCACCGATCACGAACTCGTGCCAGCGGCGAAACGCAACAGCTCTGTCGAGCGATCGATATCTGTGTTCGATGAGATTGGTACGCATACTGAAGACTCCCTCAGCGGCGGATGTCAATGGCCTACCCCATGTAAGCCTTGTTGCATCGCATCAGCGCAAGCGTAGGTGGAGGAAATTTCGCGGACTTGTCCCGGCGCGCACAAATCCTTGTACGGGGATGCAGGAGATGTCCGGCTGCCGATGCGTTAGCGGATCGCGCGGCATTGCCCGGAACCGGGACGTGGCGAATGCGCAAATCGACTGGATGCGTTTGTACCGGGGCATAACGGAATACTCGTAGGCTCAGTGATACGAAAACGGATTCGTCCACACACAAGCTTTTGTACGCAGACAACCAAGTCTGTCTATTCTGTCGCCCGTACGATCGGTCATCAGTCGCGTCGCATCCATTGCACACTCTCACGGAGCTTTAGATAGCATGCTTTACGACTTGCCTGCCATTCAGAAGAATGTTCATTGGGGATATTTCGATGCGGCGCTAGCGCCCGCCTTGATTGTCGAGAGCGGCGACTTTATTCGCGCCGAAGCCGTCACGCATCATGCAGGTGACGCACCCGACCTCATGATGGATGACAACGTGCGTGCGCTCTACGACGCGATCCCCGAGTCCGATCGCGCGCCCGGCGTGCATCTGATGACGGGCCCGATCTTCGTGAAGGACGCCAGACCCGGCGATCTGCTCGAGGTGCGCTATCTGCAGATGACCCCGCGCTTCAACTATGGCTCGAATCTGGCGGCGCACTGGGGCCATCTGTTCACTGACTTCGAGAAAGAGCGCGTCACGATCTATGAGCTCGATCAGGCTTCGAACACGGCTCACGCGCTCTATGCCTACGACTATCCTGGTAAGTATCTCGTGCCGGGCAAGCGTTCGGAAATCCGCGACTGCTGCCGCGAACTCGCGCTCGATGGTGTTCGCGTGCCCGTGCGCCCGCATCTGGGCACGGCAGGCGTCGCGCCCGATGTGGCGGGCCGCGTGAGTACCGTGCCGCCCGGCGCGCATGGCGGCAATATCGATAACTGGCGTATCGGCGCGGGTTCGACCATGTATTACCCAGTCGCCGTCGATGGCGGGTTGTTCTCGATTGGCGACCCGCATGTATCGCAAGGTGACGGCGAGATCAGCGGGACGGCGATCGAAGCGTCGCTCAATGTAATGTTCCAGATCGTGCTGCGGCGAGACTTCGCGTTTCCCTCGCCGCTGCTGGAAACACCGGACTTCTGGATCGTTCACGGCTTCGATGAGGATCTCGACATTGCGACTAAAAACGCTTCGCGCGATATGTTGCTGTTGCTCACCGGGCAGCAGGGGCTTTCGCGTGACGACGCGTATTCGCTGATGAGCGTCGCGGCCGATTTCTCCGTCACCCAGGTGGTCGATGGCCGCCAGGGCGTTCACTGCAAGATCCCCCGTAGCATTTTTCCTCCCAAAAGAAAACTTGCGCCCAGGTAGTGCGTGCGTGCGCGGCAACAGTGCATCGACGCACCGTTGCCGCGCGTTGCAGTGCTAGCAGCGTCGCTATCAATGGCACGGACATTGCCTTTGACTCACTCGACTGACTTTCGTCAGCGTCCGGGAGCCTGGGTTGGACTTACTGCGTTTCACGACCGAGTCGTATGCCGAAGTAGATCGCCTGCGCGCCTGGAGCGAGGCGCTCGACCGGCTTGGCTTGCGCTGCGGCACGCCGCTCGGTGCAGGGCGCCCGTTGCATGGAACCATTACGTCGCGCAGGTCGGCAAGCGGCTTTGAGCTGATAGCGTTGGCGGCTTTCGCGCAAACCGTCGAGTTCAAGGTCGACGGCGCCGACAGTCTCGTGATAGTGCTGCATCTCGACGGCGGCGTGACACTCGTCGCCGACGGCGTGCGTGCGCCGATTGCAGCCGGCGATATTATCTATGCGTCGTCGCGCGACGAAGCCCACCTGGCGTTCACATCCGACTTCCGCGTGTTCGCCATCCGCGTGCCCCGCTCCGCCATTAATGCCCGCCTTCTCACGCCGTTCTCGCTGCGTGCCGGGCGCTTGCCCGGCGAGGCCGGCATCGGTCACGTGTTCTCCGGCTTTCTGCGCTCGATTGCTGAAAGCGTGGAGACGCTAACGCTCGACGAATTGCGCCCTCTCGAACTCGCGCTCGCTGAGTTCCTGGTCGCGAGTCTCGCCGCTCACGACAAGGAAGGCAGCTTTAGCGGCCTCACGCCGTCTCAGGCCGCGATTTTCTCGCGCGTGTGTCGGACGATAGAGAGCAGGCTCGCCGACCCCGATCTCGGGCTGACATCGATAGCAAAAGAAGAGCGGGTCTCTCCGCGCTACCTGCAGAAGCTGTTCGAAGCGGTTGGACAGAATTTCTCGATCTACTTGCGCTCGCGCAGACTGGAACGCTGCCGCGCGGAGTTGGTGAATCCGCTGTATGAAAAAGTTTCGATTGCCGATGTGTGTTTCCGCTGGGGTTTTAACGACCCCGCGTATTTCAGCCGGGTGTTTCGCGAGCAATATGGGGCGTCGCCACGCACATTTCGACATGAAGCAGGTCTTGAACTGGCGCGCCATCTGGTGCGGCGAATCTCACGCGGATTGCCCGTCAATGCCGGAAGTCTGATCGTACATGCACAACTTGCCGGGCACGGCGCGGATCAGGAAGTTGCCGACGAGGCCGAGTCTAACGGGCAGATCGAGGCGCCCGCAGTACAAGTACCGCGCGAGTCGGGCAAGCCGCGTCATCATCTGTTGCGTGCAACGGCTAACACGATCCACTGGGGGTACTTTAGTCACGATCTCAAGCCCGTGCTCGAAGTGAACAGTGGAGATACGGTAACGATCGAAACGCTCACCCAGCACGCGGCAGACGACTGGGAGCGCATGGTGCAAGGCGATCCCGGCGCGGAAAGTGTGTTCCATTGGACTGCCGCACGCAAGAACGTCAACCGCCGCGGCGCCGGTCCCATGGACGCGTCCATCTACGGACGCGGCGCGGGAGAAGGCATCGGCGTGCATATCTGCACAGGTCCGATCGCCGTGCGCGGCGCAGAACCAGGCGATGTGCTGGAAGTGCGTATCGTCGATATTCATCCGCGCGGCTGTGCCAATCCGAAATTTGCCGGCCGCGCGTTCGGCAGCAATGCCGCTGCATGGTGGGGCTTTCACTATCGAGAGCTATTGACCGAGCCGAAACCCCGCGAGGTCGTCACCATCTATGAAATCGACGATGCCGCCACAGCAGGCGAAACCGCCTACGCCCGGGCGGTCTATAACTTCCGCTGGACCCCTCAGCGCGATCCGTTCGGCGTAATGCATCCGACGATCGATTATCCCGGCGTGCCCGTCGACCATTCGACGGTTGTCGAGAATCACGACATCCTGAAGAACGTCAAAATCCCGGTGCGCCCGCATTTCGGCGTGGTCACCGTCGCCCCGCAGCAGGACGGCCTGATCGATTCGATACCACCGTCCACCTTCGGCGGCAATCTCGACAACTGGCGCGTAACGCGCGGCGCAAGCGTCTTCCTGCCAATCGGAGTACCCGGCGCATTACTCTCCATTGGCGATCCGCATGCATCGCAAGGAGACTCGGAACTGTGCGGCACTGCAATCGAGTGTTCGCTTACGGGTGATTTCCAACTGCTGGTTCACAAGAAAGATACGCTAAACGGGCAGCCGTTTGCAGACCTCACCTACCCCTTGGTGGAAACCGCCGACGAATGGGTACTTCACGGCTTCAGTTATCCCAACTACCTCGCCGAGTTTGGTACGAACGCGCAGAGCGCGGTGTATGAAAAATCGACACTCGACCTCGCGATGCGCGACGCATTCATCAAAACGCGGCGCTTCCTGATGACGACCAAGGGCCTGTCCGAAGATGAGGCGATCTCGCTGATCTCCGTCGCGGTCGACTTTGGCGTGACACAGGTGGTGGACGGCAACTGGGGTGTGCACGCGATCATCCGGAAGGCGCTCTTCAACTCGTGACGAGGCGCGAGTCACCTTCAATGCGCGTGCGGACAAGAGTTTGTTCGCCGCAAGCCCGATGCGGCTATTTTGGCATCCATACCATGGATTCCGACGTGACCACCGGCGTACGCGCCGCTCGACAGGACTCATCGGACCATGGATTCTTCCGCACATCGTGTGCTGCCCGGCCACGGGCGCTTTCAATATTCGCCGATCAACAGTCGCCCTGTTTATCGCTGGCCTGACGGATCTCGGCTCGCTGTCTATATCGGCTTCAACATCGAGCACTTTGCATTCGGAGAAGGACTGGGGCCGTCTATCGGTCCCGTGATGCCCGAACCCGATGTGCTGAATCACGCGTGGCGAGAGTACGCATTGCGCGTGGGCGCATGGCGCTGTCTTGATCTCTTCGATGAACTCGCACTGCCGAGCGCCGCCATCATCAACACGGCGCTCTACGATCACTGCCCGGAGCTGGTCGCCGCGTTCGCCCAGCGCGGCGATGAACTGGTGGCGCACGGTCATACGAATTCGGAACGGCAAGGCATGCTTACCGAGGACGACGAACGGGCGCTGATCGTTGCATGCCGGGAGCGGATTGCGTCGGAGAGCGCGCAACAACCAGCGGGATGGCTATCGCCGTGGCTCTCGGAAAGTCACGTCACCAGCGATCTGGTAGCCGAGGCGGGCTATCAGTACACGCTCAACTGGTGTCACGACGATCAGCCGACGCGACTGCGCACGCGCAACGGTCATCCGCTGTGGGCCATACCGTATCCGGAAGAAGTCAACGATATTCCGATGATTCTTGCGCGCCAGATGGATGCGAAGTCGTTCGCCGATATGGTGATCGATCACTTTGACGAAATGCTGCGGCAATCCGCACGTCAGCCGCTGGTAATGGGCATTGCGTTGCATGCATACCTGATGGGTCAGCCGCATCGTCTGTGTCACTTGCGCAGGGCGCTCGAACATATTGCGCGCGCGCGGGACGAGGGCCTCACCTGTATCACCACGCCGGGTTCCATCGCGAGCCACATGGACTTCATCGGCCGTTAGCCCACTTCATCCTTGCTTTGCCGCATCACCTTTTCCCTTTCCTTGTCGTTCAACCTGAATAGGATTCGCCATGTTCATGTCAAAGGCAATCAAGTTGCTGCTATGCGCAGTCACCGGCCTCCTCCTCGCGCAAGGCGCGTCAGCGCAATCGTGCGAGCCGTCCAAGGTGGCGCAGAAATATCCCTCGCTCGCAGGCAAAACGATCAAGATCGGCGTGGACCCAGAGTCGCCTCCGTACGCGTTTCGCGACAGCAAAGATTTCAACAAGATCATTGGCGCCGACGCCGACATGGCCCGCGCCGTGTTCGCCTGTGCTGGCGTCAAGACCGAATTCTTTACCGCCGGCTGGCCAGGCCTGCTGCCCGCACTGCGTGCCGGACAGATCGATGTGATGTGGGACTTGCTGTACTACACGCCGGAACGCGCCAAGGAGACGAGCTTCGTCACCTATATGCAGGCCGGCACAGGTGGACTCGTCGCAGCCGGCAACCCCAAGAAGATCGATGACATCTCCAAGCTCTGCGGCATGACGGTCACGGCAGGCATCGGCACCGTCGAACTGACAATGGCACAAGCGCAAGCGGCCAAATGCAAGGCGGAAAACAAGCCTGACGTGACCATCATGACGTCCGCCGATATCGCGTCAGGCGCACGCCTCGTTGCAAGCCATCGTGCCGATGTGATGATGTACGATCTGGCGCTCGTCGATGGACTCGCGAAACAAAACCCCCAGCTCTACATGCGCGGCTTCATGGTGACAAGCGGAATGAAGATCGGCGTGGGCGTCAAGAAAGGCAACGCCGATATGATTGCCGCCGTGTCCGATGGACTCAAGATCATGCAGGCCAATCAAACCCAGAAGAAGACCTTTCAGCAGTACGGCGTAGATCCGTCGCTGGAAATGCCGACCACACTGCTTACTCAATAAAGGCTCCCTGCGCGGCACACTATGTCGTGTGCCGGCAGCGTCATGGAACAGGGTTTGGAAATGAAGGCATTGCGTATCAAACATAAGATCGTCGGCGCTCTCGGTACGGCGGCCATGTTCGTATTGCAGCCGGCGATGGCCGCTGGTCTCGATGGCGTTCAGATGGTCGACGGGTTCAAAGAGCTGGCAGGATACGTCGGCTCGCCGTTCCTGCTCGGCGGCGCGTGGATCGCGGTGAAGATCACGCTGATAGCGATGTCGATCGGGCTGGTGCTCGGACTTGGTCTTGCGCTGATGCGGCTGTCGCGCTTCAAGGCCCTGGACTCAGCGGCGTGGGGTTATATCTGGTTCGTGCGCGGCACGCCGCAACTGCTGCAACTCGTTTTCATCTTCGACGCGTTGCCGCTGATCGGTTTGCGTTTCGATGAAGTCACGACTGCGGTCATCGGATTCGCCTTGAACGAAGCGGCCTTCAGCGCCGAGCTGTTTCGTGCCGGCATCCTCTCCGTGAACCGTTCGCAATCGACCGCCGCCGCCGCGCTTGGCATGGGGCCCTTGCTGACGTTGCGCCGCATTATCCTGCCCCAATCGATGCGCGCGGTGATCCCCGGTCTCGCGAACGACACCATCGGCATGTTGAAGCTGACGTCGATCGCGTCGGTGATCTTCGTCAACGAGCTTACGTTTCGCTCGCAACAGGTCGTCGGGCAGAACTTCAAGTTCTTTACCGTGTTCGGCGCGGCTGCCGTGATTTATCTGGTCCTGACGAGTGGGATCTCATTGCTTCAGGTGTGGCTCGAGCGCATCTTCGATCACGAGCGCGATCGAAAGGTCACATTCTCGTGGTTCGGACTGCGCGCATCGACTGATGTGAAACCTCTCGACGCACCGATTGCTGATCCCGTCCCTGACAAAGCGCCTGAGACGAACGATCACGCATGGATCGGCACGCTACTGCCTACCGAAAACCGCACGCCGCGGCGATGCGATGAACCGTTTGTCGTATGCAAGAACGTCTGGAAATCATATGGCAAACGCGAGATCTTGCGCGGTGTCGACCTGTCGATCGCGCATGGCGAAGTGGTCGTCATACTGGGCCCGAGTGGCTCCGGAAAAAGTACTCTGCTCAAACTGATCAACCACCTCGAGCCGCTCGACTGGGGAACGATCAAGGTCGATTCGCAGTATGTGGGCTATCGCGAAGTACCAGGCGGTGGCGGTGTGGTTCGGCCCCTGCATAACCTCGCGCGTGCCCGCGCCGAAGCACGCGTGGGTATGGTGTTTCAGCATTTCAATCTCTTCAGTCATCTAAGCGCGCTGGAAAACATTGTTGAAGCGCAGCGCCAGGTCTATGACGTGCCACGCATCGAAGCGGAAGCACTCGGTCGCGAGCTGTTGAAAAGCGTAGGACTCGCCGGCCACGCGGATTTCCTGCCGCATCGGTTATCCGGTGGACAGCAGCAGCGCGTGGCGATCGCGCGTGCGCTCGCGATCAAACCAAAGTTGATGCTGTTCGACGAGCCCACTTCTGCGCTCGATCCTGAGCTCGTCGGTGAAGTGCTCAGTGTGATGCGCGGGCTGGCAGATGCCGGCATGACGATGATCGTCGTCACACACGAGATCCGCTTCGCGCGCGAGGTTGCCGACAGGGTCGTCTTCATGGATGGCGGCGAAGTGATCGAGCAAGGGACGCCGCAGCAGGTCATCGACAACCCGACCCAGGAGCGCACCCAAAAATTTCTTAACGTTGTCGTTGATTAAAGACGAGGCTCAAATGACCGACTATGAAACTTTCGATCTCGGCCGCGTCGTGCTGCAGTCCGGCGCGACACTGCCCGACATGCAGCTTGCCTACAAGACCTATGGCCGGCTGAATGCAGCGCGAGACAATGCGATTGTCTATCCGACCTTCTATAGCGGCAGCCATGTGGACAATGAGTGGCTGATCGGAGATCACATGGGGCTCGATCCGCGGGAGTACTTCATCATCGTGCCGAATATGTTCGGCAACGGGGTATCGAGTTCACCGAGTAATAACCCGCAGCCGTATGATCGCGGCCGCTTTCCGCATGTCACGCTGTACGACAACGTCGCGATGCAGTATCGCCTGGTGACAGAGAAATTCGGCATCGGCTCGCTCAGGCTCGTCACTGGCTGGTCGATGGGCGCGATGCAGGCTTTCCATTGGGCCGCGATGTACCCGGATATGGTCGAGCGTATTTTGCCGTTCTGCGGGGCGGCACGGTGCTCGCGACACAACTTCGTATTTATCGAGGGCCTTAAGGCGCCGTTGTTGCTGGACCCCGAGTTCAGGAACGGCTTCTACGATGCGCCACCGACGCGTGGAATGCGCGCCGCTGCACGCGTGTTTGCCGGTTGGGGATTTTCCCAGGCGTTTCTACGTCAACGGCTCGACATGGAAGCGATGGGGTATGGATCGCTCGAGGACTTTATTACTCAGTTCTGGGAGGGCGATTTCTTGAGGAAGGATGCCAACAATATTCTGTCGATGATGTGGAGCTGGCAGAACGGCGATATTTCTGCAAATTCACTTTACAACGGAGATTTCGATCGGGCATTAGGCAGTATCACTGCAAAAGCCATTGTTATGCCCGGTCGCACAGATCTGTATTTCCCGCCGGAAGATAGTGAATATGAGGTTTCGAAGATGCCTAATGCACAGCTGCGTCCTATCGAGTCGGTGTGGGGACATTTTGCGGGCGGCCCTGCAGCCAATCCCGTCGATGTGAACTTCATCGATAGCGCAGTGAGGGAAATTTTGGCGATGTAGTGGACGAGGTTGTGTGCAGTTCATGTCGAAATCATATGAGGCGACTCTTTGTCCAATGCCCCGGCATCCATCTGATCGAGCACCTGCGCATCGGGATGCCGGAATTCGACCGTCAGAAAACATTCGCCTGGCACCGTGTTGCTCGACTTAGGACGCGATTCGATCATGTCGACGGTGGCGCGGCCATCCGGCGCGTGGCGGCGCCCCAGCCAATGCATGAAAAGATTCAGCATTTGGCGGGTGATGCATCGAGGCATTTGCGCGCATCGGCTCGGTTGCTGAGGCCGTCCGTGTTCTTGAATGACGGCGCCACCCTTAACCGCGGCTGTCGACCCAGTTGCGTCCCCATCGTGTCGAGTGCTGCAGCGCCTGCTCTTCATTCATGAAGTAATCGAGCGAATAAAAGCGGTATCGGCAATCACCGTGCACGCTATCGGCACGTTCGAGCAGGAGATTGGATGAAAAGCTCCCGTCGGGCAAACGATGCGCCGAGGGTTGGACGGCATAGCCGTTGTAATGCTGAATATGTTCGTCTTTCATTGTAGTTTTAATGATGTCGGAGCGCGCGAATGTCGCGCGGAGTGTGTGCGTGCTGCGATAACCGTGGAAACCTACGGCGACACAGTCGGAGCACGAAATACCGCGTTGCCGCTACCTGGGCAGACCAGTACGCAACGAGGCGTTTAGCGGTTGCGAATGGAAACCATCGGCGGAGGCCGGGCGCTTTAGCGCAACGGACGCCGGTTGGCCACGACCTCGCGAGGAGCATGCCTCCTCGCTGGTACGAGCGTGCCCCTCTGAATCTGCCGGTTCGGCGCCCGTTACAGCGGCTTGATATTAGCCGCTTGCAGACCCTTCGGTCCCTTCTTGGTTTCGAAGCTCACCTTCTGGTTTTCAGCCAGCGTCTTGAAGCCGTCGCCCGTGATTTCGGAAAAGTGAGCGAATAGATCGTCGCCGCCCTTGTCCGGTGTGATGAAGCCGAAGCCTTTGCTGTCGTTGAACCATTTAACGATACCGGTTTCCATGGAGAATCCTTGAATTAAAAAAACGGAGGTGTGCTCGACTAATGAGCGAGTGAAGCATCAAGGAGGGAGAGGACAACGAATATCGCTGAATAGCGAACAATTGATGAACAGCAATCGAACTTCTTGAACTTCAGGCGGTAGACTAACCGCCGCACCTCGTCAGCGTCAATCGTTATCTTGTAACTGTTTCAGCAGGTCCGCCCAGCTGACACATTCCCGAGCGCGAACACGAACGAGATGAGCCGCGCTCGCGTCATCTCAAGCGTCGATATAGCCCCATGCAGAACCAGAGCAGCCGCTCAGCCCACCTCCGCTACCAGCCAGCAAGCGTGCAAAGCCTGTCTGACACGTCCGCGACCTGAATGGGATAACTAATGTTCTGTTCGTCGACCGGCAGCAACGGCCCTCACGTGCCAGCAGACGTTCCGCGGCACACGTTGGTTGCAATAAAAGATCGGTCTCCGCGGATTCGCGTGTATAGTGAGGCACCCCTTGCCGAGGTCGAGGAACAACGATGCCCGCCAACCTGCTCCTCCTTTACAGGGGTTTTGAGCTACATCCCCTTGTTTTCGCGCGTACCTTCAGCCACTTCGACAGACATTCACGCTATGCGGAAGGCTATGACGTAGCAGTGCGCATTTGCAGACCGGACACGGCTGGCGTTGCCGGAGCATCGCGTGTTTTCAGGCTGGAAAGGCTGCAAGCGTTTTCGGATTTTGGTACCGCTCGGCGCGCTGCATACCGGCAAGGCGAGGACATCGTCGATGGGAAAGTGGCCGGTGCCTCAGTCGCTGACATGTGAACGATTTACTCATCCCCTATCCGGCAACCCGCTCATGGGCGCTCCACTGCTGCACAACGCACAAAAAGGAATGATCTGACTACCGTTATCCTCAAACCTGACGAGCCTCTCGACGTTGCGCTGCGGCGCTTCCGCCGTTCGATCCAACACACGGGACTAATTCAGGAGTTGCGTGCGCGCACCGCGTATGAGAAACCGACGACCGAACGCAAGCGCAAGAAAGCGGCAGCAGTGACACGATTACGCAAGCAGATCCGGCGCTCGCTTCCGCCGAGAAAGCTGTACTGATCGGCGTTTAATTTCCTCCAGCGATTGGGAGAACGGTGTACATAGGCGGCCTGCGCAACAGATACATCGTCTCGTCAAATGCATGAGGCTGATACATACATATCGTCGGCCTTTGGGTGATCGTCTGATCGACCCACTCCGTGTCGCTCGTCCAGAAGCAAAGCGGATTAATGGCCGAAAATATCCCTATACATCCTCACCGATGCGTGTAGGATGGGTTGTACCTCTCTCACTATCATCGGTAGTCCGGCGGATCACACGATAAACCGCACCCGAACATGGCCGCTCAAGGAGCTTCACCATGTCAGAAGCAACGCCCCAAACCACATTTCGCGGTCTGCCATTGACAGCAGAGCAGGACGCAGAAATTCGACTACATAAAGGGCAGAAGACAACGCGGCGCGCCTTGGGACACGCCTGAGCTTGACGCGATGCTCAACGATATGCTCGCGCCTCCCGACGACGAAGACGAGGCATTCAGCGGAGATTTAGATTACGACCATTCTGCTGCAGAACGGGCAACAGCTTCTCTCGATGAGTCAATGGAACCCATCGAGGCAAGCGAAGAACGTCATGCGGCGACAGAGGCCGAGGCAATGAAACGCCCGAGTCGGTAGGCCGCTCGTTTCGTCGGGTGAAAAATCATTCAAACTTTTTGGGTTCCGGCATGCAAACGAAAAGCAAGGTTTATCAGGTCGCGCCTGCAAAGCAAAGCGACTACGCTGCGCAGCAGAGAGTACGTGTTGCCGCTCAACAGAAGGCCGAAATAGACCGGGAGCAAAGGCGTCGTGAGATGGACGCACGCCTTGACGTCAATGCTGGCAAATGGCGGTATTCTTGTGACGGTAAATAAATGACAAAAGCGAAGACGATGATCAATTTTCCAAATCCGACCAGGGTCCACGACGAATCCAGGCATTGCGTCTATTTCTGGGGTTACGACAATGCGCGCGAGATTGTCTTCCAGATCGACGATGTGGTACTTGCCAAACTGAATCCCAGCAAGGACGGCGACGAGTCCTCGTTGCTGGCAGCGTTCGACCGCAACCGCGATGAGATTCTGGCGTTTGCGAGGACAGTGTATAAAGGCGGCCCACAGAACAGGTACATCGTCTGTCCTGATCAACTGCATTAGCCGAATGTTTTTACAAGCGATTATCCGCCCTTAGTGCGGTCATCTGAACTGTTGCGTTCTGCGCTCTACGACATCCAATAGTGTCGCGGCTCAGATTCTTGATGGAAAGCTCGCTAGCGAACTTTTCGTGCCACTAGCGGCACCAGCACCGTTTCGGTTAGGTTGCGGCGTCCAGTCGACTCGAATGGCTTTGTCGGATGGAGTGCCGCCGCTTGGTCAATCTGCGTTCGCGAACAGCAAATCTATTGCGGCTTGCCCAGCGACTTCCCCGATCAGATAGGCCCATCGGGCGGTAAACGGGCCGTGACGAAGCATGACAGCCCTCCCGCTCTCACCGATGATGGCCAGTTTCTCGCCACCCTTTACCTGCATTTTCACGTCATACAAATCTTCGCCTTCAGAGGATGGGGTCAGTATGACACTGATTTCGAACCCTCTGTAAGTGATCGTCCGGTCCATTTTTGACTCCGGTGAGGGGCAAGGCTACGACTCGCGCACAGAATCAGAGAGCATTGCCAACTACCACTCTAATCGAAGTGGTGCGACTGTCACCGACCCCAGACCTGATTTTTAGTTCTGTCCTTGCACGGCAACCCCATAAGTGCGGCAACGGCCGATAACCTCCAAGCAACAAGCGAAAAGCACATTCTCTCCGCCCTACGCCTCTCGCTTGCTTCGCCCATACAACAGCAGCATCGCCGCGATCACCACGCCGTAGATGATCTGACGCCCCGCCTCCGGCATCTGCGCGACCGAGAGGATCGATTGCAGCAGTGTGATGAGGATCGCGCCCGCCACCGTGCCCAGGTATGAACCGCGTCCACCCAGAATCGACGTGCCCCCGAGCACGACCGCCGCAATCGCCGGCAACAGGTAAGCGTCGCCCATCGACTGTGCGGCCTTCGACGCATAGCCCGCGAGCAGTACGCCGCCGAACGCGGCGAACCCACTGCACACGGCGAAGGCGGTCACCGTGACGAGCCGCGTATCGATGCCGGAAAGATACGCCGCGCGCTCGGTGTTGCCGATCGCGTAAAGCGTGCGGCCGAAGGTCGTGCGCGACAACAGGAACATCGTGGCGCCGCCGATCACCACCCACAGCGCGACGGCATTCGGCACGCCCGGTACCAGCCAGCCCGCCGCAAGCCAGCGCATCACCTCGGGCGCGGAATCCTGCGGCGACGATCCACCCGTATAGACAATCATGATGCCCTGCGCGACCGCATTGGTCGCAAGCGTCGCGATCATCGACGGGATGCGCAGCAGTGCGACGAGGATGCCGTTGACGATGCCGATCAGCACGCCGCAACCGATCCCGGCCGGAATCGCGAGAACGCGCCCGAGATCGCCGTGCCCCGCGACCGCGCACGCCATCATCGCGCCGACGGTGATCGTCCACGGCAGCGACAGGTCGATGTGGCCGAGCAGGATCACCATCATCAGGCCCGTCGCGATGATGCCGAGGAATGCGCCGACCTTCAGTTGCAGCAGGATGTATTCCGGCGACGTGAAGTTGCGCGAAAACATCCCGCCCACGAGCAGCAGCGCGACGATGCACGCGAATGCGATCACGATCGGCTTGTCGATTCTGCGGGTGAGCCTCGACACGAATGTGGTGCGGCCGCTCGCGGAAGCCTGGCTCATTGAAACCACTCCAGACGGTTGCGTACCCGGAACAATCCGCACGCGCCGATCGCGACAGCAAGCAGAAGAATCACACCTTGAAATAGCGGCTGCCACAGCGCATCGACATTGAACACGAACAGCAGATCGCCGATGGAGCGGAACGCGAATGCGCCGAAGATCGCGCCGATCGCGCTGCCCTTGCCGCCGAGCAGCGACACGCCGCCGATCACCACCGCCGCGATCGAAAACAGCGTGTACGAGTTCGCGCTGCCGAGGTTCGCTTCGCCGGTGTCCGTGAAGAACGTCAGAAACAGACCGCCGACTGCCGCGAGCAGGCCGGCCAGCGTATAGCTCGCGAACTTCGCGCGGCGGATCGGCATGCCGGACAGGAAAGCCGCGGGTTCGGACGATCCCGTCGCGTACGCCGCTCGTCCGATCGCCGAGCGTTTGAAAGGAATCCACACGATCACGATCGTGGCGAGCAGGATCAGCAGGCTCGCTGGCAGAACGCCTACGACCTTACCCGTCAGTGCGTCGGCGAGGTTCTCGTTGATCGATCCGCCTGGCACGGGGCGCAGCAGCAGCGCCAATCCGTAGAAGACGGCGCCCGTCGCAATCGTCGTCACGATGGGCTGCAGCCGGCCGAAAATGATGATCACGCCGTTCAGCGCGCCGCACAGCGCACCCGCCCCGAGCACGCCGGCGATGCCGAACGCGCTGTGCAGCGAGTCGCCCGAGACGATCCACGAGCCGATGCAGTTCGTCAGCACCAGCGTCATGCCGATCGACAGGTCGATGCCGGCCGTCAGCACGACGAGCGCCTGGCCCATCGAGACGAGCGCGAGCAGAACCGCCTTGTTCGCCGCCGTCTGAAATACGTTGGCCGACAACGCCGACGGATAGTTGACGAGATAGATCGCGAACATCAGCACGAACAGGCCGAACGCGAACACCGCTCCGCGATTCTCTGCATACCAGTACCGCAGCCCGCTCATCGCGCCACTCCCGTGGAAGGCAAAGTCTGTCCGACGGGCAGGTCGAGCGCACTGGCAATCAGGTTCTGCTCGGTGATCGCCGGGCCGACGAGTTCCTTCTTGATCCTGCCTTCGTACAGTACGAGCACGCGGTCGCAGCAGCCGATCAGCTCGTCATAGTCGGTCGAATAGAAGACGATCGCGGCGCCTTCGTCGGCGAGGCGCCTGAGCAGCTGGTAGAGCTCCTGCTTGGTGCCGACGTCGATGCCGCGCGTCGGGTCGCTGAGCAGCAGTATCTTCGGCTGCCGCATCAGCCACTTCGCGATGACGACCTTCTGCTGGTTGCCGCCCGACAGCGCCGCCACAGGCGCGTCGATGCTGAACGACTTGATCGCAAGCAGTTCCATCATCCGCTCGACGAGCGACTGCTGGCGGTCGCGATCGATGATGCCAGCGGTGGACATGCGGTCGAGTGCAGCAAACGACAGGTTCTCGCGTACCGACATCGGCAGCATCAAGCCTTCCGTTTTGCGATCCTCGGGTATCAGCGCCATACCGATTTCTTTGGCGCGCGCGGTCGTCGGACTGCCGATGGACACCGTTTTGCCGTTGATCTCGATCTTGCCCGCACAGCCGCGCAACACGCCGAACAGCGCGAGCAGCAGTTCGCGCTGGCCTTGCCCGTCGAGGCCGCCCAGTCCGAGGATCTCACCGGGCCGCAACGTAAAGCTGATGCCCCGCAGCGTGTCGCTCCATGCGAGATCACGACAGGCGAGAACCGGCCCGATGCTCCGGGCGTCCGAGGGTTGGTCCGCCGCTTTGGCCGCGGATTTCGCAGCGGGTTTGGAAGGAAACGCATGCTGGTACTTCCGGCCGATCATCATTTCGACAACCTCGTTGTCGGAGCGCGTGCCGGCGTCGAAGCTCATCACATGGCGACCGTTGCGGTAGACCGTGCATTCGTCCGCGAGCGCCTTCACCTCGTGCATGCGGTGCGAGATGAACAGCAGCGCCAGCCCCTCTTCGCGCAGGCGCTTGAGCACGTCGATCAGCAGCGCGACGTCGGCCGCGGTCAGCGCCGAGGTGGCTTCGTCGAGGATCAGAATGCGCGGCGCGTGCGCCAGCCCCTTCGCCAGCTCGACCATCTGCTGGCGCGACAGCGGCAGGTCCCGGACTTTCGCAAGCGGATTGATGTCGGCGGCGCCCGCTCGCGCGAGCGCCTCCTCCGCCTGGCGGCGTTGGGCCCGCCGGTCGATCATCCCGAAACGTCGCGGCGGGTTCGCGGCGTAAATGTTGTCCGCCACGCTCAAGTCGGGGATCAACGACAGCTCCTGATACACGCAGACGATGCCGGCCGCGTTCGCCTCGGCAGGCGACGCGAACGAGACCGCCCGGCCTTCGAAATGCATCGTGCCCTCGTCCGGCTGCACGACGCCGGACATCACCTTCAGCAACGTGGACTTGCCCGCGCCGTTCTCGCCGAGGATCGCGTGAATGCGACCTCTGCGCACCGTGAGTTCGGCGTGATCCAGCGCGACGGCGCCGCCATAGCTTTTCGACACGCCAGACATCTGAAAGAACGGCGGCTCTGCATCCTGCAGCATGCTTCGTCTCCCGTCACAGCGCGGGCCGTCATCCCGTCACTGGTTGCCCTGGTTCTGCTTCATGATTTCCTGCGCAGAGAAATTGATACCGCATGTCGGAAACGAGTTGCCGACGAAAAAGTTGTCGGAGTCGTTCGGAAAATAGTTGACGCCCGACTTCAGCATCGAATCGTCGGTGACGTCGAGCGGCAGCTTGATCGCCACGGGAATCGTCTGGCCATCCAGCGCGGCGAGTGCCGTCTTGATCGCCACGGCCACCTGCGCGGGCCCCGTGCCCGCCGACGTGCACTTCAGGCCTTGGCTTCCATACTGCGCGCAGAACTTGCGAAAGCCGTTTTCCGTCTCGCCGCCGAAAGGCACGAACGGATGCTTCGCATCGATCATCGCGCGCACAACGCCCGTGTCGCCGCCCTGCGCCGAGATGCCGTCGAAATGACCTTGCACGGCAATCGCGTCGGCGGCGGCCTTTTGCGCGACCCCGTCGTCCCATTTGCCGTAGACCTGGACGACGTTCCACTTCTTGCCGGTGCCGTCCAGCGTTTTGGTGAAACCATTGTGCCGGTCCGTATCCACCGACGTGCCCGCCACCCCGCGCACTTCGAGCACCTTGCCTCCGTTCGGCAGGTGGCCCGCGAGCCATTTGGCCCACAGCGCGCCGAGCCCATACTGGTCGACGTTGACGTTGATCGCGTCTTCGCTGTCGAGCGTGTTGTCGAAAGCGACCAGCACTACACCGGCGTTCTTCGCGCGGCGAATCGCGGGGCCGAATGAGGAGGGATTCTGCGCGTTCACGATGACGGCGTCATAGCCGGCATCGATGAAGTTGTTGACGGCCGAGATCTGCGCCGGAACATCCTCGCCGGTCGAGACGACCTTGAATTCCTTGAGCTTGGCGGCAACGGCCGGTTGCGCGGTGTAGGCCTTGGCCGTCCGGATCATCTGGATACGCCAGGTGTTCGCGATATAGCCGTTCACGAGTGCGATCCGGTAAGGCGGGTTCTTCTTCGGATACTTGATGAACTTGGTGTCGCTCTTCCAGGGGACCATGCAGGTGGGATCGCTGGACGGCCCTGAAACAATTGAAGCCTGCGCGAAAGCCCCGCCTGCGCAGAGCGCCAATGCGGCGCTCGCCGCCGCTCGAAGCACGTGGATTCCTGAAAGCATGTTGCCTCCTTTTTGTTCGATTGGACGTACCGATTGCCTGCACACATGGCTGGTGCGCAGTATTCGCGGAACTGCTATGGCGGGACTGGATCGGACTGGCAGAAGGAGCTTTTCAACGGCGCCTCCTCGAAGCGAAAAGAAGGGCATGGGTAAACGCTTTCCCGTCTGACAGTAATGGCATACCAATCCACGCGCGATAGTGGTTTACCAGTGACTCGGGCGGTCCGGGCGACCCCGCTGAAACCCGTGGTGAATAAGGACTGGGGTGCCGCGAACGGAGGCGGCGCAGCACGGAGTGGGCGTGCCGTTTCGACGGAGTTCGGCGCTCGTCCGGTGGCTCCGGCCGTTTCGCGAGCCGCAGATGGGCGAGCTTGCTCACCCGGCAACCGACGCAGCCGCCGACACAGTTGCGCACGATCGTTCGCATTCCGGGCTTGCGGACCCGATCTACCTTTCAGCGGCGAATGGTCCCGGCGGACGCCGACTTGCGCTGGCGGCCTGAGCCGGAAATGCCACCGCAGTCTCATTCATGGCGCGCGTCGCTGGTGACGTTGCGCGAAGTTCAACGCTGCGCGAAACCAGCAGCGGCCTGGCGTCGTGTGCGGCGCTGCTCTTCCAGACGGTTGGCAGAGACTGCGGTGAAAGCCGCGCGTTCACCGCAGTCGATCGGTTCAGCCTCCACGTCGCTTCAAAGGAAAACGAGCGATTCAACCTTCGCTCGGCTCGTACGGCGACGCCCGGTTTTCAAGCTTCCATTTCTTCTCAGCTTCCGTATCCGGCCGAGGCGGCCGAATGCCGTCGATCAACCACAGTTCTCGCGGCGTTTCGCCGACATGCAACTCGTAGTGATAGCCCCGCTCCTGGACAAACGGCGCAATCGCGGCGTTGGCCTTGCGCAACCACGACTCCGTCCACGCGACGTCCTTGGAGATGTGCCTGGCGAATTGATCCAATCGGATTCTGACAAAATCGTCGCGCGACACACCGCCCATGAAGAAAGAGTCTTTCGGTTGTTCATGAAACAGAACGCCGACATAGAAGCGCGGAATGATGTAGATGTCGGCGATTCGATTCGCCATCTCGAGCTTGTCTTCTGCCGTGTAGGCACCGGGGGGATGATAGATATTCCACAAAGGCATTGTTGTCTCCATGCATCAATAGATGCCGCGCTTTTCATGTCAGAACCCGACATGAGTGACGCGGCGTTATGGATAGCCCAAGAATAGGCCACCGTTTGAAACCAATGCTTTCGCAACGCAGCATTGATTGCGAGTCGTCAGATAGAGGCGCGATCGCATCGGCGCTTGCCTTCTATTGGCGGCGGGAAAGTCCGAGGATGCTGCGCGCCTCTTCCGGTGTTGCGACCTCCCCGCCGATGCTTTTGACGATTCCCGCGGCGCGTTTGACGAGCGATGCGTTGCCCGGCGCCAGTTCCCCTTTGGCGAGATAAAGGTTGTCTTCGAGACCGACGCGGACGTGCCCGCCGAGAATCACGCTTTGTGCGACGATCGGAAATTGGGCCCGCGAGATGCCAAACGCGGACCAGCGCGCGTTCTGTGGCAGATAGCGCTTCATCTGAAGCAGGCTCTCGGTGTCGGCGGCCGCGCCCCATGGCACGCCAAGACATAACTGGAACAGCGGAGCCTGCAGAATGCCTTGCGTGTCGATCAGGTGACGCGCCAGACGCACGTGGCCCAGATCGAATACCTCGAGTTCCGGCTTGACGCCGGCTGCTTCAATCAAGGTTGCCATCTTGATCAGATGGTCGGGCACGTTCACGAAGGCGCGATTGCCGAAGTTCATGGTCGCGATGTCAAGCGTGCAGATTTCCGGACGCAACGCGAGCACGTGCCGCACGCGCGCCTCGGGCGTCATCATCGTGCTGAGTTCGCTTCCACGGTTCGGATCTTCGTCGCTGGGAACGAAACGCGCGCCTGGGCCCGTCGTCAGATTGATCAATATCGGGCAGCCGCTATCGCGGATACGCGAAACGACTTCTGCGTACAGCGACAACTCTGTGCTTGGCGCGCCGGTTTTCGGGTCCCGTACGTGAATATGCGCGATGCTCGCTCCCGCCTCACAGGCAGCCATGGCCTCATTGGCGATCTGCTCGGGCGTCACGGGCACTGCGGGATTCAGCCGCTGTGTATCGTCGCTTCCTGTGAGTGCACAACTGATAATCGTCTTGCTCGTCATGATGTTCGTTCAAAGGATATAAAAATTGCGCGCTGCCATCGGGCGTTCAGGCGGCCCGCGCGGGCCGAACGGTGAAGCGCCGACAGGCGCGACGCGGATCAGCTTCTTGTTGACGAACTCGTCGAAGCCCAGCAGAGAAAGCTCCCGTCCAAAACCCGAACGCTTGATGCCACCGAACGGCAGTTCTGCCGACGTGCCGAACGGCTGATTGATGAACACCATGCCGCTGTCGATCTGCGCGGCGATCCCCTCGCCTCGCCCGGTATCCGCAGTGAACACCGACGCACCCAGACCGTACGGCGTGCCATTGGCGAGCGCGATCGCCGCGGCTTCGTCGTCGACGATATGGAACGCGGCGACCGGCCCGAATAGTTCTTCGGCGAAAACGGGATTCTGCGGCGAGATATCGGTGAGGACAGTCGGGTGCAAATAGAAGCCCGGGCGCGCGACGCGCTTTCCGCCGCACACGATGCGTGCCCCATGCGAAGCCGCGCGATCGATCTGCTCGAGCAGCAGTTTCAACGCGCGCTCAGACGAAAGCGGCGCGACGGCGGTCGAAGGGTCGGCGGGATCGCCCGTCTCAAGTGCTGCCATGCGCTGCGCGAAGCCTTCGAGAAACGCGGCACCGCGCTCCTTGCCGACCACGATGATGCGCTTGGAACCGACGCAGCATTGACCCGCATTGAGCATGCGGCCCGCGACCGCGCTTTCAATCGCCCAGTCGAGCGGCGCATCGTCGAGCACGATGAACGGATCGCTGCCGCCCAGTTCGAGCACGACCTTCTTCAGATTGCGGCCCGCGCGCTCGGCCACGGCGGCGCCAGCGCGCTCGCTGCCCGTCAGTGTCACGCCCTGCACGCGCGCATCGTCGATGACGCGGCCGGCCTGCTCGATCGAGATGAACAGATTCGTATAGACGCCTTCGGGCGCGCCCGCTTCCTCGAACAACCGCGCAAAAGCCGACGCGGATTGCGGCACGCTCTCCGCATGCTTGAGCAGCAGGACGTTGCCTACCATCAGTTGCGGCCCGGCTACGCGCGCGATCTGGTAGTACGGAAAATTCCATGGCTCGATACCGAACAGCACGCCGATTGGTTCGATGTGCACGGCAGCACCGGGCGCTTCATCGAGCAGACGCGGTTGCAGATACGCGTGCGCATGCTTCGCGTAATAGTCGAGAATGTTCGCCGACGATTCCACTTCCTTGCGCGCTTCGCCGCTACGCTTGCCCATCTCCAGCGTCAGATAGCCCGCATATTCGTCCACCTTATCGCGTAACAGCGCCGCCGCGCGCGACACGATGCGAGCCCGGTCGCTGACTGGACGACGGCGCCAGTCAGTTTCGAACGCGCGCTGCGCGGCGGCGAGCTTCGCTTCAAGCAACGCGTCGGATATGTCGTCGTAGGTGGCGAGCAGTTCGCCCGTGGCAGGATTGGTCGTCGTGTACGGCATGAAGTTCTCCGCGAAAAGGTTGGCAGCGAGTCATCGCATTGGCCCTATGCTAACATCGTTAACACATCACCTGACCAGCTTTTTGTGGCCAGGAAAAACCCGCATTGATATCGATGTTAACGCCGTTACTATTACACCTGACATCACTCGTTTGGGAAGCAAAATGGCAAAGGGATATTGGGTGGCAGCGTACCGGGCGGTCCACGACGCAAACAAGCTCGCGGCGTACGGCGTGATCGCGACAGAGGTGGTGAAAGCCGCGGGCGGAAAATTTCTGGTGCGAGGCGGCGAAGTCGTTGCCTTTCAGGCGGGCCTGAAGGAGCGGACGGTCGTGGTCGAATTCCCGAGTTTCGAACAGGCACTCGCCACGTTCACGAGCGAGGCTTATCAGAAAGCGCTGGACGTGTTGGGTGATGGCGCGGAAAGGGACGCCCGCGTCGTTGCGGGTCTCGATGATTGAGATCCTTGCCGGCTGCGACCTTGTGCCTGGGGCGCGCACTTTCACGCGCAAAGAATGGGCGCGCTGTGCCCTTACCAATTGGCAATAGTCAATCTTCGGATCTGACACGCACCCGTATTCGAGTGAATCATCGCATGAACTTTTAGCCTAATGTTATGCATATTAACATTAGGCTAAAAAAGTACATTCGAACCTGATGAAATGGAGCAGAAATGAACGAAGCAATTGTTCAGACAGAAATCAAGGACTGCGTAACGGTTCTGACGATGAACCGTCGCCCGCACAATCTGATGGGCCCGACCTTGTATCGCGCGCTACTCGATGAATTCGATGAGGCAGTAAAACGCGGCTCCCGCGCGATCCTGCTGCGCAGTGGTCTACGTCACTTCTCGGCCGGCGCTGAAGTCGCGCTTTTTCCAGACCGCATTGCCAAACAAGGCAAAGCGTTGATGGACCCGCTCGAGGTTCTGCGTGGCTTCGAGACACTACCGATCCCGATCGTTGTCGCAGTAAACGGCACCTGCCTCGGCGGCGGGTTCGAAGTGGCGCTCGCCTGCGATTTCAGTGTGGCCGCCGAATCGGCCAGGATCGGCTCGGTCGAGGTCGCGCTCGGTCTGCATCCGTTGCTCGGCGGCATCCAGCGTCAGGTGATGCGAGCTGGTCCTGCGCGTGCGAAAGAACTCGCGTTGCTCGGTCGCCGTTACGACGCGGCGACGCTCGAACGTTGGGGTTTGATCAATCTTGTTGTGCCCGACGACAAGCTCGATGAAGTGGCGCTGTCGGTTGCTCAAGAACTGGCGGCGGGTCCGACCATCGCGCATGCCGCCACGAAGCAGCTCGTTCGCGTCGCGGTCAACGAAGGTGTGGCTGCCGCCGACGAGGCGATGTTCGAACTGCAAAAGCCGATCTGGGCATCGCAGGATCTCAAACGTGGACTGGAGGCCTTCGACAAGGCTGGCCCGGGCACTGCCATTTTCGAAGGGAACTGACATGGCCGGACCTCTCGAAGGACTCAAGGTAGTCGATTTTTCCCGCGTGCTGGCGGGGCCGCTCTGCGCGCGCACGCTGGCCGATCTCGGTGCTGACGTGATCAAGATCGAGCCGCCTCGGCCCGACGTATCGCGTGCCGCATTCCCGAATCGCGATGGCATGTCGGGCTACTACGCTCAGCAAAACAGCGGCAAGCGCAATATCAGCGTCGATCTGAATGCACCGGGTGCGCGCGAGTTCGTGCTGCGCCTGTGCGACGAAGCCGACATCGTCGTCGAGAATTTTCGGGCCGGCACGCTCAAGGGTTTCGGACTCGACTACGACACGCTTTCCCGCCGCAATCCGAAGCTGGTCTATGTATCGATCACAGGCTATGGCCAACGCGGCCCCTGGGCATCGCGCATGGCCTACGCCCCGACCGTGCAGGCCGAGACGGGATTCACGCACAACACGCTGCGTCATTTCGACAGTGCAAGCGAGGGCCGCAGGTGGACCGATCCCCTCTCGCATGCCGACGTCTATGCGGGCCTGCAGGCGACCATCGCCGTACTTGCGGCAATGCGCAAGCGCGAAGTCACGGGGCGCGGACAATACATCGACGTCGCGATGGCAGCGGTGATGCTGTCGATCAACGAGCGCGCCCACCTCGATCTCGCGGGAATCGATACGGGCGCCGAGCCCGGCATTCTCGGCGCCGCCGACGGGCCGCATTTCGTCGGTCCCGGAGGCGAAGCGTTCGTGGCGGCGCAAAGCATTGTCGGCAGCAACACGTTTCCGAACTACTTGCGCGCAATGCGCCGTATGGACCTGGCGCAAGATCCGCGTTTCAGCACGGCTGAGCGCCGCCTGCAGAACTACAAGGCACTTCACGCCGTGATCCAGACGTGGATGCTGTCGTTTCGCGATCTCAAGACGCTCGACGCGCAACTCGACGAGGCCAAGATTGCGATGGGCCAGATTCGTACGCTGAAGGAATTGGCCGAGACCGATTGGGCGAAGCAATGGGGTGCAGTGCACGAAATCACGGACCGTCGCGGCGGCTCGTATCTGATACACGGCTATCCATGGCACTTTTCCGACGACCAGCTTGGCATGCGCGGCGCACCCGCATTTCGCGGCGAGCACAACGAGCAGGTGTTCCGCGAAGCGGGGCTGTCGAATCGCGAAATCCGCGAGGCAATCGATACGGGCATTCTGGTCGGCGGCCCGCCGCCGCCCGCGCAGCAGACACCCGTTGCCGCTCTTGCGCAAGCAAGCGCGTTGCAGGCAGTAACGGGCGAGCCCTGATCACGGCAGTACGCCTCGCAGCACCTGTATCGACCCAAGAGATGGGAGGACCGAATGGAAGTGATAAATCAGGCTCACACAGAGGAGGCATCGTCAGATGACGACGCCCTGCTTCGCAAGGCCTACGCTTCGGCGCAATGGAGAATACTGCCGATCCTGTTCGGGCTATGGATGCTCGCGTGGGTCGGTCGATCGAACGTTGCCTTTGCGAAGCTGCAAATGGTGGTGGATCTGCGATTCAGCGAAACGGTCTATGGATTAGGCGCCGGCCTTTTCTTCGTCGGCTACGTGCTGTTCGGCGTTCCCACTACGATATTGCAAAAGAAGTTCGGCGCACGCGCCGTGCTTGCGGGTATCGCGTTCGCATGGGGACTGACGAGTGTCGCGATGACGTTCGTCAACAACGCACCGACCTTCTACGTGTTGAGGTTCCTGCTCGGCGTGTTCGAGGCGGGCTTCTACCCGGGCGTCGTGTTGTACTTCAATGCATGGTTTGCGGGGAAAAGGCGCACGCGCAACTTCAGCATCTTCCACTCAGGGTCGCTCTTTTCGACGGTCGCAATTGGTTTAACGGGGGGGATTCGTGCTTGAGCATATGAACGGAATGGCCGGCTTCCAGGGCTGGCGATGGATGTTCTTCGCTCAGGCCATCCCTACCGTCGTGTTGGCGTGCGTGGCGTTCATGCTGCTTCCCGATCTGCCTCGCGGCGCCAGGTGGCTCTCGGCGCGACAGCGGACGCTCGTCGAGGACGATCTGCGGCATCACGCCGAAACGATGAGCAATACCGGCCACGACGAGCGCCCTCTGTTGCGCAACCCCGCTGTCTGGATCTTGAGCGCCGCGTACTTCTGCCTCCTGGCCGCGACGGCAGCACTCTTTTTCTTCTCGCCGACGATACTTCGCGAGGCGGGATTCGGCGGATTCAGAGAGATTGGCCGCGCAGTCGCCGGTGCGTGCGTGTTGGGGGCTTTGGGCAATGTGGCCATCTGCAGCATCGGGGGCAGTGCGCAGCGTCGACGGGTCTTTTGTGCGCTGGCGTCCGTTTTCACTGCCGTGAGCCTGTCGGGACTGGTTTGCGTGTGGCACAGCAGTACCGCCGCGACGTTTTTCCTGCTTGCTCTAGGCTTCGCAGGAACGGGAGCGGGAATCACGCTGTTCTGGCAAATGGCTGTCGGCTTTCTCAGCGGCAAGACACTAGTGGTTGGCGTGCCGTTGATCAGTTCCGTGGCCAACGTCGCCGGCTTCGTTACGCCCTTTCTGATTGGATATGTCCGCGACGCTACGGGTACCTATGCGAGCGGGTTCATCATGATCGCCGGTGTCCAGGCGCTCGGCGTGGTCGTTCTTCTTTTCGGCGTTCAACAGATTGTCCGGAAGCGATCACATGACGACGATGTAACGGTTCGATGCCCGACGTTATGAGTCGATGCCGACGCGGGCGCACGGGTATTCGTCGCGCGGAGCCGGCCGCACCACCAGCCCGCTAGAATAAGCGTAGCGACGCGCCTGCTTACGCAGCATCGGAAAAATTGCGTGGCTCTTTGCGCAGAATTTATAATCGATTCCTTCTTTTGCTCCACGCACGAAGGTCACGTGAGTCCCAAGCCATCTATTGCGAAGAATGCGGATTACCACCATGGCAATCTGCGCAACGCGCTCATCGAAGCGGGGCGCAGCGCGCTCATGAACGTATCGGCACAAGACCTGAGTCTGCGTTACCTCGCGCGCATGGTGGGCGTATCCGAAGCCGCGCCCTCGCGACATTTCTCGGGTATCGACGAACTGCTGGCCACGATCGCGGCGAGCGGTTATCGCGACCTTGCTGCGCTGCGCGTTGCCATCCGTGACAGCGAGGATACAGCGCTTTCCAAAGCGTATCGGATGATGCGTGTGTATGTTGAGTTTGCGCAGCGCCACAATGGGCTGTTCGGCCTGATGATCGGGCCTCGCATCGTCGCGCATCAAGCGTATCCGGAACTCATCGAGGAAAGTAACCGCTCTTTCGGCTTGTTTTCGGAGACGATTGAAGCGCTGGCCATCGAGACGGGTTGGACCCAGACCGATCTCAAGCTGGTAACCCACGCCGCGTGGAGCATGGAACATGGCCTCGCCACGCTGCTTCTGGCGAACCGCGCGCCGCGCGCGGACACCAAGGTCGCCATTCCAAAGCTGATCGATTTCGTGCTGATGACCTTGCTCAGCGCAATCACGGCCGGTCCGGACCATCTGCAGCGCGTGATCCAGCAATGCGCGCTCGCCGGGAAGCCGACGCGCACGGCTCGCAAGCGCGCGAAGGCGTAGTTACCGTCGCTTCACGTCACGCTGCGTATTGCGTCGAACGTGTGTTGCGATCGACGGCCAGAAAAGTGCGATTGTCCGAAGCGTCAATCGATGCGCGTCGTCAGCGCAGGAATGCGGACGACAAACTGTGCGCCCTTGCCGAGCCCTTCGCTGGTAACGGTGATGGTGCCCGCATGCAGATTCACGATGTGCTTCGCCAGCCACAGCCCGAGCCCGAGCCCGCCCACGCGACCGCTCGAGTTGGGCGCGACCTGCTGAAAACGGTCGAATATCAAAGGCATTGCGTCTGCCTCGATGCCGCGTCCCGTGTCGCGGACGATCAGTTCCACATAGTCGCCCTCTGGAATGACCGACACCTGAATACTTCCCGCATCGGTGAACTTGACTGCGTTGGTCAGCAGATTCCAGACAACCTGCTTCATCCGGTTGTCGTCGGCCATGACGGTGCAAGGGTAGATGTCCGCCGTGCTGAGCTGCAAGCCCTTGTGTTCGATCAGCTTGCGCGTGTCTTCCACCACCGTCGCGGCGAGCGCGCCGAGGTCGACGGGCTGCAGGTTCATCGACAATTTTCCGGTGCCGACCGCGCCGCTGTCGAGCAGGTCGTCGACCATGCGTGACAGCTGCCGGCCATTGCGCCGGATCGCTTCGCCCGCCCGCGCGACATTCGCAGGGTCGGCGACGAGCTGAAGCAGTTCCGCCCACGACACGATCGCATTGAGCGGCGAACGCAATTCATGGCTGACGGCTGCGATGAACTGATCCATCGCTTTTGCGAAGGCATCGCTGCGCTCGCGTTCCGAACGCTCCGCGCCCGCGACTGCGTCCAGTTCCAGTTCATGCTCTTTACGGCCCGTGATGTCCAGCGTGAATCCCATCACCGAGCGCATCGTGCCCTCGTCGTCGAACTGGCCGACACCGCGAATCAGCACCCAGCGCCAAGCACCTTGCGACGCCTGCACTTTCAGCTCGAACTCCACGGGATGACCGGATTGCAGCACTCTCCAGTTCGCGACGAACTGCCCGGTCCGCTCGCCCAGCAGGCTCTCTTTGGTCAACGCGGCCGTCTGACCGAGTCCGAGGTCGCGCAGGCATCGTTCGCTGCAGTCGATGATGCCGCTCCTCACGTCGACCTGCCAGACTCCCACACCCGCCGTCGCGAGTGCCCATTCGACTTTGCTCGCGTGATCGTCGAGACGCTCGCCAGCTTCCTTGACGAGAAGTTGTCGCAACCTCGCCCGCGAGCGCAGCAGTGCCTTCTCCCGCCGGTCCTCGTCTTCCTGCAACGTGCGGGCGGTGACGTCGTCGAAGCGCACGGCGATCAGCGCCCGATCATGCGGCGTCGCGGGAAGCAGGAACGCATGCATTTGCCAGTACCGTGGCCGCCTTTCGCCTTCGTCGGTTTCCTCCGCGCCGACATCGAGCCGGAAGACGGGAGACACGCGGCGATCGCTGGCGCGCAGCTCCATCGCGAGCGTGCTGAGCCACTGCTCGCATTGACGCAGATCGTCAGGCGCAAACAACTCGCGCCACGCCGCGTTCGCCGTCACCACCGACAGCGCGCCGTCGAGCACGAGATACGGTTCAGGCAACCTGTCGAACAGCCGCATCTGCGCTTCCGTCTGGGCAAGCGCCACCGTGCCGATTGAACGCGCTTCCATCACGCTTGCTGCACCAGGCAGATGGCGCGTCCACTCCCGCTCCGGTTGGCGAACATGGTCGGTCACCCTTGAGTAAGTCTTGCAACGGTTGCCAGAAAATCCTCCATCCGCGCGGGCTTCCGAAGGACGGCATTCCACGGCGCCGTGCCGTCGTTCGAGCCGACATAGGCCGACGTATGGAGGACGATGGGAATGTCTGTCCAGCGGGGATCGTCGCGCAGTGCGCGACACAGGTCTTCGCCGTTCATGCCCGGCATCATGAGATCGGTGATCAGCAGATCGGGCGGCTGACGCTGGATCGCGGCAAGGGCTTGCCGGCCTTCGCGAGCGCGCTCGACGTCGTAACCGACGTATTCGAGCGCGAAGCTCCATGCTTCGAGCAGCTCCGGTTCGTCGTCGACAAGAAGGACACGCGTCATGGACTGCTCGCCACCGATAAGATCCTCTAGCTGACACCGAGAAGGGACGCGCGCTTTGCACATGTCCCGACACAACCCGCCGCGCCCGCTTTACGGCTCTTCAGAATCCGTTTCGCGGTCGCTTTTTGCCGCACGCGCGTACTGCGCCACGACGGCCAGTAAGGCGGCGGGCGCCTGCGGCTTTTGAAGGATTGCCGAAAACAGCCGCCGGTCATCCTGCGCGACGGCATGCGCCGCAGCGCTGCAAAGGATGACGGGCAGCCGTACGAATGCTTGTTGCGCCCGTAGCGCTTTCGCAAGCTCCAGGCCAGACATCACCGGCATCATCAAGTCAGTGATGACGAGCACGGGACGTACGCGGCCGATCACGTCCAGTGCCTCCTTGCCGTTCGTGGCGACATGGACCGTAAAGCCCTCGCCCTCCAGCAAGAACGTCAGAAAGTCAGTGACCAGGGATTCGTCATCGACGACGACCAGGGTTGTCATGCGCTGGCTCACGCCCGGTTAGTGTCCGGCCCCGCGTTCGGCCGCCGTGCGGCCGCCCGGCATCGTGCCCGTCACCTGCAGACCCGCGCCCTCCTTCGAAATGACGGCTTCTGCCACCGACGTGTCAAAAACGCTGTCGCGGACTTTCAGCACGGTGATGCTGCGCTTGAGCGTGCCGCCCGTCATCTCGTGCTGCATGCCGATCACGTTGTCCAGCTGGCTCAGTATCTCGGGCGAAGGATTGGTCACCCACGGCCCCGACAGCTCTTTCACCTCCCACGTGCAGACCGTCGTTACGCCGACGGCGCGCAGTTCGTTGGTCAGCGCGGAAAAAAATTCGACGACCCGATGCGGATCGACCGTGGCCCGCTCGAAGCCCGTGAGGCCATCGATAAAGAGCCGCTCGGCGCCCGTCTCGCGAACCGCCCGCAGCAGATCGTAGGCGAGCTTGTCGAGCAGGTTTTCGGTGAGAGGACGCCACAGCAGTTTGAGCGCGCCCGACGCCGCCAGCCCCTCTAAATCGATTCCGAGCGCCCGCGCCTTGGTACAAAGGCGTCCGGGTGTTTCATAGAAGCCGAAGTGAACGCCGGGCCGCTCGCGTGTCGCCTCTTTCAGGAAGGTGAGACCGAATGTCGTCTTGCCGCTGCCGGCAGGCCCGACGAGTACCGACACCGAGTTATGCGGAAAGCCCCCGCCGAGCCGCTCGTCAAGGCCCGCAACCCCCGTGGTCAGGCGCGCCGTGACCGGCCGCTCGACAACCGAAGGAGACGCGAGCGCTGCCTCGAGGCGCGGATAGACGTCGATTCCTCGCTGCGAGATCTCAAACAGGTGCAACCCGCCCAACGCGCCGCTGCCGCGCGACTTGGCGACGCGGATCTGCCTCACCGTGCGTGACGCGGACAGTCTTTCCTCGAGTTGCAGGACACCGTCGACCATCGTGTGTTCGGGGCTGGACTCGTCGATTCTCGCGCTCGTCAGAAAGAGCACCGTGCAGCCGGTAAATGCAGCGTGGCCCTGCAGTTCTGCCACGAAGGTCTTGACGTCGAGATTGCTCTGGCCGCTTTCGCGCGCATTCAGCAAGCCGTCGAGGATCAGAATGCTCGCTTTCTGGCGCGCGAGTTCACCGCGCAGCGTCGCGACGAGCGCATCGAGCCCCTCGTCCAGCAACGTGCGAAACAGGCTGATGTACGTCAGATCCTTGCCGACCCGCTGCGCGTCGTAAAAGTCGAGCGCGGACAGCGACTGAAACAGGCGGTCATGCGATTCCGCGAGCAACGTCACATAGAGCACCTTGCTGCCGCGTCGGGCCTGCGCGAACGCGATCTGGTTCGCGAGGATCGTCTTGCCCGCGCCTGGACGTCCCTGGATGATGTACGACGAGCCGGCGATCAGCCCGCCGCCGCAGATCTCGTCAAGTCCTGGAACGTCGCTGCTTAACCGCGCAAGCGTGTTATCCATTGCATGCATCCGTGAGAGAGAGTTAGCGTCGACCAGTCACGTGCGTGACCTTCAACGCACGTCTACGCTAGTGCATCCGGTCCGCCGACTGAAAACCGCAGTCTAACCGAATACAGCGGAGTGTCCATCGAACTTCGCCAGCAAGGTACTGGCGCTAGCGCGCGGAATGCCGTCTCGTGCCGTACAACGCCCATATTGCAACGGAGGGATCTGGATGAAGACGGGTCAGATTTTCCGGGCCACGGAGACCGAACGCGTCATGATGAATGGCCGGAAGTGGCGCTCGTCTATCCGTTTCACGCGGGCGACTGCCGTCGTTGCTTGCTCGCTAGCAGACTTTCCAGTACCCGGACGAGGTGCATCGGCGGCATGCCTTTCTGGCAATAACCATCGAACAGCCAGCAACTGTCCGAATGCGACTTCACGAATACGCTATCCGTCGCCGTGAAAGCAACGATCAAGATCTTTTCGTCGAATTTCGCGCGCAGTGCCCGCGCAGTCTGGAACCCGTCATGGACGGGCATCATGATGTCCAGCACCGCAATATCGGGCTCCCACTCCGAAGAAACCAGCAGCGCCTCGTCGCAACTCGCGACGCCGCGCGCCTCCATCCCTTCGAGTGCCAGATACGCTGCGATGGCGCCGCGGCCGCCTGGATCGTCGTCGACCACCAGCACCCGCGCATCTCCATTCTCTCTGGCGAGGCGCCTAGTGCCCCACATCTCATACTTCGCAGTATCCATAGTCGGTTCACGCATAGCCATTGGGCGGCGTCGGTACGAGAAGAAAAGCGCCGCACGCGCCAACTTCTACAGCGACTTCGTCAATTGCCTTTCGGCAATGTGAATGTCGGACAGCCGATGGATAAAAACATCTTTCAGGATCTTCGTCGTCATGGCGCTCGGCTGCAATCACCACGACGGCGACCGGGGACACACTGCATCCCGCATGCCTGTGCCGTATCGCGCTCGAGGCCGTTGCTGCACCGCAGACATCGGTTCGCGGTACAAGCCTTGCTCTTCTGACAGTTCCCAGTCCGGCAACAGATCAGGAGAGGAGAGCAGCGATGAATACCAAGGTTGAATCGAATGACGTGTTGGGCGCTTCAGATCCGCAACAAGGCGTGAGCAAGGCGACGGTTCAGGCGGCCGCGCCGGCCGTACTCGCGCAGCCGACCGCCGATACCTACTCGTTTCCGACCAGCGCGACGGCCGGAAAGCCAGAAGAGGAGCGCGGGGAGGCGCCGCGTCTGCGGTTGGTCAGGGGGCGACTCGCGGACGCGCGCGAGGCGGTTGCGCATAGCTATCACGAAGCCTCTGCATCGACCGATGCGTTCGTTCACGACAGTCCATGGAAGTCGATCGCGTACGCGATGCTCGGCGGCATCATCATCGGCATGATCGCTGCGCGTTAGCAGCGACGGCGACCCGCGTCGTGGTCCGCTCGATGCGGGTTTGCCCGTCGGCCCGCCCACGCAGCGCAGCGATACGTTGGCTTGTGTTCAGTCCGGCGTCACGGGCAATGCGCGCTTGTGCCGCGTCGCCATGTAGAAGCGCCGGATCGTGGTCAAGACCTCGTCGCTGACGGACTTGCCTTCGAGGAAATCGTCGATGTCGTCGTAGGCGATGCCATAGCTGTCTTCGTCGGGTCGTTGCGGCGTCAGCGTTTCGAGGTCGGCGGTCGGCACCTTCATCACCAGCTGATCGGGCGCGCCTAGCGCTCGCGCCAACTCCCGCACCCGTCGTTTGGTCAACCCGGCGAGGGGAAGAATGTCCGCGGCACCGTCTCCGAACTTGGTGAAAAAGCCCATCAGGGACTCGGCCGCATGGTCGGTGCCGATCACGACGCCCGCTCTCGCACCCGCGATCGCGTACTGCGCGATCATCCTCTGCCGCGCCTTGATGTTGCCGAGCACGAAGTCTTCCTGGAAGTCGTCGGTGTACTGTGCGCCTGCGCGCTTGAGCGCGGACAGCATCGCATCGGACGGTTCTTTCACATTGACCGTCAACGCCTCATCCGGGCGGATGAAGTGCAGCGCGTGCTGCGCATCCGCTTCGTCGCGTTGGTCGCCGTACGGCAGACGCACGGCGAGAAAATGCGCTTCATAACCTTTCGCCCGCAGCCGCTCCACACTGAGTTGCGCCAGCCGCCCCGCCGTCGACGAGTCAACGCCTCCGCTGATGCCGAGGACGTAGGTACGCAGCCCATTCGAATACAGGTAATCGCTGAGGAACTCGACACGCCGTTCGCGTTCGGCGTTTGCGTCGAAATGCGCAGCGACGCATAGCTCGTGGATCACCTGCTGCTGCCAGTCGCGCTGGAATGCTGACACATCGACAGTCATGTTCGATCTCCGTATCGGTAATGCGCTTTGCGCTGCGGCGTTATTGCGGCGTTACTGTGGCGTTACTGCGGCGTTATTGCGGCGTTATTGCGGCGTTATTGCGGCGAGAACACGCGTCGCTGACCTTAACGCCCGGACCGCCCGTCGGGCACACGTGTGCGGGCTCATCGGCGGGCACCGAGGGCATTGAAATAGTGCTCGACGCGAGACAGTGCGTAACGCGCGGCTTGACGTCTGATCTCATTGCGGCTGCCCGAAAACCGGCGCGTCTCGGTGAACGTCGCGATGCTCCCATCGCGCCTCCGGTAGGCCCAGGCGAAACATTGCGTACCGGGAGGCGGTCCGCTCGCGGGCACGGCATCGGCAACACCCGTGTTGGACACAGCCACGTCAGCGCAAACGGCGTTTTGCTGCAGCGCTCCTTCCGCCATCTCACGTGCGACGGGTTCGCTCGTCAGGCCATGAGCCTGCATCGTTGCGTGCTGCACGCCGAGAAAGCCGGCCTTGCCCGACGGCGAATACGTGACAAACCCGACGTCCAGGCATGCCCCGCTGCCCGGCACCTCGGCCAGACACGATGCGATCAGCCCGGCCGTGCATGATTCGGCCGTGACCAGTTTCAGGCCGCGCGAGCCGAGAAACGACACTACTTGCCTCGCCACATTCATCGCTTCCTCCCTTTCGAATCTACGCAGCACGCGGGCGCGAGCGCAACGCGTACCGCAAGCGGCGTGCCGCAACGCCGGGTACAGGCGATCCCGCAGGGACGAGCAGCGCAGTCAAGGCTGGCGTGGCTCGGGACGGCCAGGAGGGTCGGTCGCGCTCGAGGCTGAGGGACAGAGGCCGCCACAGGTCAGCGACAATGCGCGTATGTCGCGTCGCCGTGAATACGGACGGTATGTTCTCCATCGCCACCGCCCCCTGGCGTTGGCGGAAAAGCCACGCTCTTACGTTTGCCGCTTGCTTGCGCAGAACGGCTTTTATTGAATCCGCCTCGCGAAAGCTGCTTTACGCGACCGTCGAATACAAGGTTGCGACATAACGCGTCGACTGCCTGCGCGGCTTTAGCTGCCACCTCGACGATCGACAGCGCACCTCGTCCCAGGCGACCGATCATGCTTTCCAGGCCTGTCGAAAACATCGGGCTCACGGAACATGGGTTGCTCGTCCTGAAGCGACGCCCGACGTTTCGTCGTTCCACCACGTGCGCGTTGCGGCAACTGTCGTTTTCTACTCCACCTGGAGCGCGCACCGAATGGCCGACAGCGAGTTCTTTGCAATAGGCTTCGATCTCGGTTGGGATCTCGCCCGCTTCGGCAGGACGGCGCCCAAGGACGTTGCTTTGCCCGGGCTGCGTGACGGCTACAGGGCTGGCCATTTGCAATTTCCTTTCCCGCAGCATCGCTGTGATCGGTTTACGGCAAAGTGGCTGCAACTGCGTGTGGGCGCGCTACGTCGAAGACGTGCGGTCGACGCCGGCGTTACAGCGGACTATCTGCGCTCCATCGACGCGGACTTCTGTCCCGTCGTGCTCTCGCCACTGACGCACGCCACGTTGGCAGACACGGACTGGTCCGTCGATCGCATCAACAACGATGGCGCTTATGCTGTCGGCAATCTCGTGGTGTTAAGCACACGGGCCAACAAGGCAAAAGGACGCAAAGACTATGCACGTGTTGCGGCACTCGCGTGCGGCGATCCCAACGAGGAGCGGCAGCGGCTTACCCGGCGACAATGGGCAAGGCTCGCCTGCCTGATGTTCGCCTCGGACGCAAGGTGCGTCGCGGATGTCCATTGCGGCGCGTTGCTAACCAGGCTGCCGCAGGATTGCAGAGCACCTCTTTATTATCTGGTTCAGCAGGTGCTGCTGGCCAATTGCAGACCAGCGAGCACACGCAATGCGATGCTGCGCGCGCTCGACAGACTGATCGGCCAGTCGTGTCACACGGCCCGTATGCGCATGGCGGTAGAAAGGCTTGCCATGCTGCAGGCAACCGTTGCCTATCCATACGATGCGCTCGCGGACCCTCGGGTCCAGGAAAATCTCTGGGCCTGGTTTAGCGCCCTCGACGTTCGATGCGCCGCGCCACTCGTCAGCCTGTTTCAGCATTTTGGAGCCGTCCCCTGCGCGGCCTCCTTGCCGGACAAATGGCGAGTCATCACATCCGGATACCCCCCGTCACATCGTTAGCCTCTCTCACTGCCGCAACTTGCCCCGCTCATTCAGGTACACGTCATGCAAGGAACTGCTCGATGGCGAACCACGTTTAGCAAGCCGATCGGCCGTCACGCGCGGCGGACGAATCTCGCAGGCGCCACGAGTCCGGCGCGGGCGACATGCGCGCACGGCGTTCCTTGCCAGATACGGGAGGCGAAAAGACATGCGCATTGCCCAGGTAGCGCCCCTATACGAGTCGGTGCCGCCGCTTGCCTACGGAGCGACGGAACGCATCGTCCACTACCTCACGGAGGAACTGGTTCGTCGCGGTCACGACGTGACACTCTTCGCAAGCGCCGACTCGGATACCTCGGCGACATTGGTGGCGGGTTGCGAACGCGCACTGTGGCGAGACCCGAACGTCTGGGACACATCGGCCCACCATGTGCGCCAACTGGAACAGGTTGCACGCCTTTGCCACGACTTCGATATCCTCCATTTTCACGGCGAGCCGATCCACTTCCCGCTCATGCGCCATTTAGGGTGTACCTGCGTGACGACGATGCACGGCTTGCTGCTTCCGTCCGACCACGGGCCGCTGCTGCGGGAATTCTCCGACGCACCCCTCGTTTCGATTTCCAACAGCCAACGCAAACCCGTGCCGTGGGCGAACTGGGTTCGCACCGTTCACCACGGCGTTCCGCCCAACCTGTTCCCGCTCAACACGAAACCAGACGACTATCTGCTCTTTCTCGGCCGCATCATCCCTGGCAAGCGTCCTGATCTCGCCGTAGAAATCGCGCGACTGGCAGGCCTGCCGCTGAAGATCGCAGGCGTCGTTCATCCAGGTGAACGCGAATACTTCCATGATTCAATCGAGCCTTTGCTGAAACAGAACTCCCGGTCCGTCGAATACCTTGGCGAAACGCGAGGCAAGGCGCGCGAGCGCCTGCTATCCCACGCAGCCGCGCTACTTCTTCCGATTGAGTGGGAAGAGCCATTCGGTCTCGTCGCCATCGAAGCAATGGCTTGCGGGACGCCCGTGATTGCGTTCAGGCGCGGCGCGATGCAGGAAGTGGTCGAAGATGATGTAAGCGGATGGCTCGTCGACGATGTCGACGGCGCGGCGGCGGCCGTCACGCGCTTGCCCGCGCTCGACCGTGCACGATGCCGCCGCGCGTTCGAGTCGCGCTTCACGGCCGCGCGCATGGCGGACGACTATCTGGATCTTTACGTCGGGCTACGCAGCTGCACCGATGCCATCATCGGTACCTAGCGGACACACGGGAGCGGCGTTTCTTTTCGCACATCGCGGCACGCGCATGTCATTGCATGAACATATGCTCGCGCGTCTATCGCCTGACCATTTACCGCTCGGGCAACGAAAGGCGGCTTTCGTGAAGGTCCATTCGGTCACTACGGTTCGAGCTTCGGCAAGGTTGGATTTTCCGGTTGCGTGTAACGACGGAAAACAGCGCCGCGCATGCGTTCAAGGCTTTCCTTCGGCGTGAGCGAATCGTCCCGTTCGATCTCGCATGCCTCGTTCGCAAGATCGTCGTCGTCGATGACTTCACGGAACCAGCGCGAATAATCGCCCCGCCTCAGGTGATACAGCCAGGTATCCCGATCGACGCCTTCAGCAAGTTCGATAAAAAGCACGAGGTTGTGCGCGCGCAGATTCAATCTGTCGCCGGGCCCGCGAAAATAGAAGCTACGCTCCGGAATGAGAAGGCCTTCCGCGTATTTACGCCGATGGCGGCGTTGCTGTCTGTGGCCTTTTTCGAGCGTCACCACGCAGGCAACTTCGTCAGACGGTCGCCAGAATAGTGCCTCGCCGCGCGAGACAGCAGACGAGGGCCCATCCGGCGGCTCGTTGCCCGTCGCCGTCGCAAACGACTTGAGCCTTTCCAACGCATCGTCGCCCGTCGCGATCACGACATTGACCTGACGCAGCACGGCGGGTGCAAGCTGATCCGCGTTGACGGTAATCAGCAACCCTGATTCGAAGTCCGGCATCGTTCCGTCTGCGGATGCCCATTGTGCGGGAAACAGATGATGCGCTTCGTCGAATACGAGCCAGTTCGGCCGCCCCGTTTTGGCGCGCAGCGCCTGCAACCGCAACAGAAGTTGCACGCAGCACTGCGGGCGCTCGCCGGGCGCAACGCGCATCATGTTGACGGCGACCGCGCGTTGCCCTCGCGCATCCTGCAGCAGTTGCAGCACCTCTTCTTCGTCGGGCGCACTGCGTGCGCTGCCCACCACCGTGGTGTATTCATCGTTGCTGCAGTCTCCCTCAGGGTCGAAGATGCACAACTGATGTCCCGCCTCTTCCAGCTTCTCGATAAGCATCGCGGATGCCGTTGACTTCCCCGATCCCGACCCGCCTATCACGAGCACAACGCTTCCATAAGCGTCGATGGAAACGGGTTCCGCGCCCGCCACGTCATGGCGCGCGCCTATCGGCAGCCTGCACTTGTCCAGCGACGACGAGCGGCTGCGCAGATCGTCGGCAATGATCGCGTCGATCAGTTGGCATACGCCTTGGCCATCGGGCAGCGAAGTGACGAGATCGGCATGCTGCTTGAGCGCGGGCAGTGCATTGTCGACAGCCACGGCCATGCCGCATGCGCTAATGAGCGCGTGATCATTCTCCGCGTCCCCCACGCCGACGACGTTGAGCGCCGAAAGCTGCAGTTCGTCGAGTGCAGCGAGCAGGCCCGATGCCTTGCTCACACCCGGGTGGACGATCATGACGGCATCTCCGTTGAAGACGACGTGGAGGTCCAGCGCGAGGTCGCGTATCAATTCAAGCGCGATGATCTCATTCGGCTTCATCGTCGCGACGAGCGTCTGGCTGACGCTGAAGTTCGCCAGTCCTCGCTCTCGCAATGCATTGACGAACGACTGCGGCGGCGGATCGGCCAGCAGCCGCGATTCCATTGTTGCAGGGTCGTAAAGCACGCCGCCGTTTTCCGCCACCACGCGCGAAAACCTGTCGACGTGCGGGCATACCGTCATCAGATCCGAAAGTTCGCGGCCCGTCACCAGCACCGCATGGCGTCCCGACTCGCGCAGCCGGTCGATTGCAGCCCACGTCGCATCTGCGACACGGCCATTCGTCGCAATTGTGTTGTCGTAATCAGTCGCAAGCGCAAGAAATCGCATGGTCAGCCTCTCGTCTCACTGGCGTCGAGCCTGCGCCGACCTGGCTAGCGTGTTGTACACGTCGAGATACTCGCTCGCCATGCGCGCTGCCGTGAAGCGTTTCTCGAATGCGGCGCGGCAACGGACGCGATCGAGATCGGGCAGCTTCTTCACGGCATCGACGGCATCATCGATACTGTCGACGACGAAGCCCGTGACCCCGTCTTCAATGATCTCCGGCACGGAGCCGCGGCCAATCGCGATGACAGGGGTCCCGCATGCGAGCGCCTCGGCGAGCACGAGTCCGAACGGTTCCGGCCAATCGATCGGAAACAGCAACGCACGCGCGCCACCGATAAACGCGCTCTTCTCGCTGTCACCGATTTCTCCGCGAAACAACACGTGCGATTCAGCGGCCAGCGGCGCGAAGTCGCGCTCGTAGTACGCGCGGTCGCCTTCGTCGATCTTGGCGGCGATCTCGATGCGCGTGCCTGCTCGCCTTGCGATTTCGACCGCGGCGCCCGGCCCTTTCGACGGCGCGATGCGCCCGACGAAAGCGAGGTAGTCGTGAGGGCGCGCATTGAACCGGTAGAGATCGGGCGGCAATCCATGATAGATCGTACGCTGCCATGCCAGCCACGGTAGCGGAGACCTTTGAGCATTCGATATGGACACGACGGGCATGTCGTGGAACTCGCGGTACATCGTTTCCAGTCCGGTTATGTCGAGCCGCCAGTGCAATGTCGTCACGTGAGGACACGCAAGGCGACGGGCAAACGGAAAGCTCGCATAGTCCGTATGAAAGTGCACCACGTCGAAGGCTTCCGAGCTGCGCACGACGCGTTCGAGCATCGCCAGGTGGAACGCCGCCGGGTCGGCTGCGCCTTCCATTTCGCGCAACGCCCGCTGACATACCGGCACGAGCTTCGCGCCCGTCGTCGAATCGCCGCTCGCAAAGAGCGTCACGTCGTGTCCCCTTGCCACCAGCTCTTCCGTCAGCCACGAGACCACGCGCTCTGTGCCGCCATAGGCCACGGGCGGCACGCGTTCGTAGAGCGTCGAAACCTGGGCGATGCGCATGTTGACTCTCACCGGCCTCTACATGTTGTTCGATGAAGGCAGCATCCGCTGTTCCCGTGACCGCGGAACATCGTCATGAGCGACCTTACCGTCGGAGCTTTTAAGGCTGAAGCGCAGCACGCTCATGGTTGTCCTCTGTTCCACACGGCGTCATGCGAGAGCGCTCACGCAGGCGTCGAACGGTCCGCGCGGCGCCCGCCGTCTTCTGCGGCGACAGCCGCGCCCGTGCGATTGTCGCGAACATCGTCATGACGCCACGCGGCCACCGCCGCCTCCGGCAAACAGTCGCCCTGGCTAAGGGAAAGCAGCACAGGAATCGACTTGTAGGACGGAGTGCCGCTGCGCGAATCGTTGTCGCCGAGACTGACGAGCCCGTTCGCCTCGGGGTAGTACGCGGCGACTGAGCCCCGAGGGATGTCGTATGCGACGGCTGTCAGTCCACACAGCCTGCGCGATCCGCCGACACTAACCGCATGCTCGATCGTCTCGAGGTCGACGAGATCGCCATGCTTCAGGCCGCGCTCCTCCAGATCCTGTTCGTTGACAAACACGACGTCCCGGCGGCCCGTTATCCCGCGATAGCGGTCATTCAGCGCATAGATGGTGGTGTTGTACTGGTCGTGGCTGCGAATGGTTGCGAGCACTAGCGCGTCGGCTCTGCCGAGTCGCGGGTCTTCCATCACGCCCTTGTGCGTGACAAACAGCGCGCGGCCCGATGCCGTGTTCCACTGCCGCGCGGACGCGGCGTTGTACAGCCGGAAGCCACCCGGTTCGCGGATTCGTTCGTTGTACCCCTCGAACGAAGGGAAGACCGCTTCAATTTTGTCGCGAATGCGGCTGTAATCGGCAATCCAGCCGTCCCAATCGAGCAAAGGATCGTCGAGCGTCGCCTTGGCCATGCCGGCGACTATCGCGGGCTCGGAGCGAAGATGTTCCGATGCAGGCGTCAACGACCCTTGCGATGCATGCACCATCGACATCGAGTCTTCCACGGTGACCGACTGCGGACCGCCGGCCTGCACGTCCAGTTCCGTGCGGCCAAGACACGGCAACAGCAATGTTTCTTTGGCAGCCAGCAAATGCGAGCGGTTCAGCTTGGTCGCAATGTGCACGGCCAGATCCAGCTTCCGTATCGCGTCGAAGCACACTTGCGGGTCCGACATTGCGACAGGCAGATTTCCGCCGAGGCAAATCAACGCCTTCGAGCGGCCATCCCGCATGGCTTCGATGGCGGCTATCGCGCCATGTCCATGCTCTCGTGGCGGCTCGAAACCGAACACGCGCTGCAACGAATCGAGAAACGGCGCCGGTGGCACCTCGGTGATGCCGACGGTGCGATCGCCTTGCACATTCGAATGGCCTCGCAGCGGGCAGATGCCCGCGCCGTCACGGCCGAGGTTGCCGCGCAACAACTGCAGATTGACGATCTGCTGCACGTTGGCCGTGCCACTGCGATGTTGCGTGATGCCCATGCCATAGCAGACGATGACGGCGCGCGCTTGCGCATACACGTCCGCGATCTTCTCTATCTCTTCGCGCGACACGCCCGCCGTGCCGACGATATCGGCCCACGAAGTTGCATCGAGGTCGCTCACCAGTTCGTCGAAGCCCGCCGTGTGCGCGTCGATGAACGGCCGGTCGAACACGCCCTCGCCACGTGCTGCGCGGTTCGCGCGATCCATCGCCAGCAGCGTCTTCATCATGCCTTTCAGCACGGCCACGTCGCCGCCGATTTTCAATTGCAGGTAATCGGTGGCGATTGCCGTAGACCGGCCCGTGACCATTTCGACGGGATCTTGCGGCGACATGAAACGTTCGAGTCCGCGCTCGCGCAACGGATTCAACACGACGATCTTCGCGCCGCGCCGCGACGCCGCGCGCAGCGTTGCGAGCATGCGCGGATGGTTGGTGCCGGGATTGTGCCCGATGCAAAAGATCGCATCGCAATGATCGAAATCGGCAAGCGTCACCGTACCTTTTCCGACACCGATCGACTCAGGCAAGCCGACGCTCGTCGCCTCATGGCACATGTTCGAGCAGTCGGGAAAGTTGTTCGTGCCGAAGCGGCGCGCGAACAGCTGATACAGAAACGCGGCTTCATTCGATGCACGGCCCGACGTATAGAACTCCGCCATGTTCGGGTCCTGCAGCGCGCGCAGGGCGGTGCCGATGCGCACAAACGCATCTTCCCAGCTGACGGGCACATAGCGGTCCGTGGCGGCGTCGTAACGCATCGGATGCGTTAGCCGCCCCTGGTCCTCCAGGTCGAAATCGGACCAGTTCCACAACTCGCTGACGGCGTGTCGCGCAAAAAATTCGGGGGTCGTTCGTTTTGTGGTCGCCTCCCACGACACCGCCTTCGCTCCGTTCTCGCAGAACTCGAACGACGACGTGCTGCGCGGATCGGGCCATGCGCAACCAGGGCAGTCGAAGCCCGCCGGCTGGTTCACCTTCAGCAGCATCTTCGCTTCGCGCGCGACGCCCATCTGCTGGCGCAGCGCGCGAGCCACCGCCTGCAACGCACCCCAGCCGCCTGCCGGTCCGCCATACGGACCGACGCCTGGCACATCCTGCTTGCTCATTTGCATTCCTCCTGGACAAGCACGGCATGCGGCAAGCGCTGTGCCTGTGGGCGTGCACGGATGCGGATGCGGGGATCGGTGCTTATATCGGCTTCATAGGTGCGGCACATCGCTTGCGGGTTCGCAAGCGTCACAGACATGGCGCGTCTCCAATCGACCTGGCGGCGCACGGAGACAGTCGATGGAATCAATCAGGCGCGCCCGATGCAGCCCGAAGGCAGGACACGAACCGGTATCGCGTCGGGCGCTGCAGTCGGGCATTGCGGCAGGCACGCTGGCGGCGGTCTTCGCGGGCTGGCGGTCAGCATCCGAAGGCTCGACGATGCTCGCGCCGATCAACGCCGTCACGCACTGCATCTGGCCGCGCCGCGCGTTCAGCGAAACCGGCTTCAGTCTGCGTTTCACGCTGACAGGTCTCGCGATTCATCAGGCGTCGGCGGTCTTCTGGGCGATGCTGTTCGAAGCGGCCAATGCGCGGCTCGCGCGCGGCGCACCCCGCACGGACCCCGTGGCGACCGCGACGGCCGCCACAGCGACGGCCGCGACCGCCTATATCGTCGACTATCACGTCGTGCCCGAGCGGCTCACGCCGGGCTTCGACGCACACCTTTCCAACCGTTCGCTGGCGGGCGTATATGTTGCGCTGGCCGCGGGCTTCGCTGTGGCAGCGCTGCTGCGCAGCCGACTACAGGGAGATCGATCATGACCGCGTCCGGCGCAAAGAATCCGCAAATCCGCAAGTTCATCGACGTGCAGAAGGCATTGAAGGGCGCCTCCTATCCCGCGAGGAAGGAAGAACTGCTCAAGACCGCGAAGGGAAACAATGCCGACGAAGAGGTCATGGAAGCGCTTGCCGCACTGCCCGACGAGGAGTTCGACAGCCCCGCTGCCGTCTCCAAGGCAGTCGGTAACGAGGAATAGCCCACTACGTTGTGCGTGGCGGCAAGTCCATCTCCTGAACCGGACGCGTTGCGCGGGTTTCGCTTGCAACGCATTGCGTTTTGCTGGCTCTTTGCTGACGTCGTCAACGCAGCCATATTCCGATGAGGCCCGTTTATGTCCTCCTTACCGCACTCCGGCGAGTCTCCACGTGAGCGCCTTGAGTATCGCGGCTACCACGTGAGCGTCTACGCAACACGCAACGATCGCGACAACTGGCGCGCCGTCATTGAAGTCGAGCGCGACGGACATCCCGTGCAACTGGAAGAAACCGAGGACGTCGGACCGTTCTGGCAGACGCGCGAGGAAGCGCAACGGGCGGGCCTCGAACGCGCCCGCTACTTGCTGGATCGGCGCGACGGTGTGCTCGACCTGCGCAATCCTGCGCGGCCGACGTGACCGGACAGCGCTGCATATCGGGCGGCGCTAACGACGCGAACCACGCTTCGGATGAGCGAATCCGTTCAAGCAAAAGGAAACCAATGACGACTCCTGCTCGCGGTACAGCCATCACTGTTCGACGACTTTCTCCCGGAGAATGGCCGACCGCATTTCCCGTTATTTCACAGTTGCGCTCCGTGGACGAAGCGGAGTTTCTGCAGGCCATCAGTCGACAATCGTATTCCGGCTACGAGCTGGTCGGTGCGTTCGTTGACGGAAAGCTCGTCGGATTGCTTGGCATGCGGCCTGTTCACACGTTAGCGAGAGGGGCGTTTCTATACGTTGACGATCTCGTCGTTGCAGGGAGTCATCGGGGAAGCGGTGCGGGCCGAGCGTTAATGGACTATGCCGAAGCGGACGCTCGCGCGCGAAACATGAACTGGGTATTCCTCGACGCCAAGCCGGACGCCGTCAAATTTTATGAGCGGCGCGATTATGTGTTGCACCCCGCTCCTTCGATGAAGAAAGCGCTTTGATCGCCGTGGTCCATCGTCAGCACAATGTAACCGTCGCTGGTTTGCTCACCATCCAGCTTTGAAAGCGCTACACTCGAAACGACGACGTTGACTTTGCGGACGGACATCATGCGTCACTTACAGACAGGTGAGCGTGTCGGAGGGGTCACGGTTCAAGCGGCGTGCGGCGATCTTCACGTGATCGCGCTGTGGCGTCTGCTGGCAGCGGCGGGCGCGCACATGCAGGGCGCCCGCACCAGTTGTATGAAGCGCGCAGACTTTGAGCGCATCACGATCAGTTTCGCCCCGCTCGACCAGACGCAAGCAGACTTCATTCTGACAAGGCTCGAGGCCGAGCGATGGGTAACTCACGCATTGCTGCATGTGCTTTCGTCCGAGAGCGATACAACTTCGACCAGATGATCGACCCTTTTTAGAGCCAGGCGAGCACAGTCGATGCCGATAGCTCCGCGACCAGTATTTTTTGCGCGGTTGCGGCTTTCGCGCGCCGCCCGCGTTAGCGGTAAAAGACCCTCCGGTGCAGAAAAACACGCTTCGTCGATAAGACCTGCGACGGCAGCTATGACCGCGCATGGGCGCACGGAATAACAAGCGTTAACAAAATGAGTTCTGCAGCTTTCGCCAGCAGATGATGGAGCAGGCGATTTTCATGAAGGCTTCATGGATGAATGCGAGGCGTTCGAAGCGGATGCGCAGTCGTCGAAAGTTGTGGAGCCATGAAATGGTGCGCTCGACAACCCAGCGTGTTTTGCCGAGTCCGCTGCCGTGTGGCTCGCCGCGTCGGGCGATTTCAGTCACGATGCCGGCTGCGTGTAGTGGACGGCGGTATTTGTCATGATCGTAGCCCCGGTCGCCCTGAGCAATGCGGGGCTTAGAAAGAGGCCGGCCGCGCTTGCCGGCAATGGGCGGGATGGCGCCAACCAGTGGGTGAAGCTGGGTAACATCGTTACGATTGGCGCCAGTGAGGATTACCGCGAGCGGGATGCCCTGCGCTTCGGTGATGAGATGGTGTTTTGAACCGGGTCGCGCGCGGTCCGTGGGATTCGGTCCCGTTTTTGACCTGCACCCACTGCGCGGATCGAGGAGGAATCGACGACGACACGGGACCAGTCAATCTGGTCAGCCGCGCGCAGCTTTGCGAGCAGGACTTCATGCAGTCGGTCCCAGACGCCGGCCGCCTGCCAGTCTCGCAGACGGCGCCAGCAACTCATGCCGCTGCCGCAGCCCATCTCGCGCGGCAGCAGGTCCCAGCGCAGGCCCGTCTGCAGGATGAACAGGATGCCCGTGAGCAGCGCACGATCATCGAGCGGCTTGCGCCCCGGATAACGGCTTCGTCTTGGTTTGGGAGGGGGCAGCAACGGTTCGATGAGTGCCCAAAGTTCGTCGTCGAGTATGGGTTTAGCCATGTCCTTTTCGTCGTCGAAACAATGAAAAGGTTAACAGGATTCATCGAGAGTAAACAGCCCCTTCGTTCATTTTGTTAAGGGCTCTAAGACTTGCGCATAAATGGCTGGACGCTGCAAAAGGAGCAAGCATGAATAGCGCTTCCATTTTCCGGATGCTGATGGCCCTATCGATATCCGCCGCGCCACTCGCGGCCGGCGCGCAAACGGGCGCTGACTCCGCGGCGAAACCCGGCATACCGATTACATCGTCGGGCGCCGACCGCGCGGGGCAGCCGCCGGGCGCCAGCCGGTCGTCGCGTGTCCGGACGACGAACAACGCTGTCTCAGCGGCAGGCATGGCCGACCGCGGCCGCACGCGGAGCTTTCAAGGTCCGCACGACCGTAGCGAACCCGCCAATACTCACGGCAAGCGAAACTAGGGAACATTCGTCTTCGCCTTCACCTCGGCATCCATCAGCCGTCAGATACCTCTTCCACGCCGCAACCGAACCGACCGATTTTGGGTCTCAATCGCACAGGCGACTGTGCTCGATAACGTGCAATGTTTTCCTTTATTTAGTTATGCGATGTAATAACTGACCATTATCTATCGCTTGTACGCTACCTAACATTAGAGGCGATTTCGCTGAGGCATCATGCGCCGACATAAGCACATTTTTAATAAAAGAATAGCTCGGGAGCCTTCATGATTACCGCCGGCAAAATCGAAAGGGACGCGGCATCGCATCCGCGTCCGGCAGTGACGCGCAGGATTGCGCTCGTACTATCCGAGGGCTGTGACCTCCTTGCGGCAAGCACGGTCGCGGAGGTTCTCGCCCAGGCCAACGTTCTGTCCGAACGTCTCGCGGCTGGCGTCAGGTACGAAGTGCATCATCTCTCGGCAAGGGGCGGGCACGTCCGCTGCGCGGCGTCGCTGCGCGTTTCAACCCAGGCCCTTCATGAATTCAGCGGCCAACGGCCTGACTACGTGCTTTTTGCGGGCGGAGACCGGTCGGAAAATCAGTCGGACGAGTTAGTTCGAAATGCGTGGCTGCAGCGGATGCGAAACAGCGGCTCGACGATCCGCCTGATCGGCGCAGCGCCCGACGCGCATCTGGCGAAAAGTACTTCGACACTCAGAACCATACCTGGATTGCAGACGCCGAGAGATCGCGTGTTATCCGCCCTGCGTGCGGTCTTCGATATCACCTGTGCAGGGCTCGGCGACGAGCAGGCTTTGGAAGCAATCCGGCTGGCAACTGGCGAACACGATCACGGCGCCGGATTCGGCGGTGTAAAAAGCGCGGCCGACAAGGTTCATTCGGCGACTCGCTGGCTTCGCGAAAACTGCCATCGTCCTGTGTCTGTCATGGATGTGGCCGACGCGTGCGCGATGAGCGAGCGCAGTCTGCTGCGCCATTTCCAGACATACCTCAAGACGACGCCGTCCGATTACCTGCAGCGGGTTCGACTCGAGCGCGGGTGCGAAATGCTTACCCACACGTCGCTGCCGGCGGACAAGATCGCACGCCGCGTCGGTCTGAACAACGGCGACCGGTTCGGCAAGATTCTCCGGCGTGTAACAGGCATGACGCCAACCGAATATCGCGCCGCGACCCAGCAGTCCATCGCGACGGACGAAGGCCGTCAAACACAGCGCTTGCCGCTGGAAGTCGGCCTCGAACCGAAGAGAAATGCGGCCTCATTGCTCCATAGCAGTGAGGCGCTGCTGGCCGGATAAGAAGTAGCTGATGCACCCGTTGCTTGCAGAGTATCCAGCCTGCACGTCTTGACGTGACCGACCTGGACCAAAAAATTCAACAAAGGGAGATGAGGATGAAAGCGAAACTGGTCGCCATGACTTCTGTCGCGCTTGCCGCATGCGGCGGGGGCGGTGGTAGCGGCAGCAACAACGCAGCGTCGGCGACGCCAGCGAGAACGCCCGCTGCCTGTACCGCCGGGCCTTACACAACCGACCCTGCGAAGGTCTGCAACGACCCGAATGGCAACGTCGTGACGGCCTATGTCTATGCGCTGCCGACCACGATCATTCCCGACGGGACGGTAATCTCGGCAGACACCACATGGTCGCCGGATGGCTCCCCTTACTTCATTGCAGGAACGGTGCGGGTCGCCAAAGGTGCAACCCTCACGGTGGGCGACGGTACCATCGTTGAGTCGTTCAAGCCGGTGCCGTGTGCAGTCGACTGCATAGGACAGATTCCGACCAAAGGCATTATCGATGTCGCGGGCGCGATGAACGTGGGACAAACCAATCAGGCTCAGCTACTCGGCGTCACCGTTAGCAATGTGGACCCGCAAACGGGTGGTGGTCTCGTCAGCATTCAGCACACGCTGCTCCAGGACGCATTCGTACAGGTCAGCAATGCGGCAGCGTTTTCCATGACATACAGCCAGGCCTATCGCCTGAACGTTACCCCGATTGTTCGGGCCGGCGTGACTACCTATCAGGCGGGCACGAATGGATATCCGAGCTTCAGCAATGCAACTGTCAGATACAACACGTTCGTCGACTCGGCCGCCTTTGCGTTCGACCCGTCCGTGATCGTGCAGAACAACTTGTTCATTAACATGGTCGATCCGCTCGTGCTGATCAATGCGTTCCCCGCCACCGGTCAGGCACCGACAGGGATCGCGAAAAACAACTCTTTTCTGTTCAAGCAAAGCTCACCGAACCTCAACCGGACGGTCATCGAGTCGCACGGCACGTATGATCCTGCCGCCGTTCATACGCTCGACTTTTCCAATAATTTCTGGGGACTCACCGACACGACGACCATCCAGAACCGCGTGCGCGACAGCACCAACACGAGTAATCCGCGCCTGCCGAACGTGATTAACTACGCTCCTCCGGCAGCGAGTCCCGATCCGGCGACACCCGCAGATCCGCAAAGCGGCACGCCGAACGTCTGAGGATGCAAGCGCACATGGCTGCCTGGCTATGTGGGACCGCCCCCGCGAGCGACTTGCCGCGCGCCCAGCGCGGAGCTGCCGCTCGCGGAGCCATTTGCATTGGCCTGGGCGAGCGCACTTCCAGCAAACGCCGTTGCCATGCCGGCTGCTGCGCCCTGCGCCCTGCGCCAACTGTGCGCCCGCTGATCGAGACAGAGCCAGTGGACGATTTCCTTGTCCACTGGCTAAGCCCTCTGACTGCCGAAATCCCGACTGTGAGCGGCCTACTTCGTGGCGAAGACCGAGATCCCCCCCGTTCGGGAACGCACCGGCGCCTGCCTGGAACGGCACGTAGACCTGTCCAAGTCCGCTATCGATTGCAACTGAGTGCGCGCCCGTTCCTACTGCGACGGTGTAGAGCAACTTGCGTGTCGTGCCGTCGATGACGCCCATTTGCGGCGTGAATCCCGACGCCGCTGCCGTACCGCCCGTCACCCAATGACGCGCAGGCAGGAAGTAGCGATTCGACACGGGATCGTAAGCGACCTGGTCCGTTCCTCCGAACGGAATCGATGCCAACTGCGAACCCGTGTTGCGATCGAGAATCAACGTAATTAGCGCACTACCCGCATCTGGGTCGCAGCCGATCAGCACATCGCTGTTCGGCCCGAGCGCGATGCCGGTGGGCGCGCATTTGCCGAGCGGAAAGGACTTGCTGACAGCAGGTGTGCCGGACGTGACGGAACTGGCGGCGATGACATCGAGTTCGCCGTCCGGGTTGGACGCCGTTCCATCGTTATTGATCAGGAAGTTCTTCGAAGACGGGTCATACACGCAAGCTTCCAGTCCTGACGAGCCGTTAAAGACCAGTTTCGACACGACCGCCTGCGTCGTGGTCGAGATGAAACTGACATACGGTGGCGTCTCGCCGGGGCTCGCGAACATGACGAGATGATCGTCGGGATCGTAGCAGCCTTCGTCGACGCGCGATCCCGATGTACTGATCGGAATCGTCTTGACCGTTTTCATCGCGTTCGTATCGACGATCTTCACAGAATCTACGTCGCCCACATACAGCGTATTCATTCCCGTTACACCGACGATGCCGTCAGGCCCAGAAGCATCTGTACTCGCGCCTGCGCCAGTAAATCCACCTTGAATCTGCGCAATTAGCGCGTTCGATTTCGTGTCGACGACATCGACGGATTTGTTGTTTCGATCCGCGAGATAGTACTTGCCTGCTTCCGTGTAGCCAATGTCGAAACTAAACGCGGGCGTTTTCGAATTGGGCACGGCAATGTTCGTCAACAACTTCGATGGCGTAGGCGCGGGCGTGGATGACGTCGAATTCGAACCGTTGTCTCCTCCTCCACATCCAGCGAGTACGGCCGTGGCCATCAACAACAAGGCCAGTATCGGCTTTTTCATCAGTTGGCTCCTCCGAGCGGCAAAACAGGTGGGAAATGCTTGAGTACTGCACAAGTTGTACTGCTTCGCACTGGAGACAAGGATGAAGAAGGACCAGTAAAAAAGATCGACAAATAATTTAATGATATCCATATGGATATCTGAATGAATGTATGGATTCCGAAACGTCATCAACCTGTAAATAGCACCATTTCTGTCAGTTTTATTCGACGCGAAAAATATGGAACGACAATGAGAATTGATGCAATCGAAGGCGTGCTGCGGCGCCACACTCCTCTGTAGCGCTGACTGGGTGAATGAGTGCTATGCGAACGAGGAACCCGCCGCGAACGAAATGACGCGTCGCACACTGAAGTGCGGTCCGTGGGCCGACGGCTGGTTGCCCTCAGACCGTGTAGCAGTGTAGTAAGCCGGGGTTATATTGCAGAAAGCACGCGTACATCAGAACAGAGCCGTACGGTGGCTGGGGAGCTACGAAGGTCAGGGAAAACGCCTGGCTTAGCGCTCATGCGTCTAGCGCATTAAAGGAAAAATTGTGCAGTAATTGCTGGTTCGATTAAAGTCAAAAAGACAATGCGGCGTAAAGATTTCCGGTATAAAAAAAACAAAAGCTCGGCGATGCCCAATGGTCTTTTCTTAAGGTTAAGTTAAGATTTCGAATCTGATGCAGACATGAACGCAATGTCCGGGCGACATAAAATTCTCGCTTCTTGGCAAAAATAGAGGTCCGCCCGGAAGCCCACTTCGCAGATACGCGCCCGGCCTTTCAGGTTTGGAACTCAGATTTCAAGCTTGTGTAAAGCCGTCGGTACCGACCGTACCGCTCCTCACTTTCGGCCTGCAAATCGGCTTGTGGTTCAAAGGTCTCCAGAACCAACGGCATCGAGCAAACTGCGGAGACATCGTCTTCCCCGAGTGCGAGGCGAGCGAGCCGCGCCGCGCCCAGAGCGGCGCCAATGTCGCTTCCTTGATGGAGATGAAGTGGAAAACCCAGCGCCGTCGCGCACAGGCTTCCCCAGAACGCGCTCCTGGAACCGCCGCCGACAAACGATGCTCCCTCCAGCGTCGTGCCGGCGCCACGCAACGCCGCATAACCATCCGACATCGCAAACGCGACCCCCTCCATCACACTATAGGCGAGATGCTCGGCGCGATGCGATCCCGTCATGCCAAAGAAGACGCCTTTTGCCGTTGCATCGTTATGAGGCGTCCGTTCGCCGTTCAGGTACGGAAGGAATATCGGCGGATTGCCGTCTCGCCCTTGCGGTGCGATAGCGACGAGTTCGGAAACATCCGTCTTCAACAGCGCAGACAGCCATTGCAGGCTGGCGGCCGCCGAGAGGATCACGCTCATTTGATGCCATTGGCGAGGCAGGCAGTGACAGAACGCATGAACGGCCTGTTCGGGATTCGGCGCATATCGCGCGGTACTGGCGAACAGTACGCCCGATGTCCCCAGCGACAGAAACGCGTCGCCCGAATTCACGACCCCGATGCCCACGGCGCTCGCCGCGTTATCGCCCGCGCCGCCACATACGACGACGGAACCGGTCAAATCCCACTCACGCCGAAGTTCATCGCGCAATTGGCCAGCGGGCTCACTCCCTTCCACGAGCCTCGGCATGTTGTCGCGCGACAACCCCGTTGCGGACAGCATCCGATCGGACCAATCGCGTCGCGCGACATCGAGCCACAGCGTTCCCGACGCATCGGACATCTCCGACACGAACTCGCCAGTCAGCTTCCACGCAATATAGTCCTTGGGCAACAGGACTTTATGGACGGATCGATAGACGGCCGGCTCATACTTCGAAAGCCACATGAGCTTGGGAGCCGTAAACCCGGGCATCGCGAGATTGCCTGTGATGGTTCGCGAGTCGGGAACCAGCGCCTCCAGTTCGACACACTCCGCGTAAGCGCGGGTGTCGTTCCATAGAATGGCCGGCCGCAGCACATTGCCGCTGCGGTCCAGGAGCGTGGCCCCATGCATCTGCCCTGAAAGTCCAATGCCACGCAACCTGGAAAATGCAGCCGCGTGCTCGGCCCTGATGCTGCCGATGGCGTCGAGCGTCGCGTTCCACCACGCTTGCGGACTCTGCTCCGACCAATGCGGGTGCGGATTTTCCACACGCAAGCGGACGCCAGCCGTAGCAACGACGTTCGATTCGTCGTCGGTGAGCACAACCTTGACCTCGGAGGTGCCCAGGTCGATTCCAAGAAAACTCAAGATCTGATTCCTCTGGTTATGTGGTGCGACGTCACGCTGCTGCGCGATGTTCCGGACGCGAAACCTCGTTGAGCCGATGCAGCGCGCGAAAACGCGACGGCGGCATGCCCTTCTGCGCGAGGAACTGCCGGTTGAAGTTCGATACGTTATTGAAACCGACGCGATAACAGACGTCGGTCACGCTGAGGTCTGTGCACATCAGCAGTTCACAGGCTTCGTTGAGCCTCAGCCGGTTCTGGTACTGAACGAAGGTGCAGCCCGTGTGGCGCTTGAAAAAGCGCGTGAAGCTGCTCACGCTCATGCCGGACAGCGCCGCGACGTCCGTTTCGCGCAGATTGCCGGAGAGGTTCTGCTGGATGTACGACAGCACCTGATTGATCGTCGACGACATATAGCGCTGCGCGTTCACGTCATATGACGGCCCCGCAAGCAGCTTCCGGTCTGCGCAACCGACCAGCTCCTCGAACACGTTCATCAGCAACGCAACCCTGCGCGCGCCATGCGCCGACGACAGCTCCTTCATGAACGGCGTGATGGACAGCCCGAGCGCATCGGGAAACTGAAGTCCGCGTGATGCCTGATCCAGCAGCGCAAGCACCGGGCTCAATTCGGCAAACGCGGCGACCATGCGCTCGACCGCCTCGCGCGAGAATTGCAGCACGAGGTCGCGCGAGGGCACATCGGCGTCGGCGCCTTCGTCGCTGATCCAGTTGTGCGGCAGATTGGGGCCAGTCAAAACGAGATTGCCCGGCGCGAAGTCACCGATGAAATCGCCCACGAAGAACTTCCCCGTCGACGCGCGAATGACGTGCACTTCGTACTCGGGATGGAAGTGCCATTTCGCCACGCTATGCGGATAGTCGTGGGTCCATGCCCGAAAAGATTCATCCTGCCGGGTGTGCACCAGTTCCAGATCTGGACTCATTCATTGTCTCCTTCGTACCGGCTCACCCGGCTTCTTCTGCGTAGCCGGTTGCGCGCTAGTGCATTCCGACTGACGATGTTGGCCGCTCACCCTCAGCGTGCCTCGGTTCCTTGCCCGACGCGAGCGTGAGATTTTCCTCGCTCTGCGCATCGAACACATGCAGGTCTCGGCGGTTCATCTCGAGCGTCACACGCGAGCCAATCGACGGCAGGCTGTCCGACGGCACAAGGGCTGTGACCCGCTCGCCAGAACAGTCGACCGTCACGAGAGCGTCAGCACCGAGGATTTCGACCAGTTCCACCACGCCGCGCATCTTGAGAGAATCGGCTTGGCCGCTTCCATCGGCGACCCGCACGTAATTCGGCCTTATCGCGACCTTGACATCCTGGCCGGCGCTCAAGGACGCGAACCGCGACCCAGAAAGTATCCACGTTTCGTCGAGCACGCGCACGGAAACTGCATCCGACGAACGCCCGATCGTGCCCGGCAAGAAGTTCATCGCCGGCGTGCCGATAAAGCCCGCAGCAAACAAGGTACGCGGATAGTGATAAAGCTCGCTCGGCGTGCCAGCCTGCTCGATTCTGCCGCCGCGCATCAGGATCACGCGATCGGCCAGCGTCATCGCTTCGAGCTGATCGTGCGTGACATAGACGGTCGTGGTCTGCAAACGTTGATGCAGGCGCTTGATGTCGGTGCGCAATTGCGCACGCAGCTTCGCATCGAGGTTCGACAGCGGTTCGTCGAACAGGAACACATCGGGCGTCTTGATCATCGCGCGTGCAATCGCCGCGCGCTGCTGCTGACCACCCGACATCGCGCGCGGCTTGCGCTCGAGCAGCGTGTCGAGATTGAGCATCGACGCGACTTCGCGCACGCGGCGGTCGATTTCCTGCTTCGGCGTTTTCAGCCGGCGCAGTCCGAAAGCGATGTTGTCGTACACGTTCATATGCGGATAGAGCGCGTAGTTCTGGAACACCATCGCGACGTTGCGCTCGCGGGCGGGCACCTCATTCACGACCGTCGCGCCGATCGACAGATCGCCGCCCGAAATGCCCTCCAGCCCGGCGATCATGCGCAGCATCGTCGACTTGCCGCAGCCAGACGGCCCGAGCAGCACGACAAATTCGCCGTCGTCGATCTGAAGGTCGAGCGGATGCAGCACGGGCGGGCCGCCCTCGTAGTGCTTCGTCAGCCCTTTGCAGACAATATTGGCCATGGCGTTAGTCCATTTCGATCTGGATTTTGACGTCTTCCGGATGACCGGCAGCGGCTTCCTCGAACGCCTTCACGCCTTCCGAAAACGAGAACTTGCGCGAGATGAACGGCTTCACGTCGATCATCCCCGAACTGATCAGCGCCAGCGCGCGCGGGAAGATGTTGGCGTAGCGGAACACGGACTCGAAGCGCAGTTCCTTCGCCTGCATCGCCACTACGTCGAGCGCGACAGGTCCGGGCGGCATGCCGACGAGCACGATGCAACCACCGGGGCATGCGTAATCGAGCAAGGTCTCGAAGACCTTTGCGTTGCCCGACGCCTCGAACACGACGTCGGCGCCCCAGCCTTGCGTCACGTTTGCGACCACATCGGCGAGCGACTGTTCGGTGACGTTGACCGTCGTGACGGCCGGGTTGCCGGCAAAGTGCTTCAGCTTCGCGCCCACCACGTCCGCGAGAATCACGCGCGACGCGCCGCCAGCCAGCGCCGCCAGCGCCGTCATCGCGCCGATCGTCCCGGCGCCGATGACCACGGCCACATCGCCCGGCTTCATCGCCGCCTTCTTCGCGGCCTGCAGGCCGATCGACAAAGGCTCGACAATCGCCCCTTCCGCAAACGACACGTTATCCGGCAAGCGGAACGTGAACGCGGCGGGATGCACGACAAACGGCGTCAGGCAGCCGTGAATGGGCGGCGTCGCCCAGAATCGCACGGCGGGATCGAGGTTGTACATACCGCGCATCGTCGCGGGCGAGTCGAATTGCGGAATGCCCGGCTCCATGCACACGCGGTCGCCCACCTTCAGATGGGTGACGTCCGCGCCGACTTCGACGATCGTGCCCGACGCTTCGTGCCCGAGCACCATCGGCTCTTCGACCTTGAACGGCCCGATGCGGCCATGCGTGTAGTAGTGAACGTCGCTGCCGCACACGCCCACCGTGTGGATCTGGATCTTGACGTCCCGCGGGCCGACGGCCTGAGGCAATTCGATGTCGCGCAGACTCAGTTCGCGGGTGGCTTCCAGTACAAGTGCCTTCACTACAGTCTCCTTACTTTCCTTTGAGCATCGAGTTCAGCAGGCGGCTCAGCGCGCCCACGAAGATTATCGGCGGCAGTGCCAGCAGCACTGTCGAAGCGTTGATCACACCCCACGGCACTTCCTGTCCGAGCGACGTGAATGCGGAAGCCACGACCGGCAGCGTGGCGCTGTGCGAAGAAGTCAGCGCGAGGCCGATCATCAGTTCGTTCCATACCAGCACGAAGCTGAAGATGATCCCGCCCATCAGCGTGCTCGCGCAGGTCGGCAAGGCGATGCGCCAGAACACTTCGTACGGGCCGCAGCCGTCGAGCGTGGCCGCTTCCTCGATTTCGCGCGGCACGCGCTGGAAGACGGGAATCGACAGCCACGTGATGGTCGAAAGCGTCGTCAGCAGATAGGTGACGATCATCGAAAAGCGCGTGTCGTACAGTCCGAGATCGACCCAGATCGCGATCAGCGGAATCGCGACGGCCACGGGCGGCAGGAAGCGTAGCGACAGCAGAAAGAACTGGATGTCGCGCTTGCCCGGCACGTGATAGCGCGCAATCACATACGCGGCCGGCACGCCGAGCAGCGTTCCCAGCAGCACCGCCGTGCCGACGATCACTGAACTGTTGCCGAGCGCGATCAGTACCTCAGGGCTCGAAATCACCTGCCGGTAGTTATCGAGCGTCGGGCTGAAAAAGAAGCGCGGCGTCGGCGTGACGATATCGAGCAGGTTCTTCAGCGAATTGAGTACGGCCCAAAACACCGGAAACACAGCAACCAGCGCCAGCGCCACGCCAAACAGGAGAACCGTGCTGCGAGGGATCAGTCTTCCCATTTGTTCACCCGTTTCCAGATAAAAGTGAAAATCAGCGTGGTCGCGACCATCATCAGCACGGCCATGCTCGACGCGTACGACACCTTGCCCGACAAACCGATACCTTGCGAATACGCGTACATGTCCAGCGTTTCCGTCGATACACCCGGGCCGCCTTTGGTCATCACATAGATCAGATCGAAGGATCGCAGCGACTCGACCATCTTGATGAACACCAGACTCATGATGGGCGCCTTCAGCATCGGCAGCGCGATATATGCATAGACCTGCCACGTCTTCGCATAGTCCAGACGTGCCGCTTCGAGCGGCTCAGGCGGCAAGGTCTCCAGCAGCTTCAGCACGACCACGGAGAAGAACAGTCCCCACTGCCAGATATCGACGAGTGCGACTGCGTAAAGCGCAAGGCCCGGATCAGAAAGAAACGCGGTGTCATGTATGCCGACGAGTCCGAGCATCCAGCTGAGAATGCCCGTCAACGGCGAATACATGAACTTCCAGATAAATGCAGCCGATACCCGCGGCAGCAGCACGGGCGTAATCAGCAATACGCTGATCGCATTGCGCATGCGGCCGTGAACGTGCTCGAACAGATAGATCGCAATGACAATCCCCACCGCTACTGCGCCAACCACTGTAACGATTTCCCAGATTGCCGACACTTCGATCGAATTGACGAAGCGACGATCCGAGAACAGGCGCGCAAAATTGCGAAACCACACGTACTCGCTATCCGAATAGCGCAGCACGCGATTTCTCAGCGCGAGATTGATTGCAGCCACAGTGGGTACCAGACCCAGCACCGCCATCACGAGCAATGGCGGCACGAGAAAGACGAACGGAAGGCTGGTTTTTCCGCGATTGAACATGCAACACCTCGACGGACGATGAAACGGGAAGGCATACAGCCTTCCGGAACGGATCGAACCGGGCAGAGGCGTGACACGGCTCTGCCCTCACCTGCACGCGCTGTTACTTGCGTGCGTGCTCCATCGCGTCCTGCGCATATTGCGCGGCGTCGTTCAATGCGCCTGGCACGTCTTTCTGCGTACCCGTGAAGATTTCTTCGAGCGCGACGCCAAGGTTGTCGCCGATATCGGGCCATTGCGCGCTCGGCCAGAACGTGACCTTGGAAACAGGCGTCGTGTCTTTGAGGCCAGCCAGAATCTGCGGCTTCACGTGCTTCTGGAAGTAATCGCTTTGAACCGTACTCGTGCGGTTGTAGTCGCTGAATACGTTTTCGCGCAGACGTGCCTGTTCCTGTTCCTTGCTCGTCGCGAATGCAATGAACTTGCCGGCAGCCTGACGCGTGCATTCGTCCTTGGCGCCGACCGACGAGATGGCGAGACCGTGACCGTATGCGGCCGAAGGCAGCGGTGCAGGCGGCTTCGTATAGCCGACCTTGTCTGCGACACTGGATTTCGTGGGGTCTTCCATCCAGTCCGCGAACGGCGTCGATTCGATCATGAAGGCAACCTTGCCGGAACGGAATGCTTCGAGTGCATTGCTCCAGTCGTAGGTCGCCGATCCGGGCGGCGCGTATTTGAAGAGGTCCGTGTAGAGTTGCGTCGCCTTCACTGCAGCAGGCGAATTGAACGCCGCCTGCTGGTTCTTGTCGGTCCACGTGCCGCCCTCTGCGAGCATGAAGGGCGCCCAGCGCCACACGTTCATCCCCGAGCCGCGCTGTCCACGCGCGACCCAGCCATACATGTTCGGCGGCGAGTTCAGCTTCTTGATGTCGGCGACGAGTTCGTCCAGCGTGCGAGGTACGGGCATGTGCGCTTTTTCGAGCACGTCGCGGCGGTAGAACAGGAAATCCGATCCACCGATCAGCGGCGCAAAGTACGCGACGCCCTTATAGCTCGCGACGTCGCGGCGGCCCGGCAGGAAGTCGTTGTAGTCCGCGTCTTTCGGGTAGTACTTGAGCAAAGGAACGATCCAGCCAGCCGACGCGAACTCAGCAACGTTCGCTTCATCGACGTAATAAACCTGATACGAACCCGCACCCGTCGATGCATCGAGCCGCGACTTCGCGCGTCGATCGTTTTCGCCGAAGTAGCTGATTTCAATCCTGGTGCCCGTGCGCTTCTGATAGTCCGCGAGGGACTTTTCCATGACGGTCAGGCCCAGACTCTTCTGGGCCAACACCTTGAGAACGGGGACGTTGCACGACTGCGCCAACGCCGAGAAAGGCAAAGCCGCGCCGATGAGGGCACACGCTGCTGAATAGCGGAACCTGTTCACTGCTGTCTCCTGAAGGATTTTGTGTCGATCGCGTTGTTATCCTCGGGCGGGCTTCGACACACCCGAGAATACGGTGGCTAAGCTAACACCCGCGAAACACGCGATCCACGCCAAAACGGATCAGCAGTTCAATACTTTTTGCTCAGATTTTGTGTGCAATGCAAAATCCAATACAAACCTGTTGCCCGCGCGCTCAATCCAGACGCTTCACGCAGCCGTTCGTCCGCCGTTGACTCCAAGAACTTCCCCGTCATAAAACTCGCCTTATCCGACGCGACGAAGACAATTGCGTCCGCAATTTCCTCCGGCGTTCCCGCGCGCTGTAGCGGCACGGTGGCGAGCATCGTTGCCTTGCCTTGTTCGGAACCCGTGATCCGGTCGAGCATCTCCGTTTGAATGGGGCCGGGCGCCACCGCATTGACGCGAATATTGAACGGTGCGGCTTCGAGTGCAGCGGATTTTGTAAGGCCCTCTACGGCATGCTTGCTGGCAACATACAGCGCATTGCGGGCAGCGCCGCGGATTCCCATTGTCGATGACACATTGACGATGCTCCCGCTGCGCTGAACCGACATTGACCGCAGTTCGTGCTTGATGGCGAGTAACGTGCCGAGCAATTCGCGTCAAAGAACCAGTCAGGAAACGAGTACCCGGCTACGAGACAACGATATCGACATATGCATCGGTGGGCTTCAGCCCATGGACGCCGAATTCAAGCTTCAGCGGCTTTTCACAGAGGGCTAGGTCTGCGCGATGAGGCGGGATCATCCGCTCGCGCAGTCTCCGATAACCGGGGAGCAGTTTCTCGAAGCCGAGCACCTTCTCGTCTCCCTTTCGGGAGATCCCGTTGGCATTGCGGATGGCGCGCTGGAGCGCGCCGGTAAGCGCCGTCGAGTTGCGATGACGTTGAATAATTTTTCGGGCGCGCCATCGCTTCTTCTTTCGTCGAACCTGATCGCCGTGCTGCCCGCGGGAGTGGTGCGCACCCATGCCCTCAAAGACCAGATTTACGCATGCAATGTACCGCTGACGCTTGCACCGTTCGATTGTCAAATGGCCTGGCATACGCGATACGATCGCGATTCCGCCCACCGATGGATGCGGGCACTCATCGCTCAAACCTGTGACCAGATATGGAAAGCAGGCTAGCCGGTTCAGGGTGCGGTTTATTTTCTCTTTGCTTGTGAAGCGCCCCTCGCAACGGCGATCAGTCGCGCTGCGCCAACGCGACCTTCCCGCCGGCGAAACGATTGATTCGCCAGCGGTTACCCGTTTTCAACGACTCAGGGCCTGCGGCATGCGGCCCGAATGCCCGATGGTGCATCATCGGGCCCGGTTCCACGCAAGCTACGCGATGCCTTTATCGCCGAACGATGCCGCCAGCGCGCGCAGACCATCACGGTAGATACCTTCGAAAAGCCTCGACGCTTCCTCGTCGCTCACACCGTTCGGCGTGAACTCACCGCTCCAGTGGACGAGCGACGCACCCGCCTCGTCGCTCTCACGCACCTGCAGCGTCGACCGATAGCCCGTGACGGAAAACGGCGCTTCGAGAATCGAATAGGTGTAGCTGCGCGCGCGGTTGTCGAAGGCTTCCAGACGCTCGACGATCACATCGCCCGTTGGCGTGGCAAGACGCCGCACACGTCCGCCTTCGCTCAATTCGCTCGACGGAATGTAGGGCAGCCAGTCCGGCAGCGAGTCGAAGCCGCCGATCAGTTGCCACACCTCGTCGGGCGAAACGGGAATGCGGATCGACGCATTGGCTTGAGCCATGTCAGTCTCCTTAGGCCTTGACGGGCAGCGGTGCATTGGCGGCGACCAGACCTTGCTCGCGCAACTCGCGCCAGAAGTCGGCGGGAATCGCTTCCTTGACGGCAGCGTGGTCTTCCGCGATACGCTCCGGCTTGCTCGCGCCGGGGATCACTGCGGCGACAACGGGATTGGCCAGCACGAACTGCAGCGCGGCGGCCTTGACGCTCACGTTGTGACGCGCGGCGATCGCCTTGATGCGCTCGACCTTCGCGAGAATTTCAGGCGACGCCTTCTGGTATTCGAAGTGCGCGCCGCCCGCCAGCACGCCCGAGCTATACGGACCGCCGACGACGATCTCCACGTTTTTCGCGGCAGCGGCCGGCAGCAGACGCTGCAATGCACGCTCGTGATCGAGCAGCGAATAGCGGCCCGCAAGCAGGAAACCATCCGGCTTCACTTCCGACAGATCGAGCAGCAGTTCGCACGGCTCGACGCGGTTGACACCCAGCCCCCACGCCTTGATCACGCCTTCGTCGCGCAGACGGTTCAGCACACGGAACGCGCCCTTGCGCGCCGATTCGAACATCGCGAGCCACTCGTCGCCATAGAAGTCCTGCGCGACGTCGTGTACCCAGACGATGTCCAGACGATCCGTTTTCAGGCGCTTCAGGCTGTCGTCGATCGAACGCAGCGTTGCGTCAGCGGAGTAGTCGTTGACGATCTTGTTCGGACGGCCAAAGGCGAACACATCCCCTTTCTCGCCGAGATCGCGCGCGCCGACATCCTCGATTTCGTCGAGAATCACGCGGCCTACTTTCGTGCTCAGCACGTAGTCGTCGCGCCTGTAGGCGCAGAGCGCATCGCCTAGCCGGATTTCCGACAGGCCAGCGCCGTACAACGGGGCCGTGTCGAAATAACGCACGCCTTGATCCCACGCTGCCTTGACGGTTGCCAGCGCTTCTTCTTCCGGGATATTACGAAACATGTTGCCCAGCGGCGCAGCGCCGAAACCCTGTTGCGTGCCGGCGGGCAGTTTGTCCTTGATGCTCATGACTTGCTCCTTGATTGAGTCGGTAGTGCAGAGTCTAGGACGGCAAGTTAAGTCTGTCTAAGACATAATTCGACAAACTTGAGTCCGAAGAGGTCTTATATGCTGGATATCCGTCAACTGCATTATTTCGTCGCGGTCGCCGAAGAGGAGCACGTCGGGCGCGCCGCCGAGAAGCTGCATATCTCGCAGTCGCCGCTGAGCCGCCAGATCGCCCAGCTCGAGGAAAATCTCGGTCTGACGCTATTCGAACGTTCGCAGCAGCGCATCCGGCTGACTACCGATGGGCGCACCTTTCTCGCGGAAACGCAGGCGTTCCTGACGCACGCAAAACGGCTGGAGTCGTTGGCGCGGCGCCTTGGGCGCGGCGACGAAGGGGGGTTGTGCATCGGCTATCTGGAGAACGCGATGCACTCCGGCGTGCTGCCTCGCGCGCTGCGGCAACTGCGCGCGCAGAAGCCCGACGTGCACATCGCCCTTTACAGCTACCGGTCGGCCGATCAGCTAACTGGCTTGCGTCAGCGCAGCCTCGATATCGCGCTCGTTTGCGAGCCGCTATCGTCCGACGACCCGGACCTCGAATCCGCGCTGGTACTCGACGATCCCATGCTGCTCGCAATTCCCGAGGATCATCCGCTGGCGAACGCGTCGCGCTTCACACCCGACGATCTGGCGGCGCAGAAGTGGATTGCCGTGATGTACGAAGAAGGCGCGCTGCGCCACGACAATTTCATCGCGGCATGCGCGAAAGCCGGGTTCACACCCGACATCGCGATGGAAGCCACCGAGCCGCTGGCGGCACTCGGTCTCGTCGCGGCGGGCCTCGGCGTCACGATGATCCAGCAAAGCCTGCGGCGCCATGCGCCCGCTGGGGTGGTGCTGCATGAACTAGCGTGGTTCAGTTATCGGACGGCGCTATGGGCGGCGTGGCATCGCGTCAACCTGAGACCGCTGGTAGAGCAATTCCGCAGGACGCTGCTGCATCCAGGCGCGGTGGCGCCAATGTCGTCGCATGCTTGAGCGGCACGGCAGCGACTGACGTTTGTCCCCCCCGCTTTGGCGCCAGCCTGCCCGTCCTATACCTTTCGTCGAAAGTTGCTTACTGCCGCGCCGCAACCCGCACGCGCTCGCCTGCGCCGCTTCGTGCCGACGCGATCGACATGCCGAGACCAAGCAGCGTCAGACAGACGACGGGCACCAGCATCGGGGCGCTCGCGTTGCCTGCGATCTTCCCGATGTAAGGCATCAGGTTCTGCGCGAAGAAGCCGCCAAGATTGCCGATCGAATTGATCGCTGCGATGCTCGCTGCAGCGCGGGCGCCTGTGAAGTATCGCGGCGGCAGCGACCAGAAGCACGGATAGAGCAGCGGAATGCACGCCCCGCCCAGCACGAGGGCGGCAAACTGCAGCGGCAGACCGGGCAGCACGAGACTCAGCGCGAAGCCGATCACGCCGACGCCGGCCACCATCGCCATCGCCTTGAGTACCACGCCCTCGCGTTTGAGCTTCGCGGGCAGCCACAGCAGAAGCAGCGCGGAGAGCATCCACGGGATCATGTTGAGCAGGCCGTTGAGCGACGAATGCGAAACGCCACCACTTTTCAGCAACGTCGGCAGCCAGTACGTCACGCCGTAGAGCGAAGTGGACATCAGCATGTAGCCGCACGCGAACATCAGCACGCGTTTGTCGACGAGCGCCCGCCACGGATGCTCCGCGGCCGCTTGCACCGGCGCCTCGCGCCGGAGCGCCGCGATCATCAGATCCTTCTCTTCGTTGGACAGGAACGGCGCGCGTTCGACGGACTCAGGCAGAAAGCGCAACGCAACGAGTGCGACGATGACGGCGGGCATCCCCGTTGCCACGAACACCCATTGCCAGCCAGCGAGACCAAGATTGCCATCCAGCGACAACAGCAAGCCGCCCGCGAGCGAGCCCAGCATGTTGGCGAGCGCACTGCCCAGTGTGAAGAAGCCGAGCATGCGCGTGCGATGACTCTGCGGAAACCAGAGCGTCAGATAGAAGATCACGCCCGGATAGAAGCCGGCTTCGGCGACACCCAGTGCGAAGCGGAACACATAGAAGAGTCCCGTCGAATGCGTGAATGCCATCGCCACGGTAATGGCGCCCCAGGTCGCCATGATGCGAGCGAGCCACAGGCGCGCGCCGAAACGATGCAGCGCAAGCGTGCTCGGCACCTCGAACAGCAGATAGCCGATAAAGAACAGCGACGCGCCCAGACCATAGGACGCCTCCGACATCCCCAGCGCGTGCACCATCTGCAGCTTCGCAAAGCCGACGTTCTGCCGGTCGATAAACGCGATCAGGAACATCACGATCAAAAGCGGCATCAGCCGCCAGGCGATCTTCTTCACGACAGCCTGCTCGGCACTCAGGGTTTGGCTCACGATCCATCTCCGTTCAAGAATTCATATATATGTTTAGTTGAATCCGATTTTGAAACAATGGGTAGAAACCCGCTAACCTGGAAATAAAGGCATTGATACGGGTTATCACCGATCCATCGGCGGGCTCCATCATGAAATCATGTATATGAATTCGACGGAGACTAACATGCATGCCGATGACCGGTTGCCCCGTTACCAGCGTTTGCGCGACGAAATGGTTGCCCTGATCGCCGCCCGCCATTGGCGGCCGGGCGAAGCGATCCCTACTGAGCAGGCCCTCGCCAAAAGCTACGACGTAGCGGTTGGGACGGTTCGCAAGGCCGTCGATCTGCTCGTCGCGGAAGGCCTGCTGGAGCGCTTCCAGGGCAGAGGGACGTTCGTGCGCCGCGCGAGCTTCGATAGCTCCCTGTTTCGCTTCTTCCGCTTTCAGACGCGGCAAGGCGAACGGCGCATTCCGGAGAGCCGCATCTTGCGGCGCGAAGTCGTCGACGCACCGTCGGAAGTCGCCGCGACCTTGCAGATTTCGAGCAGCGCACGCGTGATCCAGATGTCGCGCCTGCGGCTGATCGACGGCGTGCCGATGCTTGCCGAAGAAATCTGGCTGCCCTACGTACGTTTTGCCGCCTTTGCGCAGATGGACCTGAATGAAATTGGTGACCTGCTGTACCCCGTGTACGAGGCGCAGTGCAATCAGGTCGTGGCGTCCGCCACGGAAACGCTGACCGTCGAAGCCATTGGGCCGTTGCACGCACGGCTGTTGCACATCGAGCCGGGTACGCCTGCCGTCGTCATCGAGCGTCTCGCGTACGGCTACGACAGACAGCCGCTCGAATGGCGCCGTTCACGCGGGCCCGCCAGCGAATTCATCTATCAGGCCGAGATCCGCTAGCGATCGCACGCCCTCATACCTACGTTGTTCCCAGGCAGGAACGACGATCCAGGAGACAGCGATGTTCAAGTGGTTCAGCGAGATCTCAGGCAATGAACGCCGGACGTTCTGGGCGTGCTTCGGCGGATGGGCGCTCGATTCGCTCGATGTGCAGATGTTCAGCCTCGTGATTCCGGCGATCATCGCCGAATGGTCGATCAGCCGGACGCAGGCGGGGCTCGTCAGCGGCGTCACGCTGGTGGCGTCGGCGCTGGGTGGCTGGATCGCGGGCATGATGTCGGACCGGCTGGGACGCGTAAAGACGCTGCAATGGACCGTCGCGTTTTTTTCCGTGTTCACCTTCCTGTGCGCGTTCGCGCAGAACTATCCGCAGTTTCTCGTGCTGAAGACACTGCAAGGTTTTGGCTTCGGCGGAGAATGGGCGGCGGGCGCCGTGCTGATGGCCGAGACGATCCGCAACGAACATCGCGGCAAGGCGATGGGCAGCGTGCAGAGTGCATGGGCCGTCGGCTGGGGCGCGGCAGTGCTGCTCTATGCGTTGATGTTCTCGCTACTGCCTGGGGATACCGCGTGGCGTGTGATGTTCGGCATTGGCATCGTTCCCGCGCTGCTGATTCTGTACGTTCGACGCGGCGTGCAGGAGCCTGCCGCGCCGGCACACGCGACGCGCGATGCGCGTGCGCATCAGCAAGACCAGACGCCTGGCCTCGTCGTCGGCATCTTTTCTCCGCAAGTGCTACGCATGACGCTGATCGGCGCACTGCTCGGCGTGGGCGCGCATGGCGGCTATTACGCGCTGATGACGTGGCTGCCCACATTTCTGAAGAGCGAGCGCCACCTGTCGGTGTTAAGCACGGGCGGCTACCTCGCCGTCGTGATCGTCGCGTTTTTTTGCGGGTGCCTCGTGAGTGCGCAACTGCTGGATCGCATCGGGCGCCGCAAGACCATTCTCATGTTTGCAATTTGCTGCGTGATAACGGTGACGGCCTATCTGTTTCTTCCGCTCGGCAATACCGCCATGTTGTTCTTCGGATTTCCACTGGGTTTCTTTGCAGCGGGTATTCCGGCAAGCATGGGCGCGCTGTTCAACGAACTGTACCCGCGCGGAATGCGCGGCACGGGCGTGGGCTTTTGCTACAACTTCGGTCGCGTCGTATCGGCGGGATTTCCGGTGCTTGTGGGGCATATGTCCGCAAATATGTCGCTCGGGACGGCGATCGGCATCGATGCGGGACTCGCCTACGCGATTGTCGTGCTGTCCGTGCTGATGCTGCCGGAGACGCGCGGCCGCGCACTCGGCGAAGCCACACTTGAGTCGGAACATGCAGGCGCGCTTTCTCACGCGCAAAGGCATTGACGCGCGGGGCACTGGCCCGTGGCCGCGCAAGACCAAAAATGAAGGGACGTCCATGATCGAGAAGCCGGAGACAGACGCGAGCCACGAGCAGGTTGCGCATCGTCCTGCCCACATTGCATCTGTCGATACCCATGCTCATGTATTCGAGCGCGGCCTACCGCTCGCCCAGCAGCGCCGCTATGCGCCCGACTACGACGCCACGCTCGATGCATACCTCGCCCAACTGGATACGCATGGCGTATCGCATGGCGTGCTTGTGCAACCCAGCTTTCTTGGCACCGATTGCAGCTATATGCTGGATGCGCTGCGCCGCGAGCCAGAGCGGCTACGCGGTGTCGCGGTGATCGAGCGTGATTGTCACATCGACACGCTGACGCAGATGGCGGATGCGGGCATTGCGGGGATTCGGCTGAACCTGATCGGGCATGCTGACCTTCCGCTCGACAGATGGCTGAGCGCGCCAACCCTCGCACATGTTCGCGATCTGAGATGGCATGTCGAAGTGCATGCGGAAGCTGCGCGACTGCAGGGCGTCGTCGAGCCGCTTCTGGATGCTGGCGTGAATGTCGTCGTCGATCATTTCGGCAGGCCTGATCCCGATGCCGGTGTACGCGACGCGGGCTTTCGCCGTCTTCTTGAACTGGCGGATACGCAGCGCGTGTGGGTAAAGATATCGGCAGCGTACCGGAACAGGCGACAGCTTCGCTCGGACGATGATGACGTGCACGAGGCATTTCATTTTCTGAAAGCGGCCTTTGGCGTGCATCGCCTTATGTGGGGCAGCGACTGGCCGCATACGCGGTTCGAAGCGAACGAGGATTTTGCTGACGCATTCGAGCTTCTTCGCGCGCTGCTTCCGGTTGAAGAACAGCGCGCGGTGGTCCTGGCGGATACGCCTGCAAGACTTTACAGCTTCGACGTTGCGTGATTCACATGGCGTATTGCAGGCAAGGACTGGCTAAACGAAAAGCATCACCCGCTCGGACAAACCCGCGAGCGTGAATGGACCACCCTGACCGCTCGTCCGCCAACCTGCAACGCCTCGTGTGCATAGCGGACCTGGATCGTGCACGGTTGGCCGAGCGCATCGCCTTGCAGTACCGTGACGTCCCGCTTAAGCGACACGGCGAGCGCACCTGCTGCCACGCCCGTCGCGGCATCTTCGAATTGCCGCTCGAGATGATTGAAGTTACGCCCCTGATATACGCCATCACCAATGCGGCAATAAACGTACATTCCCGACACGCCGTGCTTGCGACTCCAGTCGGCAATGCCGGCGAGGTCAGGCTCCAACGTGGCCACCACGGAGGGGGCCGACACGGCGACCAGCAACTTTGCGCTGCCAACCGATGCGAGTCGCGGTACGCCCCTCAACTCGGCCCGACCGACCCGAAGCAACTGAGCCGCTTCTGCTACATCGACAACCAATGGCGGGCACCGCTGCGCCGTGACGCCAACAAAAATACCGCCGTCGACGCGCTCCACCTCGAGCACCTGCCGATGCATGCTCGTGACGAACCGGGCCCGTCGGGTGCCCGGAGATCGCTCAAAGAACACCGCGCCCACCGCAAGCGTTGCATGCAGGCAAAGGGGACTGCGGGCGTGCGGATAGTAGTAGTCAAGCTGTATATCACCCGCAGCATTCGCTTCCATAAACACCGTCGCGTTTGCGCTTTGCCGCCCAGCGAACTCTAGCCGCTCCGGTTTAGCCAAAGCTGACTCCTCTACCACGACCGCGGCATTGCCACTCTCATCCGTACGGCCGAAGCAAAGCATGCGATGCATCTTCATCGCCTTGGCACCCCCTCAAGCGCGTGGCGTACACGAGTTTCGCCTCGTTACGTTCAGGTTTTAGTGCGCGACGTGATCCGTTCGCGCCAGGTACTGTTCCAGTTTTCGCAGGCCGATGGTCAGTGCGAACGTCATCAGCCAATACGCGGCGGCGATCGCCAGATAAGGCTCCCAATAGCGGCCGTAGGCACCTGCCACCGTCCGCGCGGCGTACGCCATCTCCCCCAGGCCGATTGCGGAGACCAACGATGTGTCCTTGAGCAGGGAAATCATGTTGTTGCCCAATGGCGGCAGCATGCGCCGGAATGCCTGCGGAATCACCACATAACGCATCATCTGGCCATGCGTGAGGCCCAGTGACAAGCTGGCTTGACGCTGGCCACGCTCAATCGACTGGATGCCGGCGCGAAAAACTTCCGAAATATAGGCACCCGAGTTCAACGTGAGCGCAACGACGCCGGAGATCAGTGCGCCATAATCCTGCTTCAGCGTGCGAGCCAGATCGCCTCTGATGAAAAGGCCGCTCACCGGATGGATAAATAGCGGCATCACCGCAAAGTGCATCAACAGAATCTGCACGAACAACGGCGTGCCGCGAAAAAAGCTGACGTACGCCGTCGACGGCCAGCGAAGCAGATATTTGCACGCGGCCTTCCACGGTTGGTGTCTCGCGTCGGCCAGCCGCGCCAGTGCCAACAGCAGCCCCAGGGCACAGCCCATCAGCACACACGCCACGGTCATGCCCACGGTGACCAATGCGCCTTGCCAGAACAGCTGCTTGTACTCTACGAGGATATCCGGGCGGAACCACCCGAACCACATGACTGGATTGCTGTCTTCCATGCTCGCTTTTTAGAAAAACCAGGACCGACGAACGGCCAGGTGTCGTTGTGACGCACGCTCTGGCCCCGCCCTATACACGCAGTCACATCAGCCAATCACTGAGGCTTGAAATCCTGGTTGAACCACTTCTTGTAGATCACGTTATAACTGCCATCCGCACGGATCGCCGCAAGGCCTGCGTTGATTTTCTCCAGCAAGGCCTTGTCGCCTTTGCGTACGACGATGCCGTAATACTCCTTGGGAAAATTGGCGTCTTCGACAGTCTTAAGGCCAGGATTCTGCGAAACACGGTACGCGATGACACCATTGTCGCCAATGGCAGCGTCGACACCGCCTGAAGCCAGCTCGGAGATGATGAGCGGCGTGCTTTCAAAACGCCGAATATTCGGATTGGTCTTGCCTACTTCACGGCTCATGACATCGTCGGCCGTGGAGCCGCTGACCACCGATACCTTCTTGCTATCAAGGTCTTTCAGTGACTTCACCGGGCTGTTCTTGGGCACGGCGATCAACTGACGCGCATCGAAGTACGGCGACGAAAAATCGAAGCTCTGCTTTCGCTTCTCGTTGATGGTGACGCCTGAGATGACAAAGTCGACGTCGCCATTGTTGAGCGACGCAAAAATGCTGGTGAACGGCGTATTCACGATGCGCAACTTCATCTGCTGCTGTTTGGCGATGGCATTGACGATGTCAATGTCAAATCCGACGATCTGCTTGTCCTTGTTCTCGAACGCGAACGGCGTGTAAGTGGCGCTCGATGCCACCACCAGTTCTCGATCTTGCGCCTGTGCACCGGCAGAACCGAAAACATAGACGGCCACCGACGCGGCCAAAGTAAGGATAATTTTCTTCATAACTGGATCGCCCGGGTGTGGGTAAAAAAGTAGGGATTATATGGCTAACCAAAAAAACCCTTTACCCTCGACCCGTTGAGCGTCGATGCGCCCATCGACGACAGATGCTTGAGTCGCCGATCATGCTGGCAAGCTGGCTCAACGCTCGCATCGAGTTGCGCAGTCTCGATCTATGCGATCAGTCAGAGAACGATGATGACCTGAAAGTGCGCGTGCAAAGCTGCTCTTTGGACGTGCGGATGGCGTGTGACGGACGAAGAGCGTCTGATGGCTAGAACGCGGCGCCGCCGGGCCTTATGTCAAGCGGCCGCGGAGGCAACCGGCTGGCAGCGAGCGCTGTGGCGGGCGGTCATCGCTATGTTTTCCGCTGCAGATGGACTACTACCCGACATTACCTATGCGATGCGCCACCGAGCGAATCCTGCTTCTTCGCATGAACCTCAAGACAAGGTCCAACGCGGCAATAGCGACCATTGGGAACAAGAGAAACCACGCAATCAGGATGATGGGACCACGCATCACAAGATAGAGCGTGGCAAGCGAAGCAAGGTACAAGCCGCACTCTAAGCCCAGAGGTCTCTCGACCATGACGCGAGCGTACATGCGATAGACAATTGACGTGAGTAGCAAATAACCCAGGTTGTAAAGCACGATTCCGCATAGCCCAGAATCGACGATCCTGTCGAACAGAAAATCGAAATACATCGGCGCCCGCACCACATGTGCCTCGTAAAGAATAGCCGACACGTCGAAATTGGGTTTTTCTGGAAAGAGCATGCGCGGCGCAAATGAGGTCGCAACCTGCATGAACCAGTATCCGTAGTGGTAAAGTTGGTGATCGATGACGTACTGAACGTAGCTCAGGTAATCGACGGTCGCATCGGCGTGTGCCATGTAGTTGCTATTGGACGCGGACACCATGAACCCCGGTAGCGTCCTCATGTCACTACCGGACAATGCTTCGAAGAGCGATATCTTCATCTGCTTTTGCCAGTCGGCCAACAAGGCTACAAGCAGAATGCAGACGGCCAGCAAAGCCGTCCGGATCGACATGATTCGTTTATTCAAACGCGGACGGGTGACGAGAAGCGCGAGTCCCGTCACGACCATTGGCACAAGCATGCTGGTACGGTTTGCCGCTCCCAACGAAAATACTTCGCTTGTATACCCGCAGGCGACAATCAGTGCGACCCATCGCCTCTGATTCGCGTAGCCGAGTTGTACGGCAGCAAACGAAACCAGCATGAACGAACCGAACATCGAAGCCAATGGCAGCGACGACAGATCCAGTTGTACAACGGCAGCATTGGCAAAACTCGTGAGGACAAACATTAACAACGTCAGTTTCCCAGGGCCTTTGCCAACAAAATTTCGATTTGGGTATACGACTACTGCGCTGTCCTTCCAGAATAACAGTACAAGCAGTGTCGAAAGAATGACGCCATAGCCATAGACCGTCAGCGCACCGGTATAGCGTTGAAGCTGGACACCGTCCTGCAAAAGCAGAACGAGGATGCCATAGCAATGTGTGAAAGACCACGCAGTGAGCGCGAAGAGGTACACACACCTGTAGTCGAGTAACGATCGATAGCGATGCGCCACCGAAATAAACATGCACATTGGCAAAAGAATGCTGCAGGCGGCGCCCAACGCAGCATCGAATGGAAGCAGGATAGCGAGATCGACGCCCACAAAAAGAGAGACCAGGGGCAATCGTGCCAATCCGCGCGAGAACGTTACGTCCCTGTCAAGCGTTGAGCGGACCACGAATACCTCCTCTCCGCGATTTTTGCGCGGACTTGACCTGCACGCGATTACGCGCTCGCGCCCACCAGGTACAAAACGCAATTGATTCAGGTCTGGTGGCCCACACCCAGCATCGTTCTGCTGCGCAGGCGATACTCTGTCGGCGGCATCCCAAAGCGCTTTCGGAAGATCTTTGCGAGCCGCGTACCGTCCGACATGCCGCATCGTCTCGCTATCTTGTCGACAGGCAGCTGACTTTCCGCCAGTAAGTGGCAGGTCTTTTCGAGCCTGGCGCGAAGCAGATATTCGGATGGCGTCATTCCGATCTGCTGACGAAAGCGTCGCAAGAAATTGCGCTCACTCATTGCAACGGTTCGCGCCACGTCCGATACGGTAACCGCGTGCTCCAGATTGGACTTGAGCCACGTCGCGGACGCATGAATCTTTTCGTCGATGGCGGGTCCTTCATCCCGCGCGCTCAAATGTGTGCGCGTTCCCGGCTCTTCGAACCGAAAACGAATTTCGACGGCTTGACTGCTGGCGGCTTCAACGTCTTCGTTGACGTACAACCATCCTGCCGCGATCAGTTCATATGGCGGAGGTCCTCCTTGGGCGAGCGAAGCAAGCAGCTCACATGTGAAAGGCTGAAGCAACAACCGCAGACGGTGCGTTGCCCCGGACGTGACGACAGGCACTTGCATCGCGGTAACCTTGTCGATCAGATGCAGCCGCCCGACGATGCTGGAATCGGCGGGGGTGGTTCCCGCTCGCGCTGACGCACGAATCGGAGCGACCGATGAAGCATTCTCCAGTGTACCGTGCGCCTCCGAGATCTCAGCCAAAGCCGCTTTCTCAAATTCGTTCATTCTGGTTCCTCCTATTTAATATGCGGCCATCGAGATCCGGACTCCGGGCAAGCGCGTCCCTCAACACGCTACGCCGTAGACCTGTGTAGGCCGCGCGAGTAAATACAACCTACCCGCATAAGAAGTTGCAATCCAGAAACTGCAAATCCAAGACACCTCATAGAGAACGCAGCGCCAAAAGTGTTTGACGCATTTCACTATGGAGGCAAAGAAAGCTTCAAATGGAAACACTACCTACGTCTTCGATGCTTGATCACACATTCTGCGATTCCCGCAAGACTCGCTCGATTTGCCGATAGATGTCTCTAGATAAGCAGATCGGTAGTAAGACGAGGAAATAGTTGACGAAGTAAGACTGAACAGGCCCCTCGGCGTTCTATTCAACAACGCATATCCAGACCGTACCCGTTAGCACCATAAACGCGCGCCACACAGAGACATTACTGCATTGCAACACTGTTGCGGATTAATTTACTTAATGCACTCTTCATCTTGATTCGTCAGGACATATATTTCTAGTACATCTTTATATTCCGAAACGGCCAGCATGGACCCGCCAAGAACAGAAACCGAAGTAGTAGGATCTCAAATTTGGAGCACTCGAAAATACTCGGGAGTATCGATCTTCTTCAGGGATGCGACATTCGATGAAAATGCAACGTTTCAGAAAAGCATCATCACAAACGTCTGATCATTGAAATTGGCGGGCCGAAAAAGACAACTGCCGGCATCGCAAATTGGGCTGTCGTTAGTCGCGACTCTCATGGGCGAAGAGAATCCAGACGTTCCTTATTGTGGAAGCGCGGAGAACCGTTGCGGCGCGCACACTCTGCTGCACAGGCGTCGATAATTTCCTTGACAACATTGCTGGAATCAAACCTCGACACGGATGCGCGCACCGCGGAGCTTTGCGGAAGCTGGCGGTCTCCCATCACGATGCCTTCCAATATTGCGGCTAACTCCTCCGCTTGACCGGCTTTATAAAGCCAACCGTTGACACCCGTTTCCACGATATCCCGCGCGCCCGCGCAATCGGAACTGACACATGGCAACCCTCTGGCCATCGCTTCAGACAAAACCATAGGGAACCCTTCAACGGTCGATGTCAAAACTAGCGCCGAAGCGGACTCGATGTTCTCCCAAGGGTCGACTTTCCACCCCAGCCATTCGATCCGATCGGTCATGCCGTATCGATGTGCACAATTCATCAGCTTTTTTTTGGTCTGGCCCGTCACCGATGATCGTCGCCTTCCACATTCCGCCGACGCCCGCAAGCGCAATCAAAAGATCCTTGATATTCTTGGGATACTCGTAAGTCAGTCGACCGACGTACAGGAATCGCTTCTCCCTTTCTGGACGCGTGATCTCTTGCGAGCTGTGCTTCACATCGACCGGATTGTGTACCAGATAAATGCGCTGCCCTTTCAGTTCCGCAGCGTTCGATAACAACCGTTCGTTCGCTGAATTGATACAGAGGTGAAAGTCCGCAGTGCGCAGCTCCGATATGTGCTCGTCTTGCAGCGTCTCATGAAACCATGCGCCAATTGGCGCCTCATGTAGAAGAAGAAACCTGATCGGACGCGCGAGTTTTAGCGCTGCACCATCGGCACACAAAAGAACATCGGGCTTAAACTGTCGCAACGCTATCGCAGATAGCAACGCATATTTGACATAGCGCCGCCAGCGGCTTTCATGCGGGTCTCCGATCACGCAACTATTCAGGCCTTCCAGCCAGCCCTCATGCGTCGACCCGCCCAAAAGAAAGAGCTTTCCTTCATGCCCCTGTCGGGTTATCTCGCCCAGGACGCGAGCTATCACCGTTTCCATCCCGCCCCGTCCAAGACGGCCGAAGCACAAGATCGCTATTTTCATCGCCCTTCCTCCTGGATGGCCCGCGCCGTTGCCGGGTTGGTGTCCATCGGCTCACCCTTCTTTTTATGTCTATCACGGCGAGATCGCCCGCCTGGTTCCAGGTGTGCACGCCATCGAAGCCCTTGAGCGGTTCCCAGATATGTGCGACTCGCTCTGCATATGTCGTCCTGGTAAGCGTGGTTACCTCGCATAAAACTACGGCTGCACCATAGGTGCGTTCACAATCCTGAGCTGGGCGGATTAACCTGTTCGCCCCGTCCCGGAAAACGTTTCCGGCCATTCTCGCCGACCTGCAATCCGACACGATGGGGTTGAGTGGATGCGGCGTCCATGGCCCAAATGGATTATCGGCGTAGAAGAGAGACAATTCATCGTAATTCGGCTCTCCACTGCTCGCGATGCTGGTCCACATCCACCACGTGTCATTCTCGTGAAAGAGCGTCGTGTCGGCAGCGATGACGTCATTAAGCAACACCTTGTGCAATTCCCAGACTACGGGAAATGTGGATGCACGATACACCTCTATCGTTCCATTCGCCGACGTCTCCGGAATCATAAAGATTGCGCCGCCATACTCGAACAAAAACGGATAGGAAAGGTGGTAGGGGCGGCGTAGCACGACTTGTGGCTCGCCGATGAATCGCTCCCCCCGTGAGTCGACCATTACATGGCTGATAACGCCGCAATTATCCTCATAAGAAAGTTCTTCGAAGAAAAGATGAGACTGACCTGACTTGTCAGTCCACAGAAATGGATCGGCATAGAAATGATCGCTGCGTCCGGGTAGGTGGTGCCACTCCCGTTCGGACAGAACTGCCGGTAGCGGCCCCCCAACTCGTCGACCCGACTTCGGCAACGACGGCTCGCTCCGGCGATGCTCCAATCTGTGTGTGGCAAGCGTCCAATGCTCGTCATGGTATAAGAACGACGCAATCTTCCGCCTAACCCGCTTGAATAGATGATGTGCACCAAACCGCAACACGATGCCTATGGAGACACGGTCTTTTATGTCCGGCAATGGTCCGGAAATTTCACCCAGATCGCGGGACTCGACACCGGGCTCACGCCGCGCCCGACCTAACAGCGCCTCACAACGGCGCACGCATTGCTCGAGCGATCTGCAAAAAACGTCCTTCTCCGGCAGCGCGAGATAAGACTCGGCGAGTACGCGATGTGTCGATTTTCCAGAGTCGCGCTCCAGCACCTGAATGTGCGGTGTAATCCTACGAAGCAAAACGTTCCACAACGCAGCCATACCCGGCCTGCCATTGAACAGCACGACAAAGTCTGACTCGAGGTCAATCCCCGTCAGTGATTCGTTCATTGCCCGTCTTGTTGTGTGTCGCTCGATCCACATCCAGACTCTAAGCGATGCAGGATACTGCCTCGTATGCATCCCCCCTCCTCATATTGGTGTTGGCTGAGTCGACGTTCCCGCGATTGCAAATCCTTACCCCATTGAAGGCACAACCCCCATCGCTGGAGCTTCGCGTGCATGCGCGCGATAACGCGACACCACTCGTTCCATCGCATCCAGCATCGTCGAACCAGCCGCTGACCAGTTCAGCCTACTCGAATACTGCTCAAAGGCCCCCAGACACAGGCTCAGATACTTCTCACGCTCGCTCATTGTGTTGACGATGTAGTCCGCCCATACTTCCGGCGGATCGTCTAACGCAAATAGGTTCCCGTTGACGCCCGGTATGACTGAAGTCGGAGTTCCGCCCGTCTTATTGGCAAGAATCGGAACGCCAAAAGAGCACGCCTCCGAGAACACGTTCGCATTGCATTCGGCGACGGCGGGATGAATAAGAAATGTCGCGCGTGCAAAGCTGGCCTGAATCGTTCGCGACTGTTGCTCGTTATCTCTTGAAAGGAAGCCATATTCCATCGCCCACTCGCGTCTAGCACCCGGCCTGCATCCGATGATATCGATGAACGCTTTAATACCGCGTTGACGCAGCTTTTCCGTTACTGCCAGTGCAAACTCGCCATTTTTTCGCTCCCAGGCTACGCCTACGAAGAGCAGCCTGATCTCATCGCCACGCAAGCGGTCCACTGACAGGCAGCGCACAGTCGATGCCTCCAGCCCGCTGGAAAAGTTGGAGCCGAACGGAATCACACGTACTTTCGATGAGTCAAGCCTGTAAAGCGATACGGCGCGCTTGGCGGCCCAATCGGAGCTGAATACGACCATATCGGAGGTCTCGAGCGAGATTCGCTCGAGGATGTCGCCATCGCGCCGGTTACGCGTGGTCATCTTTTCGAACTCTGGATAATAGTCGACGATTCCGCCAAAGCTCGTATCTGTCCAGATAATCTTCGGCACCTCCGTTTTCACATAGGTGACCGCGATTGCACCAGGCGAGAGCACAAGATCCACATCCAGTTCCCGCAATTTTCGGCTCGCCTGTTCCGAATAGGCCCGTACTACGGACGGTTCTCGTTCAAGTTGATGAACATTTCCAAGGAGCCTTGCACACAGCGAGCGCGCCAGTGCCGGTGCGTCTGGCTGCTTGCGAAGACCGCCGATATAGACAATTTCCGCGCCCGCGCTGGCAAGCGCTCGAGGAATTTGATAACCCGCCCCGGACCATGCATTCGGATCGTGTGCGTCATAGGGCGTAATATAGGCAATCTTCATTTCAGTTCCCTTTGTGACTAGCGGTATTCAGCGTTGCGGTCATGATGGAAGGTCACGCATAACCTCTAAGCATCGAACGGAGCATGATGAACAGAATCGTGAATTGCTTTGGCGCCCACAACAGATGGCCAACTCGCTGATCGAACGTCTGACGCTCTCTTCCCATCGCGTCGGCGAATAAACGAACGTACTCGTCGTCGAGTTTTTGTATGTATTCTGGGCCGCCCGTAATCGTTTCTGCGTAGCGGCGGAATGCACCCAGTGGTCGCGATATACCGTAGAACCGTCGTCCCTGCAGCTTGAAACGCAAAAAGAGTTCGGCATCCCAGCAGATCCGGTTGTCCTCGTTAAAGCCGCCCGCCTCTTTGTAAACTGAAGCGCGAAAGAAGTAGCCTTGCTGAAACAGATTCATCGCCTGGTAGGCGAAGAAGCGTTTTCCAAACGAGGAAGGAAAGTATCGCCGGATTAATGCGTCTTCCTGATCGGCAATGTACCCGCCCCCGTGAAGCACATCGACGGTTGGCTCCCGGTCAAAGAAGCCGCTGACGAATCGCAGCGATCTGGGAAGCAGGAAGTCGTCTGCATTCACGAAACAATAAATCTGGCCGGTTGCCCGTTTAAAGCCGTTGTTCAATCCGTCCGCTGGCCCTCTATCTGTCTCGTAGACACGGACGACGCTGTCTCCATACGAATCGATGATGTCGCGACTGCCGTCGGTGCTTCCTGGGTCCACCACGATCATCTCGATAGGCACGCCGTCTTGCCACAAGACGGAATCAATGCATCGACGCAGATACTTACCCTTGTTAAAGGAAATCGTCACCACGGAAATCTTGTTCACCGGAGTCCTCGTGTACGTAAGTAATGGGCGATGGCTAATGTATTCGACCGACGACCATCATTCCCATTTGCAACGATGTCAGGAAAGGGAGTTCGTCTTGATACTTTCAGTACGATGGCTCCCACGAGCCACAAGCAGCCTTCCATACAGCGCATTGAGTTGATCACCGTACTTGTCCTGGCTGTGTTGGTCGCGAACGAAGGTCCGGTTTCGTACGCCGATGTCTCGAACCAGCGAAGGATCGCTCAGCGCCTTCTCGATCGCCAGTCGTAGCGATGCAGCGTCGCCGGGTGGCACAAGCGCACCATGCACGCCATCTTCAACGACGCTTCCCGCATTGGGCGTCGTGATCACGTAGCACCCACATGCGAGTGCTTCGAACACCACTCGCGCGGAGCCTTCGGCCAAGGACGGAAACAGAAATATCGGTATCCCCGACATCAATTCCGCCAGCTTCTGTCTGGAAACGAATCCCAGATGGAGAACGTTAGAGCGGGAAAGGAACGCCTGATAAATATGACGCTCTTTCTCATTAATGCCGCCCGCGACGGTCAGCACCCAGTCCTTCGAAGCCGTCGCTTCCAATGCCTGAATGACGAGATCGAATCCCTTTCGTCTGGATACCTCGCCGGCAAAAAGGATATGGTTCGCTCCACTCGGTTGAGCAGCCGGCGGAACACAGTCGACGAACTTCTCGTCCAGACCTTGATAGACGACGCTAATCTTGTTTTTGGGCGTTCGATGCAACATCAGCGTTGTGCGGACGAATTCGGAATTCACGAGCACGTGATCTGCCGCGTCGATATCCGCCATTACCCGCTTCCACATAGGCGATAATTTTGTCCTCGGGATCAGATCCGGGGTGGGGATGACTCCGCCATGGTCGACCATGAACTCGAGTACCAACGGACTAGCAATCGAGTGATCGCAAAGACACAGCATGCCCATCCGCTTTGCCAGATCAACGGAACTGCCGCCATATCCTGCCCGATAGTGATAGATCTGCGCCTGACTCCGCGCAATCGGCCGACGCGCAAGCCAGCCATACAACTGAAGGCCTATGCTCTGCAGCCGGTTGTTGAGGTCATGAAGGTGAAGTAGCTTTCCGCACGCCACACCAGACTGGATGAATAACTCGGCTAACCAGACCGATCTCACGCGTGATTCGGGCAGTCCAGAGCTTGCACGATCGAGGAATCGCGCCACGGGCGGAGACAGTCGGGCAATCCATCTGGCTACCGGCCCCATCAAATGCCCGGTAGGATACGCACCGGTCAGAAACATATCGAGCGCCCCTCGCCGCGCGGCCTCGACGGCTGCGGAAACCAGATGAAACCGGAACACACCGTTCGAAATGATCACTTTGTGCATGGCGCTTCACATATCTCTCGTAGTAGTACTTAATTACTAACCGTTACCTGTATCCCGATTGTCTGGCATTCGACACTTCTTGCTATCTACAGCGTACGGTTCATCGTGTAGCCAGGACAGACCCGCACTCGTTAGCGTATTGCCCAAGAAATTGCCTGACGTAGATGAAGCAGGTCAACGCCATCACGAGCTCGGTAGTCAGCATAGCGAGGGAGGCACCCTCTATTCCCGACCACCGTCCGGCAATATACGCTGCTGCCAAGCTCAATGCTGATACCGCAACATAGATGATCGATACGGTGCCCAACTGATTAACGGCTGTGAGCAAGATCAATCCAACCTGCCATATTCCGGAAAATGCCGTAATAAGCAGAAGAATGTTGAACAGTACTGGCAAGTAACTGATCTTTCCGTGAGTCCAGATCGAGAGGATGACCGGCGCGGCAAAATAAAGTATCGATGCAACGCCCAGCGAGGCCATCAGTGTGGCCCACGTGCCATATCGATACAGCGTTTGCATGGTCCCGTAGGCGCGTTCGCCGTATCGCCGTGAAAACTCCGGCCAAAGTACGCGACCAAGCATGTTCACAGCCTGAAATCCGACTCGGGACAAGGTTCGATAGGCGCTGAATACGGCGAGTGTCGGTGTGCCGAACATAGTTCCCACCAGCAACACCATGCCCTGCAGACTCAGCGCGTTGGCAGCAGGCAGCGATAGGTAAGACAGCCCGGGTAGAATCATTGCTGTCAGTTCGCTGCGGCTTGCTTCGCGGGTGTGCCAACGGTACTGCGGATAACGACGGGTCACGTAGATCCACGTGATCACGTTAGCGAGCATACGTCCGCATAGCAAGCCGAGACCCACGTGGAACAGCGATCGACCCAGCACGAGTCCGACTATGCTACCTATCCATTCACTGAGACGGCCGAGATTCAACGCAATGATTCCCTTCGCGTAAGCATCGCTGGCGCGAAAGACGGCTTCAAAAAGCCCGCAGAATACGCACATCAGGGATGTAATGAGCAGCATTGACAATGTCAGCCGGTGTTCGATTTCCGACCCGGTGTCTCCAAAGCTGAAAAGCCATAGCCCGGCGAGCACGACTGTACCAACGACACCGATCGCAAGTAGCGCAAACGCCAGCAGGCTGTGAAAAACGCGCTCCGCACTGCGCACGTCTCCGCCCGCAGCAAGAATCGTCATCCTGTTCATGCCGACGGATAGAATGCCCACGTCCATCGCTGACATATAGGCGGGTATGGCCGACAGCATCAGCCATTCGCCATAAAGCGAAATGTTCCAGAAATGCAGGAAGATGGGCAACGACAGCAATTGAATTGCGATCGTTACAGCCTGGCCGAAGACATTCGCGCCCAGCCCCATCGAAATCCTATATAGCCCTCGTCTCATCTTGCCCCTGCGCCATCGGCATATTGGCTTCTGCGACGCTCGAAACCGAAGTTGAACAAAGTCCCGCTCCGCGGCGCTCAAATGAGCGAGCGGTACGCGGAGATGACATTGAAACGGACGTTAGCGATTGTCGCTATGCAATTTGCTGAAAGGACTCAACGTATTGTCATACGTGATCGGGCACGGCACCACCCGAATACGTGTAATAACGTGAGTAGCCCGTCATATAGCTCTTCGCGCTCTGGCGTACGTCGGTTACCAGGATTCCGTTGAATTTGACGCCGGCTTGCCTGAACCGTTTATTGGCTTCCGCTATCTCTTCATCGGAATGCGCTCCGTTCCTTATGACAAGCAGCTTGATAGTCGCGAACCTGCCAATCAGCACGGCATCGGTGACCGCAAGCGCCGGCGGTGTATCGACGATAACGAGGTCATAGCGACCCGCCAGTTCGTCGAACGTGCGTTTTGCCGAGTGACGAAGGAGCATCTCGTCGGGTGATGCAAAGAGCGAACCTCTACTCAGGAAATCGACGCCAGGCATGACGCCCTGATGGATGAGTCCCGCGACGGGATGCCCAGCAAGTGCTTCCGCCAGTCCCGCGCCTTGATCGAGCCCAAAGTTCGCGTGCAGGTTTCCACATCGCATGTCCGCATCGACCAGCAGTACCCGCCGCCCCGCAACGGCAGATACAGCCGCGAAATTCACGGACAGGAACGACTTACCCGCGCCTGTCCGGATACCTGTGATCATGACAATGTTGGGTCCTTTTGTCGCGATATCGATCGCGCCTTGCAATGCCACTCTCAGGCTACGTAGGCTTTCGACAGCCTCGTCCTGAGGCGCATGGAGCGCGAGCACCCGTTCGACAGCATTGCTGCCGCCCGTTTGTCGCTGAATGAGTCTCTGACGCGTGCTGCGAGGCACGACTGCGAATACGGGCAACCCTGCCGCGCGCTCGATGTCGCTCGAGCGGTCCGCACGTTTGGCCACCGCTGCGCGCGCTTTGGCCATTCCCACGCCAACAAGCAGCCCTACCATCCCTGCGATCAAAACGATCAACGACCGTTTGGGTTTGATCGGCGATTCGGGAACCATCGCCCGATCCACGAGCCGCGCGCTACCTAACTCGCCCGCCTCGATCACTCTGAGCTGCTGCGCGTTGTTCAGCATGTTCGTGTAAAGCTCGTTGTTCACACGTACGTCGCGCTGCAGGCGAAGCACGTTTTGCTCGGTATCGGGCAGATGTGCCACACGCTCAGAAAGTCGGGACTGTTCCTGCTTCAATAGTGCGATCTGCTTGTCGACGGTTGCAATGGACGGGGTCGAAGAGGTGAAGCGTTGCAGCATTTCCGCGCGTTGCTGCTGGAGTGCGATCGTCTTTGCACGGTTGTCGGCGACGTCCTTCACGAGTTGCCGTCCCTCTTCGCTGAGATCGATCGTGCCATTCTCATTGCGAAACGCGTTGTACCTTTGTTCCGAATGTTCCAGCTCGCGACGCAGAATAGGCAGTTGGGTGTCGAGAAATTCGAGCGAACGTCGTGCTTCCGCCGACCTGCGCTGCACATTCTGACGAATGTACTCATCGGCCACCGCGTTGACCACGCGTGTGATCTGCGCCGGGTCCGAACCGTCGAGCGACAGCGACACAACACCGGTCTCCTTGGTCTTTTCGGTTATGAAGAGCTCCTTCTGCAAACCGTTGATGGTTTCGAGTGTCGAGTCCCGCCGGAGCTTGAACTGACAGTCGGGAGACGCGATCAGCGTCGCCACCAGCAGCTCAATTGGGCCTTTTACTGTGTCCACCCGCAGCGGCTGCCCCACCTTTCCGCTGGCGAGCAAGTTCCCGCCGGGCCCTCTCAGGTCGAATTCTTCACGATCACGCGCAATCAGAATGAATTCGCGACCTTCAAGTGCCCGCGGAACGTCGAAGCGAGAGACCGTGATCTTCTCGCCACCCCATGCGTAGCGTGAAAGCCCCAACACGGGCGCAGCCCGGTCGTCATCCGTGTGGCGCGAGGCCCACCATCTGCCGATAACCGGGAAGTAGCGCGGGGAGACGTCGATGTAGAGTTGCAGATCACTCACGGCTTCTGCGATGACGAGCCGCGAGCGCATCAATTCCATTTCCGTATCGGCAGTGGTCTTTCCGCTCGAGTTGAGGATTTCCTCGATACGTCCGATCCTTTCTCGATCCCTCTCACGTTCGGATGGTCCACCTGCTTCGACCTGAATGACCGCGTCAGATCGATAAACGGGCGGCGCAAAGCACGCGTATGCGAGGCCCGCCGCAAACACGATTGAGGCTACCGTCGCGACAAGCCGCCATTGTTGGGCGAGCCACGACAACTGGTCCATGAACTGAACTCCGTCTTCGTACCCCGGCTCATATCGACGCATATCGGTAGGTTGACTCATAGCGTTGGTTCACCGTTTCCACAGCGCTTCATATAGAGCGCCGCACAACAGGCGCCTCATGCGATGACACAGTCAATCGTGTGAGGCGTTCGGACTCAATGCTCGCCGATGCATGCACGGGTCGATCATATTCAAATCGAAAGGGCCGCCAATTTTTGTTGACCGATGCCGCCAACATCTTGGCGGGTAAGGAACCGTCAAAGCGCCAACCAATCGGCTTTTGAAGAAACAGCACGGGTATGCTTGATACTGAGGATCAAGGTTGGTTTCGATGAAGCGCACGAACAGTCCCGCGCGAGCAAGGGGGAGCCCAAATTGCCTTCGAGAAGAGACGCGCTCAAGTTGTGTCTGGCCAGTTGTGCGCTGAGCGTTCCAGGGCATGCTGAAGGTCCATCTTTAGATCGCGAGGCAGCTCATTCGAATCTGCACGATCAGACAAACCGTATCGATGACACCGCCTCGCGCAGGGACGCAAGTTGCCCGAGTCCCGCCGATTCGTCGCCAGCCTATACCGTAACCAGTCGAGACGATTCCATCGACGTCAGAACATTTGGGGCGCGCGGCGACGGGCGAACCGACGATACGGCGGCTATCCGCGCCGCTGTCGCGCAGGCATTCCCTACCGGCAGACATGTCTATCTTCCCGCCGGGCGGTATCTCATTAGCGACACGCTCGAACTCTCGCATCGGTATAGCCCCAATGAAGGCGACATCGCAAACAACGTGATCGCGGTGACTTTGACAGGCGACGGACCTCACTCCACCTGGCTGATCTGGGCCAGCGATATTCCACTGAATGTCGCTCGCAAACCAATGGTGCTCCTTGAAGGCTTCGTTGGATTGCAGCGCCTTACGCTGACGGGCGGCCGCAAATACTCACGTGCCTCGGCTCATACGCCGTTCTTCGGCGTCGTCTGTAAAGGGACGTGTTGGCGAAATGTATTGCAGCAGGTCGACATCCGGTATGTGGCCGTGTGCTTTTCCGCCGGAATCGCAGAACGATATACGACCAGCAGACGTCGTGGCATCGAAATAGACCCGGAATCGGGCGGCATCGACCTCAATGTCGATTTTGCGCAAATGCGTATCGCTAACTGCGAATTCCGCTCCGAAGTGGTGGAGTTTGCCGATGGCACGTGGAACCCCGAGACACTCAAAGATAGCCATGGACGATCGCTCGCGGAGCAATGCGTTGCGCTCGAGGTAGGACGACAGCAAAGCGTGAATATCGAGTTCGACAACTGCGTGTTCGACAACTCGAACTCAAAAGCACTTCAGACCATTCGCTTTGCGAATGCGGGCGATGTCATGTTTCGTAACTGCCTGCTGTCCGCACCTTCGATCTCCACAGTCAATACCTATGCGATTCAAGAAGAAACCGACTCTGGCGGTTCCAACATTTATCTCGACCATTGCTATTTGATGGGAGGGGTTGCGTCGCTGAATACCACGCAAGGCACTTTACGCATCCGAAACAGCAACGGAGAAAACGTTCCACCCGACACCGCGCTGAACGGTGTAGTGGATCTGGTTCGGGTCATCGGACAAGGCACCACGATTGATATTGACGGCTTCGACATCGGCCGTGGCAATCATCTAAAGCAGATCACGCTCAGCCACGCCGAGCAGTTGCGCGACGCGACGACCAATCCCTCTGGCAATACAACAGCGGCGTATGAACGTCGCCTGTACTCGCTGCGCAATATCACGGGCATCTCGAAGATAAGGTGCGGCCATGAAACGTTTGCTTTCTCGGGACGCATTGAGGCCGTCACAAGCCTGTTACCCGATTTCACCGCAGCGCTTGGCAAACGCCGCATCCCTACGTCTTACATGGCGCGCTCTCTGGACGATTCGGCGTGCCGTGCAGGATTTGTATCGACAGTTCAGCGCGGCGGTCAATGGATGTACAGCGCAACGCTCGACGCGCATAACTGCATCGCATGGTTAGTGGACGTCGACGCCACGACATGTTATGACTTTTCGGTTGACGTGCACGTCGAACTACAAAGAAATGGCGCGCCGCCGGCGGTGAGTTCAACGTATGCGCTACGTTTCACGACAGAGACAGACGTCTGATCGGCAACGGACCCAATTCGGGTGTTTTCCTGCTTGGCGGCGTCACACCCACCAACGGGTATGGTTTTCTGCAAAGCGGAAGCTGCGTCTCCATTCATTCGCAGCACATCGTGCCACCAGCACGCGCGGCATTTGCGCGCATCGAGCTTTCAATTGATCCGCCTGCTTCACGATACGCTTCCGCAGCGATCGGCAAGGTGCTTTTTGGACCTGCTGGCGCCAATGTGATCTTGCCGTCTGTCATCGCCCCGCCATTCGAGGCTCCCAGCATGCCATCGATGGGTGTCTGGCAGCGCGGCGACTTTGTACGAAAAGCATCTTCCATCCATGCAAACGCTCGTCCGGACAGTCCGCCCGCCGTTTTTGGTTGGCTGCGCGAAACGAATGGTAACTCGAATGTCGAGGGTGCCGACTGGCTTGCGCTGGGGGGGGCTGTCGAGCGATTAACAATGTCGCAGCTTAGTCTGATTCATGACGAAAGGAACGTTACGAAGACGAGTTACGTAACGCAAAGCCTCGCCTCCGGAATCGCGATGGCCGCTCGCCGGACCATCAGAACGTATGCCGGATGCCTGCAATCGCACCAAGTTGGCCCACACCCGCGGCAGGCGTCGTGCCACCGCCACCCGCGCTGACGGAATAGCGCGCTTGCGCGCTATTCCACAAGTAAGCAACGTTGCCGTACACTGCCGTGCGCTTCGAGAGGAAGTACGTGGCGCGCAGGCTCGTCATTGTCGCGCGCGCGTCCTGTTGCTGAACGATCACACGATACGCCTCGCCGTCGATGGCCAAGACGGGCGTCACATAGCATTGCGCGCCGAGAAAGAACAGATTGGAACGTACGTCGCCGCCCGGTCCGCTCGATTCGACGCGACGCCCCACCCATCCACCGCCGACCTTCACGCCCGCGACATTCACATAGCCATTCGCCTGAAGCCGCGCATCCTTGTCGCCTGTGGCTGTGATCGGAAATGGCGCGACGCCGTCGAAGAAGTTGGCGGCCGCGTTAGTACCGCCACGCTGTTCGTCATAAGCTGTCGCCACGCCGAAGTAGGTGCCGTCGTATTTAAGCATCGCGCTCCATTCGCGGCATTGATTCACGTCGCCAGGCACCTGTCCGGCGCATGTTCCCTGCCCCGGTGAATTGCCCGTGCCCGTACTGTCGCGTCCGAACGACCAGGAAGCGCCGACGGTAAATCCGTAGAATTTGCCTTTATAGACGACTGTGTTATCGCTTCTTGCGTTCGGCAAGAATGCGTCCAGCGCGCCGATGCCGTAGATGTCGGGCCCGAGAATATCGGCATCCGACAGCACCCAGTACGACATCGTGTATTGACGGCCGAAGGTCAGCGAACCCCAGACCCCTTCCAATCCGACAAGCGCCTGTCGTCCAAACAGCCTACCGCCTTGACCCGAGTCGCCGCCTTTGATGTTGAACCCGCTTTCGAGAATGAATACGGCCTTGTTTCGTCCGCCCAGATCTTCCGCGCCGCGCATGCCCCAGCGCGATGGCAACTCGCCGGTGATGCCCGGCATCCGGATTACGTGGTCGCCTGCGGCGTTCGCGTGCGAAACGTACTCGATGCCCGTGTCCAGTACGCCATAGAGCGTGACACTGCTTTGCGCAAACGCCGTCGTGCCGAATAGTCCCGCTGCCAGCGCCGCGATCCTGCCATATTTCATGTGGTCTCCGTTCTCTCAAGACAATCCTTTGGATGACGAATTGAATCGTCGCTCGATAAATACATGTCGGCGAGCTTAGGGTTCGACAAAAAAAAGCAACAACGGGGAAAACATCGATTGCCGCTCACCGAGCGACGTCGGGGGGCGAAGGCGGGAGGATTTTGCCACTCGGATTTGCGCGACAGCTCTGGAAATTCTTCTATCGCAAACGTACTACACGGCGCAAATCTTCTCGCAACGACGAGATTCGCTCATGTACCGTCATTGCAAACAGGACCGTGAAATGTATTCAAACCAATATTGAACGAAGCGAACAAGGTACGCATAACTGACGGCACGCGGCAAATAGGCGGAGAAGTGCGAGTCGCGTCGTCTCACAACGTTCAAGATGCGTGATTGCAATATGCACGACATGCATCATTGATTTGCAGGAGTTTCGCTTCTTCGATTGACTTTGCTATGGCATCTTGAGATCGCCACCACGCACATCGACGCACGCGTTACGCGACGACGACGTGCAGGGCCATCACACTCAGGAGATAGCGAAATGTCCGAATCCCCCAATTCCAGCACCAAAGATCAGCTTGTCGCGCGTTGCCTGCCCTTCCTCGCCGAAGTGAAAAACATGACGACGGGCACGGAAGTAGAGCAATGGCTGAACACGAAATATGGCGTCGATAGCGAGCTCTATCAGGAGCTCGCGCGCCTCATTACGCGTGGCGTGGAGGAAGGTTGGGCAGCCGATGTCGAGATCGCCGGCCCAAAGTACCGACGCGCCCGACTCGTCGCGCCCGCTGCAGAAACGTTCTATTTCAGCATCACGGCCGTGTTGATGGACAGCACCGCCAACACGCAGGGCAATCCTGACAACGCGTTTCGCGGCGACTATCACTCGCATCCTTATGGCGAGTTCAATCTTGTCGTGCCGCTCAACGAAGGTGCGGCACTCGCCGGACCCAACGGATGGTGTTATGGCGGCTGGACCGCGCCCGCGCCGGGCAGCCACCATTTTCCGGAGGCAAAAGGCGGTGCCGTGATCGCGTTGTTCTTCTTGCCATCGGGGCGCATTGCATACGACGTCAAACCGCCCGTTCAATGACAGGCAAAAGCACTGGGAGCCTCACATGAGGCTTCCAGTGCTCGATAGAAATCGTTTAGCCGTTTTCAGTGCGCAAGCGATTCGCCGTCTGGCAGATCGGATACTGCTTCATTGTAACTCACCGCCTGCTTGATCATCAGCGCCACGCACGATACCGTGCCCGCAATCGCGACGACCGTGAAAATGCCCGGCAGACTGACCTGCTGCCGCGTCAACTCCGCGACCAGAAACGAGCCCGTGATGCCGCCGAAGCGGCCCACGCCGAGCATCCACGCAACCCCCGTTCCGCGACCGGCCGTTGGGTAGAACGCTGCCGCCAGCGCGGGCATCGACGCCTGCGCGGTATTCACGAGCACGCCGGCGATGAACACCGCGCACATCAGCAGACCGATATTGCCGACCGATTGACCGATCGCATACACGGCGACTGCACCGAACGCATACGCTGCCGCCACCACGCGATTGGGATTGAAGCGGTCCATCAGCATGCCGCACAACACAGTTCCCGCGCCGCCTAGCGGAAACAGTGCGGACACGAGTGCGGCGCGTTGCGGCGTGAGCCCCGCATCCTTGAGCAGAACGGGCATCCAGTTGACGAGTCCATAGAAAATGACGAGTCCCATGAAGTAGCACAGCCACAGCATCACGGAACCTACAATGAACGAGCGTGACAGCACGATTCGAATGCCGCCCTTGCTTTCTTCTTTTGTGCGCTTCACACCTTCCTGCAAGACGAAGGCGTGAGCAAATTGCGCGTCAGCGCTGATACGCACAAGCACGTTGCGAATCTTCTCCGTTGGCTTCTGCTTCGACACCATGTAACGGATCGACTCGGGCAAGCGCAACGCGAGCACGACGGCAAGCAGCATCGGCACCGCGCCGCCGAGCAGCAGCACACTGCGCCAACCGAACTGCGGAATCATCCAGGCAGCGAGAAAGCCGCCGAATGCAGCGCCCAACGGAAAGCCGCAGAACATCAGATTGACGATGGTTGCGCGCCGCCCGTCCGGGCTGAACTCGCTCATCAACGTGACAGCGTTCGGCATCGCGGCGCCGAGTCCAATGCCCGTGACGAAGCGCAATGTCGTCAGTTCCGACAAATTCTGCGCAAACGCGGACGCAAAACACGACACGCCGAACAGCAGCACCGACACAGTCAGTACGACGCGCCGCCCGCAACGGTCCGACAGCGGGCCTGACAGCAATGCGCCGGACGCGAGTCCGAATAGCGCGGCACTGAGCACGGGTGCAAGCGCCGCCTTGCCGCTATGCCACTCCGACAACAGCGAAGGCGCAATGAAGCCGATCGCCGCCGTATCGAAGCCATCCATCAATACGATCACGAAACACATCGCGAACACGAGCCACTGAAAACGCGAAAACGGGTGCTCATTGATGAGCGCTTGTACATCGACAGTCCTTGTCTCTTCCATTGCATCCTCACTAATGGGATTGAACTGCCGGCGCCGCCACGTCAGCGCACGCTGCGTGTCTCACCGGTCATCGCAGCCCAGATTAAGAGCGTCAAATATCGCCAACAACCCGGCGAATCACGCGAACGTCGCGCGCACGTATGCCGCAAGAAGCAGAAGCATCGTGCGATGTTCACGGTTAGGCTCAAAAAGCCGCTTTTTCCCAGCTATTTCGATGAAGTTCGCGCGAACGTGCGTGACTCGAGCCCACGGTGAATTGTCTGCATACCGATCTTGAACGGAATCGATCAGCTGCTTCGCACCTGCCGCGCGACATCGGCGAGTTGATTGCGCAGCCATTGCAACGCCGGATCGGCGTCGTTGCGTTCATGCCATACGGCGCGCACGGCGACGTTGGGACATTCATACGGTGTCGCGCGCATTTTCAGTTCGCCATAGCGCTCCAGTTCACGGCCGAGCGACGACGGCACGAGCGCCAGCATGTCACTGTGACGCAGCAGCGCGGGAATCGCGAGCGAGTGCGCGACCGACATGCGCATGCGCGGCATGTCGGCGGCATCGGCAAAGGCGCGGTTGAGGGCATCACGATTGAACATTTCCGATTGCCGCGCGAGCCCCCGCTCGACGATAAAGCCGCTCACTGCCCCCTCTTCCTCTCCGCCCTGCGAGATCGCGATCATCGGATGAACAAGCAAGTCGTCGCGCGTGAGCGGCCGGTCGGCGATCGGGTGATCGCGATGAAGCAGCATGACGTCGGTCTGCTCCCAGAGCGTCGTCGAGCGGAAACGCGTCGGCACATCCGCGAAAATGCCGATCGCCACGTCGATCCGGCCTACGTCGATCTGCCCCGCGAGATCGAGGCGCGTCGACGGCCGCACGACCAGATCGACGAGTGGCGCCTCTGCATGCAGACGCTGACTCAGACGCCCCAGCACCAGCAGCGTGATGTAGTCGTTCGCCGCCACTACGAACTTGCGTTGCGCAACGCGCGGATCGAATGCATCGACGCCGAGCGCGGCGCGGATCTGCTGCAGCGCGCCGCGCACGTGCGCGGCCATGCCGATCGCGCGCAGGGTCGGCTCCATGCCCTTGCCTGTGCGCACGAACAGATCGTCGCCGAGCACCTCGCGCATCCGCGCGAGCGCATGGCTGATGGCGGACTGGCTCAGATGCAGACGCTTGCCCGCCAGACCGAGATTGCGGTCTTCGAAAATCGCGTCGAACACGCGCAACAGGTTCAGGTCGATGCGGTCTGCTGACATGGTTCAACGCCCTTTGATGTGCGGCTGCGGGTAGTGTCGCGTGTTGTGTTCGCGCGCCTGTGGCGGCGGCAATGCGAGCCGAATGCCGCAAACATCGCGCGCGACAATGCATCGTCTTCCAGCATCACTTCGGGATGCCACTGCACGCCGAGCGCAAATGGGTGTCCGTCGAGTCGATACGCTTCGATCAATCCGTCCGATGCGCGCGCTTCGACGACCAGCCGTGGCGCGAGCTTCGCCACGCCCTGACGATGCAGCGAATTCACACGAACGCGCTGCGCGTGGGCGAGCGTCGCGAGCATGCCCGTTGGCGCGAGTTCGACGTCGTGGCGATAGCGATAGCGCGTGTGCAGATCTTCCGAAGGATCTTCGAGGTGATCTTCCGAATGTCCGCACGCGTGGATATCCGTATGCAGCGTGCCGCCGAAAGCAACGTTCATCTCCTGAAAGCCGCGGCAGATCGCGAGGACAGGCATGCCGCGCGAGGCTGCGGCCTGCATCAACGCGAGCGCCGTGTGATCGCGGTCGGGATCAACGAGCATGTCGGCGCTTGCTTGTCCGCGATAACGGTGCGCTTCGACATTCGACGCGCCGCCCGGAAACAGCAATCCGCTCACGGCATCGAGATACGCGTCGAACGCGTCCACATCACGCGTGGCGGGAATCAGCACGGGGCTGACGTTTGCGCCCGACATCAGCGCGCGGACATAGCTGTGCTTCGCGCTGTGCAGGTCGTGTTCGCCGGCAAAGAAGCGGTCGCACACCACGCCGACGAGAGGTCGATCGTGCGTTTCATCACCCATCATGCGACTCCCCGAGCGGCTTGCGAATCGCGGCTCGCCAACGCCTTGAGATCGAAAGCAGGGTCCCGCACTTCGTCCGCCCACACTTGCACGCCGCTGGCGAGCAGCTTGCGCGCAAGCATGTGATCCTGCGGCCGGTTGATGCTGTCGACAGCAATCAGCGTCTTGTCGCGGAAGTAGAAGAGCGAGCACTTCCTGTCGTCGGCGCAGCCACGCACTGCGAAGTCGGTGAAGCCCGCGTTCACGCCCGCCATCTGCAGCTTCAGGTCGTATTGATCGGACCAGAACCAAGGAATCGCGCGATACGGCTCCGACCGGCCAAGAACCGACGCCGCCGCCGTCCTGGCCATATCGTTTGCGTTCTGCACGGACTCGATGCGGCATGCCCGCGCGTCGGGCGGTGCCCAGTGCGGAACGAACGATGCACAATCGCCCGCCGCGACGATCAGCGGATCGGACGCGCGCGCGCAGGCATCGACGGTAATGCCGCCTTCCACGTGCAGTCCGCAGTTCACGGCGAGTTCGGTGTTGGGAATCACGCCGATACCGACCACCACAAGGTCGCAGAGCACGCGCGTGCCGTCGTCCAGTTCGACGGACACGATGCCATAGGCGTCGTGCAGCGCGACCACCCTGCGGCCCAGTTCAAACGCAACGCCGCGCTCGACGTGAGCGCGCAGCATGAACTCCGAAATCCACGGCGACGCGACGCGCGCCAGCAGGCGCGGCTCAGTCTCGACGACGGTCACGTCGAGTCCCTGTTGACGCAGCGACGCAGCCGCTTCGAGGCCGATATAACCGCCGCCGATCACCACGGCACGCCTTGCCGAACGCGCGCTCGCTGCAAGCCGCCTCGCATCGCGCAGATCGCGAAGATAGTGAACGGCATCGAGCGTCGCGCCTGGACAATCGAGCTTGCGCACGCGCGCGCCCGTCGTCAGCGCGAGATGGTCGTACGCGATGCGCGAGCCGTCGTGCAGTTCGATCTCGCGCCGCTCGCGGTCGATGCGGGTCGCGCGCGTCGCGGGCATCCGCTCGATCTTCTCTTCGTCGAAAAACGCCTGCGAGCGCAGCGGCAAACGCGCTTCGGCATAACTGCCCGTCAAGAAGCCCTTTGACAACGGCGGCCGTTGATATGGCGCGTCGGGCTCGTCGCCGAGCAGCAGGATACGGCCGTCGAAGCCGAGTTCGCGCGCGCATGCGGCAAGCTGAACGCCCGCATACGACGCGCCGACAATCACCAGCGTGCGTTTCATGATGTCATCCCTGGCGCGGCGGAATCTGCACGACGAGTCCGTTCATCGCGGGCATCACGACGAGCTGGCAGCTCAGGCGGCTTTCGGGGCGGCGCCCGGCGGCCACGCCGTCGAGCAGTTCCAGTTCCGATTCGTCGGGTATCGGCAACTCGGCCGTCGACGATTCGTCGATATACACATGACAGGTCGCGCACGACAGGCAGCCGCCGCATTCGGCATCGATGCCGCGCACGTTGTGGTGAATCGCGGCTTCCATTACGCTGGTGCCGGCGCTCACGTCGATGGTGCGGCGCTCGCCGTCGCGCAGAATGTAGGTGACGATAGGCATGACTTCACTCCTTGATGGGAACGCCATCAGAACGTTTCGAAATACTCCCGGTGTTCCCACTCGGTCACTTCCAGGTTGAAGCGGTCGATCTCCGCCTGCTTGAGCTTGCAGAAGTAATCGACGAACGCACTGCCGAAGCCTTCGCGCAGACATTCGTCGGCGCGCAGCGCGGCGATGGCGTCGCTCAACGTGCGAGGCAGCGCGTCTGCGTGCGTTTCGTAGGGCGTATCCGCCGACGCCGGCAGTTCGAGCTTGCGCCGCAGTCCGTCGAGACCCGACAACACCTGTGAGCCGAAGTACAGATAGGGATTCGCCGTCGGCTCACCGACGCGGTTTTCGACGCGCGTCGCGCAATCGTTGGGACCGCCCAGCACGCGCAGCATCACGCCGCGGTTATCGCAGCCCCAGTTCGCGCGATCGGGCGCATTCGAGTACGGCCGGTAGCGGCGATAGCCGTTGATGGTCGGCGTGGACAAGGCCGTCGCGCCCTGCGCATGCGCGAGCAATCCTGCGAGATAGCGCTGGCCGGTGATGGAAAGTGGCGCGCCCGCATCAGTCGGCATGAATGCGTTCGTGCTGTCAGCGGCATGCACGAGCGACTGATGCAGATGCCACCCGCTCGACACCACGTTCGGAATGCGCGGACGGCACATGAAGGTCGCGTGATAGCCGTTGCGCTGGCAAATCTGCTTCACGGCGCTGCGAAACAGAATCATGTCGTCGGCGCTTTTCATGCCTTTGGTCGGTGCGAACGTGAACTCGAACTGGCTCGGGCCGTATTCGACTTCGAGCGAGCGCACGGGCAGCGCGAGTCCGTCGATGCCGCGCCTGAGCATTTCCATCACGCTATCGACAGCGTCGTAGCGCAACTCCGTCAGATACTGATAACCATGCGATAGCAATTCGATATCGGGCGGAATGCCGGGCTGTCCCGAATGCTCGGGCTTCATGTTCGGATCGGTGATCTTGAACACATGAAACTCGACTTCGAGGCCAGACATGAATTGGAAGCCGTAATTGCCGAGCTGCTCCAGCGCGCGCCGGAACAGATGGCGTGTCGCGAACGGCACGGGCCGGCCGTTCGCGAAGTACACGTCGCACAAGACCCAGCCCGTATGCGGCGCCCACGGCAGCACGCGGAAGGTTGTCGGATCGGCGACCATCAGCGTGTCGCAGGCGCCCTGCATTTCGGGCATATCGAAGCCGCCGCCCGCCGTAAACACGGGAAACACCGTGCGATGCGACGTATCTTTGGCGAGCAGCGTGCTCGTCAGCGTGACACCGCTCTTGAACGCCCGCATCGCCTCGTCGACGACGAGGGTCTTGCCGCGCAGCTGGCCGTGCTGATCGGGAAACGAAAAACGCACCACCTGTACGTCGCTTTCTTTCAACCGTTCCAGCAATGCGCCATACGCCCTGTGCTGATCGTCTGTCCACAGGCCGTGGGTTTCGACAAATGACATGTTGCTTCGCGCGGCCGCTCGACGGCCGCGCGCTCCATTGTGGTTGCGGGATTCGTCGTCAGGCTTTCGGTGCGGGCCAGGGCGCGGCTTCGCGACGCTTCACGTCGGAGGCTCTCCAGTAGTCGTCCCAGCCTTCGGCGGGGCCAATGCCGTCGATCGACGCCGGGCCCGTCAGATGTGCTGCCTGCTGTGCGTCGATCATCATCAGTGTCTTCTCGCCCGCCTGCGTCTTCTCGATTGCATCGACGAGCAGACGCCGGTACGCGATGATGCCCTTGTCGGTCGTGCCCAGGTGCTCGCGCGTCCGGTCCTGGATCGCGCCTTGCGATTCGACGGCCCACTGATCGTGCACGTTGATGTCGAAACCCATGCCGGTGTAGGTCTGGCTCTGCTGCTCGTCGGCGTCGAAGCCGTAGTGGTTGCGCTTGTTCTTGCGCGACGTGTAGTCCGGCAGTTCGTACAGTTCGAGCCGCTGCTCGCGCATCTGCGCCTTGTCGGTCGGCGCGCCGAAGCTCGTGAAAATCGCGCACCAGTAGCAGTTTTCGTCATCGACGGGCACGTGCCATTGCGTGATCGTCATTTCCGCGCTCATCGGAATCACGAACGCCTGCGGGAACACGACGTTGGTCACGCGCACGTGGGTCTGCGTGTCGTTTAGCGGACGTTTTGCGATCAGGCGAAGCCCGTAGTCGGCCGGACTGACGAGAATTTCCGGTGATTCGAATTCGCGCAGCACCTTGGTGACAGGCATATCCGAATCCGCCGACGCCCCGCGAAACTGCTTGCCGTAGCTCTCGCTCACGTCCTCGTCTTCGAAGAAGCGATGCAGAAACGACGCGTGCGCCGGGTCGATGCCGACTTCGAGCGCCTGCAGCCAGTTGCACTCGAACAGCCCCTTGAACGCGAAGGTGTACTCGGACGGCGCGGCGAAGCAGTCGAAGTTCGGAAACGCGGGCGGCTCTCCCCCGCCGATGTACGCGAACAGGATGCCGCTGCGCTCGACCACGGGATATGCGCTCTGCCGCACCTTCTTGCAAAGCGTGCTGCCGACGGGTTCGCCCGGCGTCGACAGGCAGTGTCCATCGACGTCGAACAGCCAGCCGTGGAAAGCGCAGCGCAGACCGCCCGCTTCGAGACGACCGGCCGCGAGGTCCGCGCCGCGATGCGGGCAGTCGCGATCGAGCATGCCGTAGCGCCCCTGCTCGTCCTTGAACACGACGAAGTCCTGGCCCATCAACCGCACCGCGCGGACGGGACGCTGCGCGGGCAGTTCCTCGACCAGCGCGACGGGCTGCCAGTAATTGCGCAGAAGCTGCCCGGCGGGCGTCCCCTTGCCAACGCGCGTGATCGTGTCGTTTTGCTGCGAACTCATCATGGTTTGCCTCCGGTTTCAATGAATGCAGGCGCAGGGTGTATGTATGCAAACCTTGCGCTGATGAGGACGAAGAATAGGACGCAGAATCCATATACGCAATGCCTGTATGCAACGCGTGGTCGTGCGGGCGCCGGAACAGCGCCCTAAATCTGATTTCTCGTCGGCTTATCGTATTGATTTAATGCACTATTTTTTAGACGATAGGGATTTATACCTGGCATAATATTTTGGTTCACGCTGCGCAAAGAATGTCGCTCTGCATACAGTGACGAACACGTGCTGTACAAGTAGCGAGCAATTCATGCCGATCAGCCCGCCAATGCACTACAATCAGGTGCACAAGTAGCGATGTCATCTCTGCCGCCAAGGCAGCCGGAGAACGAAATGGAATCCCAGCAAGAACGTGTGTTGGTGTATCTGCGCGACCTGATCCTAAAGGGCGAATTCGCCCCGGGGGAGCGGCTCGGTGAGGTCGCGCTGGCGGAGCGGCTGCAGGCGTCGCGTACGCCCGTTCGTCTCGCGCTCACGACGCTCGAACAGGAAGGTCTCGTCGAACCGTCGCCGGCAGGCGGCTATGTGATGCGGCGCATCACTGCCGCAGAGATCGCCGATGCGATTGCCGTGCGCGGACATCTCGAAGGCATGGCCGCCCGACTGGTTAGCGAGCATGGCGTGCCGCGCCAGTTGTCGAATGGATTGAACGAGTGTCTGCGCGCGGGCGACCGTCTGCTCGCCAAGTCGGAACTCGATCTCGACGATTACGCTGCGTACACGGACATGAACAACCGGTTTCACAAGCTGATCGTCGAGGGATCGGGCAATGCGGCCCTGATCCGCGCAATCGAAATGAACAACCGCCTGCCGTTCGCCGCGGCCAGCGCGATGCTGCCGATGCAGTCAGCCATCGAGGAAGGCCGTCAATGGCTCTTCATGGCGCATCAGCAGCATCACAGCCTGGTGCAGGCGATGGAACGCGGAGAAGGCACGCGAGCGCAATCGCTCGCCACAGAACACGTGCAGATCGCGCAACGCAATCTGACCTACGCGCTCGAACGGCCGGAGGTGTATCTGAAACTCGCGCCCGCATTGCAGCTGGTGGCGGAGGCAGTTCTATAGGCGCGATGTCTGCGTGTCGTGATCCGCATGTCGCGATTGCGCGGGTTGGACGCGGGTCAATCCTATCCGCTGCAATTTGGTCTTGCAGCTATTTCACCGCAGAGTGTCCCTGGCCCGTGTCATCATTGCTTTGACATATCCAAAGCCGTGGAGACCGGTAAATGAATCTGCATGCCTCTATTATCGACTCCATTATCCGATCGAGGACAGCCGTTCGCGTCTTTCGCCCCGACGCGGTATTGAAAGAGGACATCGTTGCGATTCTCGATGTGGCACGCACTGCACCCAGTAATTCGAACACGCAACCTTGGCGCGTCCACGTGCTCGGCGGTCGCATCAAAAAGCAGCTTGGCGATGCGCTAGCCTGCGCACACGCCGATGAAACCCATCCGCCGCTACGACACCTGCCGGAACCCTTGCCGGATTCGTTCAGGTCGAGGCAGGAAGATTTCGGGGTGCGCTATTACGGCGCACTCGGCATCGACAGAAAAGACATGGATGCGCGCGCACGGGCTACGGGCAGAAACTTCGATTTCTTCGGCGCCCCCGTCGGCATGATCTTCACGATCGATGCCTCTCTGCAGAAATACAGCTGGCTGGATTACGGGCTATTCCTTCAAACCATCATGATTGCCGCGCGTGCACGAGGACTCGATACATGCCCGCAGGTCTCGTTCGTGCGCTACCAGTCCGTCATTGCAAACCATCTTCAGATCGAACCGGGTCACGAAGTGGTTTGCGGCATGTCTCTCGGTTATGCGGACGATTTTTCTGTCGTCAACCGGCTCGACATGCCTCGCGAGCCGGTTGATCGCTTCGCAAGATTCGCCGGGTTTGACGAAGTGTGCGAGTGACAGGCATCAAACAGCACATCAGGCATCACCCTTGCGGCGTTCCTGATGAGCCGTCATGACCCTGTGCGCGACCATATCCATCGCGGGCTTGGTCAGGCCATTCTTGTCCGTCCATACCTTCGGGGTCAACGCCCCGCTCAGCGCGACGCTTTCTGCGTCAGACAGCGCGAGCAATGCGGTTTGCACCTCATCGTCGAACGCGATCACGTTGACGAAAATCGTATCGCCATCATTGGTGGTTGCCCGCACCTTGCACGTCACGTACCGTTTGCCGTTTTGCCCAGTGCCAATCTGAGCCTCGCCGTACAGGCGCCCGCCCACCAGTCCATCGATCATCTTCCTTCTCCTGTCCGGGCATCATCGCCACGAGGTTGCGCAGACACGTATTGCAACACAGGCGTCAGCGACGTGCCAAGCTGATCACTGGAGGCTCTTGAGATCCAATGCGCCCGCGATCGCCTGCATGCCCGCATCGTTCGGATGCAGGTTATCGCCGCTGTTAAACGCCGGCAGGAAGGAGGCCCGATCAGCGGGATCGCTCAGGGCGCGAGCCTGGTCCAGCACTGCATCGCAGCCGCTCGACGGGCTCAGCACGAACGCGTTGACCTGTTCGCGTGCAGTTTCAATCGCAGGCGTCCAGAACGGCGTGCCGCGAAACGGTGTCAACGTCGAGCAGATAACCTTGACGTTGACTCGATGCGCACGGGCAATCAACTGTTGGAACGCGCCCATCAGATCCTGTGCGCTGGCGGGTGTCGAGGAGTTGAGGTTGTTGACGGCATCGTCGGAGACGATGATCCACTTCACATCCGGCTGGTCCAACGCGTCGCGATCAAAGCGTTTGACGCCGGCTTCACCTCCGTCATCGGTGAAAAAGTTGTTGCCGCCAATTCCCTCGTTCAGCACACCGACCGCCATGTGAGCGTCGGACAGGCGCACGGCAAGATCGTTCGTCCAGCGGCGATTAGCGTTGCTGCTGGACGCGCGCCCGTCGGTGATAGACGCGCCGAACGCCACCACCGCGCCCCTTGCCTGCGCATTCTGGACATCGACGTTCGTCAGAAAATAATAAGCCTGGCCACTGGGATTCGTCGTGAAGCCCTTGAAGGCCGAATCGGCGCCGACGTTGCCCTGCGCGACATAAACGTCCTGTAGCGAGCTGTCGTGACCCGTCGGATGCGATGGCGTCTTGCCGGGCAAATACAGGCTGACGGCAACATCCGCGAGCGGCGGCACGTCGAACGGAACCGGGTCGCTTGCAATCGACGCACCGGCGGCCAGCGTCACGCCTTGTTGGCCTCCGAACGTCACCGTTCTGTTGCTGCTGGAGACCGTAGTGGGACCGCTATTGGGACTGCTGTCGCGCAAGGCGACATAAACGTTGCCGATCACGACCGGGTCGCTCCCGTAGAGGTTCGACACCCGCACGCGCACGGCAGATCCGCCGATGCTGCTGTGCACGATCTGGCGCACCGTCTGGTTGTTAAAGCCCTGTGCGCTAGTGACGGCTGGTGCGACAGCCCAGGTACCAACCCACGGAACCGCTGCGCCGGCACTCGCTCCCGCTCCCGCGCCCCCCCCCGCCGCCGCCGCCGCACGAAAGACAGACCACCGACAAAAGCGCGATCAGCGCGCGTTGAAGCCACGCGCCAGTGATAAGGTCGAAGCCTTGCAATCGGTCCATGGCTGCCTCTCGAAGCGGTCCGCGGACCGCAAGAACGTCAACCATGAAAGGGAGCACCTTTTATACCCGGGACTTCCTTGCTTTGCGCGCCTTCCCGTTGACTGTCCCGGCGCAGCATCACGGGAGATCACCGCCTGAATAGAGAGACGGAAAGACTTTCGCTGATTTGTTTGTTCATACCATCGCGGCGAATAAACGATAACGACTTTCGCGTATAGGCACAGCAAATGCGGCGTTCACAGCACCGGTACGCGCTGCGCGATTAAATGGGCAATTATCTCACTTGACGCTCGCTCTGCTGCAATCGCAAACCCGGTGCATTCGTCTCCGTTCGACGAATTCAATTTTCGAAGAATAAAGATATTGATGGAGCTTTCCGTGGATCAAGACCGTTTCTCCGAAGCGCCGCAATACTCAGCGGTCGACTCAGGGCGAATTCCAATTCATAACACCACGTCCCGGCGTTCGGCAACATCGCAAATGACCGCATTTACTGAGTTTTTACAGGCGCGTACCGGCAAGGTACTCAACAACTACCAGTCATTACACGATTATTCCGTCAAGGACTATCGCACATTCTGGGAGTGCTTTATTGAATGGGCTCAGGTCGACGTGTCCGGCAGCATAGCGCCCGTTTGCATCGGGGATGCATGCGAGCATGCGTGCTTCTTTCCGAATGTTCAGCTTAACTACACCCTGAATCTTCTTAACCTTGACGTGGCACCGGCCGATGCACCTGCGCTCACCGCATGCTACGCAGATGGGCGACGCGTGCATCTGACGCGCGGAGAACTGCGCGAGCGTGTAGCGCGCCTTGCACACGCTCTTTCGACCTTGGGCTTGCGCGATGGCGACCGCGTGGTGGCCATCATGCGTAACGACGTCGACGCGACGGTAACCGCGCTGGCAGTGAGCGCGCTCGGCGCAACGTTCTCGTCCGCTGCGCCCGACATGGGTGTCGAAGCTGTTCTCGATCGCTTTGCGCCGCTTGCACCGCGGCTGCTGTTCGCGCATGCCGCGGCGCGCGATTTCGACACAGGCATGCCAGTGGCAGAAAAAGTCGAGGCGCTCGCGGCCGCTCTGCCTTCCCTGCAGGGGCTCGTCTGCGCCGGTGATAAACGCGACCTGCCCGACACGCTCACGTTGCCCCGCTATTCACTTGACGAACTCATCGACGAAAGCGATGCCGCGCGCTTCGTTTGGCGTCGCTTTCCGTTCAATCATCCACTTTTCATCATGTTTTCGTCAGGCACGACGGGCAAGCCAAAGTGCATCGTGCACGGTGCAGGCGGCAGCCTGCTCGAGCATCTCAAGGAGCACCGGCTGCACAGCGACCTTCGGCCCGGTGACCGGATGTACTTTCACACCAGCTGCGCGTGGATGATGTGGAACTGGCAGTTATCGGCGCTTGCGTCTGGCGTCGAAATCGTCACTTACGATGGACCCATCTCCACGATCGATGTGTTGTGGCGACTCGTCGCCAACGAGCGTGTGACGGTGTTCGGCACAAGCCCCGCATATCTGAAGATGTGCGAGGACGCGGGCCTCGAGCCAGGGCGGCAGTTCGATCTTGGCGCACTACGCGCGATCATGTCGACGGGCGCGGTGCTCTACGACACGCAGTTCGACTGGGTGCGCGATCATGTCAAACCGCTGCCACTGCAGTCGATCTCGGGCGGCACCGATATCCTCGGCTGTTTCGTGCTTGGCCATCCCGACTTGCCGGTTTATACAGGAGAAGCGCAATGCAAGAGCCTTGCACTCGACGTTCAGGCATGGGATCAGGGAGAGCGCACCACGGGAATCGGTGAACTCGTCTGCGTGAATCCGTTTCCGTCACGCCCGCTAGGCTTTTATGGCGATATCGACGGCACGGCCTTTCACGCGGCCTATTTCGCCTGCAATCCAGGTGTGTGGACGCATGGCGATCTAATTGAGTTTTCGACTGAAGGCACGGCCCGCCTGCATGGCCGCTCCGACGGCATACTGAATGTACGGGGGATCAGGATCGCTCCAGCCGAAATCTATCGCGTGTTGAACGATATCCGGGAGATCCGCGACGCGATGGTCGTCGAGCACCGGCAAAGCGATATGCGCGCGGATCATACGGGCGCGGAAACACCTGCGCCGCGTATCGTACTGCTGCTGGTTTTGCAGGATGGCATCACGCTTACGGGCCCACTGGTCGCCCGAATACGCCGCGATCTCACACACCGCGCCTCGGGCGCGCACGTTCCAGACCGGATCATCGCGGTCCATGCATTGCCCGTCACACACAACGGCAAGCAATCCGAGCGCGCCGCCTTCAATGCGATCAACGGATTACCCTCCACCAACGTCTCAGCGCTGCGCAACCCTGAATGCCTCGACGCGATCCGCGACCATCCCGCGCTCAGACCCGCGACTCCCGAGCTGCCACCCGCCGGCGAGTCACGCGAACAACTCGAACGACATTTGCTGGCGCTATGGGAGCAACTGTTCGACTTCGCGCCGATCGGTCGCGAAGACAACTTCTTCGAACTGGGCGGCAATTCGCTCCTCGCGGCGAGGCTGCTCGCCGAAATACGCCTGTCCACAGGCCGCACGATTGCACCCGCGAAGCTGCTGATCGCGCCGACGGTCTCCAGCCTCGCTGCGCTCATCGAACAGGACGCATCGCAGCCGACGTCGCAGATTCTGGTGCCCATGCGCGAAGGAACGGGTACGCCGCTCTTCCTCGTGCATGGCTTGAGCGGCTCGGTGATGGAATGCGCGGCGCTGGTCCATACGCTGCGCAGCCCGCGCCCGGTCTTTGGACTGCAGGCACGCGGCCTCGACGGCGCCGAACCGATACAACGCCACGTCGAAGAAATGGCTGCCTGCTACATCAATGAGATGCGCACGGTACAACCGAATGGTCCCTATTCTGTGACCGGCTATTCGTTTGGCGGATTGGTCGCGTTTGAGATCGCACAACAACTGCGGCATGCGGGCGAGGAGGTCGAATTGCTGTGCCTGCTCGACCCTTACGTGTATGAACGCTGGCTGCCGTGGAGCGCATGGATGCGCCAATGCTACGGCCGCATCAGCGGCCAATGGCGCAAGCTGCGCGCGGTGCCGGCATCGGGGATGGCAGATTACCTTGCCGATCGGCTCCTGGTTGGAGCCGATCACGTGCGAATGCGTCTGGGCCACATGAGGCTGCGGCCGGACTCGACGATGGAAGGATTACCGCCCGTGCTCAGACAGGTGCGCGAAACGTTGGTACTGGCGATGACCCGCTACCGGCCGCCCCCTTACGATGCAGGACAGATCCTGTATGTCCGGGCCGCGACACGGCTGGACGAGCATGGCGACCCGATGCTGTTGTGGCAGCGAGTCGCACGCCGCGGCCTCGTCACTGCCGAGGTACCCGGCGGCCATGACAGTATGCTTGTCGAGCCGAACCTGCAGGTCGTGGCGGCATTGCTGGACACCGCTTTGACGAACACGTGACACGGCGAGGCTGGCGTTGCACGAGCAGTCACGCTGCGGTGTCGCTGCGGTGTCGCTGCTGACAGCGTGCATTGGCGATTGCGCGAGCGGGCGATCGCCCGTCCAGGTGCACATCGGCGGGCGCGCCACGGCGCGAGGTTAGCGCGGCACTACATTCCGGTGCGTCATCCCACGAACGGCAGCTTGCGGTCGCGTGCCTCCGTTAGCATCGACACGGTGATCTTGCGCACTTCCAGCTTGCTTTGCGTGATATGGGCGCGCAACAGCATCGCCGCTTCTCCGCACTTGCCCCGATCGATGAAGCGAAGCATCGTCGCATGCTCGTCGTATGTCGCGCTGGTGCGGTGCGGCTTCAGAAAATCCAGCCGACGCACGATGCGGATGCGCTCCGTCACTTCGTTGTGAACGCGCAGCATCTCACCGTTGCCGCTCGCGCGTACGAGCCCGCGATGGAAGTTCTCGTCCATGCCGAACATCGCGACGGGATCGCTTTCGCGTGCCTCGGGCGGTACGCACCAGATCGCCATCAGTGCATCGATCTCCGGATGCGGAGGAGCGGAGGTGGCGAGTTTGTCGAGCGACGCGGTCTCCAGCACAATCCGCAGGTCATAGAGCTGATCGAGTTGCGCAAAGTTGATCTCGGACACCTTCCAGCCACGTCTGAATCCGACTTCGAGGTAGCCTTCGCGCAACAGCCTGAACAGCGCATCGCGCATCGGCGTGCGGGACACGCCGTAATATTGGGCGATATCGGTTTCAGAAAAGCGGTCGCCCGGAAACAGGCGAAAGCTGAAGATGTCCTGCTTCAACTCCTGATACACCTGTTCGGCGAGCGGATTGGCGCTGTGAATGGAGCGCACTGTGTTGCTGTCCGTGAGTTTGGGCGAATTGATTCCGTGTCTCCCGCAAAGGCTCTTTCAGGGCGTTTCGATCAGGCTCACATGCGCCGCGACGATCAGCCATCCTTCGAACATATCCGATGGATCGCCGATGCGCGCCCATGTCTGCATCTGACGGCCGAGCAAGTGCGTGGCATCGCTCGTGAATTCGGTGCTCACGGTCGCATAGTCCGCGCCGAACGTCGTGACGACCGTGCGATGCAAACGCCGCGAACGCGGCACGGGCGCGCACGTCTCGCGCCAATGCCGGATGACGTCGCCGCCGTGCTGCACTTCAGCGATACCATAACGCACCGTCTCCGGCGCGTTCCAGAAAAGCGCGTTCATGGTTTCGACATCGTTATCGACAAGCGCACGTTCATATGCGATGAACGCGCGCTCGACTTCGGCTACGGTGTCGGGTCGATTCAATTCCATCAGCCCTCCAGTATGTCAGCAAGCGTCGCCGTCCATCCGACGATGCCGCCCTGCGAGCGGATCATCTCGATGGTCGCGGCCTTGAACGCAGGTATGTAGCTCGCTGTGGCGTCCTCGATCAACACGCAGTCGTAGCCACGGTCGTTGGCTTCGCGCATGCTCGTCTGTACGCAGACTTCCGTCGTCACGCCCGCAAACACGAGATGCGTGATACCACGCTCTGCGAGTTCTTCGCCGAGACGTGTCGCGTAGAACGCGCCCTTGCCCGGCTTGTCGATGACGATTTCGCCCGCCACGGGCGCAACGGCATCGACGATCGCATTGCCCGGCTCGCCGCGCACGAGAATGCGGCCCATCGGGCCCATATCGCCGATACGCGCGCTCGGCGCGCCGCGCAGCCGCTTCGCTTCCGGACAGTCCGACAGATCCGGCGCATGCGACTCGCGCGTGTGGACAACGAGCCAGTTGCTGTCGCGCGCATGCTCGATGAGACGCGCCACCGCCGGCACGATCGATGCGAGCAGCGACACATCGTTGCCAAGCGCCTCACCAAAGCCGCCCGGCTCGATGAAATCGCGCTGCATGTCGATGACGATCAGCGCCGTATGCGATGCATCGAACGTGAACGGCGAGGGCCGGGCATGCGAGACAGTCGGCATCGTGTCAGCCCTCGTAGCGGCGTTCGGGTTTCGGAAATCCGCATGACGTCCCGTCCTTGACGACGACTTCGTCTTCCCAGGGCAAACGATATTCGCCGCGCACCATGTCCTGCATGAACGTGTAAGGGCAATCCTGCGCGCCGCCCTCGACGGCCACGTAACCGCGATGCCCGAACTGGTAGATGTTGTTCTCGACGCCCCAGTGAATGCGCGCTTCGCGCACCAGGTCCGGGCGCATTTCGCAGGTGATGATTTCGTCGGGACGGTGACTGCCTTCGACCATCACCGTGCCGTCGAAATCGCAGAACATGCCTTCGCCCATGGAGTCGAACGTGCCGTCGCTGCCGCACAGGCACACGCTCGCGGTCTGCGCCAGATTCTGGAATGCGTTCGACTGGTTGGTGATCTTCCACGCATGACGGATCGGCGCCGTATAGCCTGCTGTGCGCAGAATGATCTCCGCGCCCTGGTAGGCGGCTTCGCGCGCCATCTCAGGGAACATGCCGTCATGACAGATGATGAGCGACAGCTTCGCGCCCTTCGGCCCGACGCACACGGGCACGCCGACATTGCCCGGTTCCCACGGCTCGACGGGCACCCACGGATGCAGCTTCCGATAGTAAAGCTGAATCTCGCCCTTATCGTCGATGATGATGCCGCTGTTATACGGATTGCCGCGCGGATTGCGCTCCATGATGGAAAAACATCCCCAGATGCGATGCTCGATGCAAGCGGCCTTCAGCGCAGCGACTTCGGGACCGTCGAGCGAGCACATGATGGCATCGTCGGTGCGCATGGACAGGCCGTGCAGCATGTATTCGGGGAACACGACGAGATCCATCGCGGGGTTGTTGCGACGCGCCTTGCCAATCAGTTCGACGATGCGCCGCGTCTGCGCGGCCAGTTGCTGCGGCGTCGCGACATCGGGATTTTGCAACTGCACGAGACCCACGACGATGCCCTGCGGCGACTTGTTCAACCCACCGAGACCACTTGAACTCATTCTTCTTCGCTCCTTTATGCGTGAACGGCGACGGGTGCGCCCACATCGCGCCCGGCACTCTCGACATGGCCCGCCATGTGCCTTCCCAGCGCGACGCGATCCGCGCCGCTCGCAGCCGTTTCGTGCACGAGCCGCCCCTCCGCGATCACCGCGATGCGATCCGCCAGTTCCAGCAGTTCATCCAGGTCTTCGCTGACGAGCAGCACGGCCGCGCCCGCATCGCGCGCGGCGAGAATGCGAGCATGAATATCGGCGACGGACGCAAAGTCCAGCCCGAACACGGGATTGGCGACGATCAGCACATCGACCGCTTGCCCCAGCTCACGCGCGAGCACGGCGCGCTGCACATTGCCGCCCGACAGCGTGCCGATCGCGCGTGCGGGAACGGGCGGCCGCACATTGAATTCGGCGATGAGCCGCTCGGCGCGTTCACGCATTGCCCGACGATCGAGCAGCCAGCCGTGGCGCTTCATCGGTGTGCGATCGAAGTCGCGCAAGGCGAGGTTATCCGCGATGCTCATGTTCGCCACGCATGCATTGCGCAGCGGCTCTTCGGGCAACGCAAACACACGCAGCCGCGTCATCTCCTCACGCGTCGCGCGATACGGCGCACCATGCATGCGCATTTCGCCGCTGTGCACGCGGCGCTGGCCGACGAGCGCTTCGATCAGTTCCTTCTGTCCATTGCCCGACACGCCCGCGATGCCGAGTATCTCGCCCGACCGTACCGACAGCGACAGATCGCGCACGGCTGTATGTCCCCGGTCATCGATCACGCTGAGTTGCGACAGCGCGAGGCGCACGGGCGCATCCGCCGACACCGTTCGACGCGCAGGGCGCGCCGCAGCCAGTTCCGGATCGTCCTGCAAGGTTTCGCCGCCCATCATCCACGCGGCCAGCCTGTCGCGGCTCGTATCGGCAACCGCGCTCGTGCCGACCAGCTCGCCTTTGCGCAAGACGGTGACATCGTCCGCATAAGCCATCACTTCGCGGAACTTGTGCGTGATCATCAGCACGGTCAGTTCGCCGCGCGTCGCGAGATCGCGCATGAGGCCCAGCACTTCGTCGGCCTCCTGCGGCGTGAGCACGGACGTGGGTTCGTCCAGAATCAAGAAACGCTGCTGCAAATAGAGCTGTTTCAGGATTTCGAGCTTCTGCTTCTCGCCGGCAGCCAGGCTGGAAACGGGTGCATCGAGCGGCAGACGAAACGGCATCGAACGCATGAACGTGTCGAGCGCGGCACGTTCTTTCGGCCAATCGATCTTCCACGGCAACCGCCCGCGCGCAAGCAGCAGGTTCTCTTCGACTGACAAGCCCGCCGCCAGCGTGAAATGCTGGTACACCATGCCGATGCCCAGCGCCTGCGCATCGCGCGGCGACGCGATCTTCACCTGCCGCTGATCCGCGATGATCTCGCCGTCATCGAGCACGCCATAGCCGACGAGCCCTTTCACGAGCGTACTCTTTCCCGCGCCGTTCTCGCCCAGCAGGGCATGCACGGTGCCCGCGCGCACCTTCAGTGTCACGTCGTCGAGCGCGGTGAATGCGCCGAAGCGCTTGGTCGCGCCCAGCACTTCGACGCTCATCGCTTTGACGGGAGCGTTCATGACCGGCTTCCGAGCGTGGCAAGCAGCGCTTTCGAATCCGATACCGTGCCGAACACGCCGCCCTGCATCAGCACCATGTTGAGCGCTGCGTCGTGGTTGCCCTGATCGGTCGCGCCGCAGCAGTCCGCAAGAATCGTGCATTCGAAGCCGCGATCGTTGGCTTCGCGCATCGTCGTGTGGACGCACACATCTGTCGTGATGCCCGTCAACACCAGGTTGACGATGCCGCGCGTGCGCAGGATCAGTTCGAGATCGGTCGCGCAGAACGAGCCTTTGCCCGGCTTGTCGATGACGATCTCGCCTTCGATCGGCTTCAGTTCATCGATGATTTCCCAGCCAGGTTCGCCGCGCACGAGTATCTTGCCGCACGGTCCATCGTCGCCGATACCGACACCGTTCGTTCCCGCGCGCCGGCTTCTCCAGCGCTTGTTGGCGGGCAGATCCGACAGATCCGGCCGGTGCCCCTCGCGCGTGTGGATGATCGTGAAGCCCTGCTCCCGCATCAGCGTCAGAACGTTTTTGATCGGCACGATGGGCGCGCGGGTCATCGACAGGTCATAGCCCATTTTGTCGACATAACCACCGATGCCGCAGAAATCCGTCTGCATGTCGATGATGACGAGCGCCGTGTTGTCGGGCCGCAAATTGCCGTCAAAAGGCCACGGATAGGGACGTGCTTCGATGAAGCGGGTCATGTGTTCGGCTCCGTGAAGGTGAGATTCAACGTGTGAGGCTGAGTTCGCCGGGCGCGCCTGCCAGCGCGCGGTCCGGTCGGCAATTGACGATCATCGTGACGAGCGTCAGCACGTAAGGCGCGGCGTTGAACAGGTAGTAACCGCTCGTCACGCCGATAGCCTGCAACGCGGGGCCCAGTGCGCCCGCTGCGCCGAAAATCAGCGCGGCCCACAGGCACCGCAACGGCTGCCAGCGCGCGAAGATGACGAGCGCGACGGCCATCAGGCCTTGTCCGCTCGACAAGCCTTCGTTCCAGCTTCCCGGATACACGAGCGACAGATACGCGCCGCCCACGCCCGCAAAAAAGCCGCCGACGGTCGTCGCGAGAATGCGCACGCGCGTGATGGGATAGCCCATCGCGCGAGCGCTTTCCGCGTTCTCGCCGACGAGCCGCAGCGCCATGCCCCAGCGCGTATGACGCAATCCCCACTGCAACGCGAACGCCAGCACGACGCCGATGATGAACAGCGGATTGATATGCAGCGCGTTATGCAGTTGCGGCGACGAGGCCCACGCGCCGAAATCGATCGAAGGCAGCATCGGCGCTTGCGGTTCGATGAAGGGCTTGCCGAGATAGAACGCGAGGCCCGTGCCGACCAGCATCAGCGCGATCCCGAATGCAATGTCCGACACGCGCGGCAGCGAACATATCAGGCCGTGCACAGCGCCGAGCAGCCATCCCGCGCCGCCGGCGGCGAGCACGCCGAGCCACGGCGAGCCCGACAGATAGGCGGCGGCGTAACCCGTCATCGCGCCGGAGACGAGAATGCCTTCGAGTCCGAGATTGACGCGCCCGCCTTTCTCCGTCAGACATTCGCCGATGCTCACGAACAGATACGGTGTGCTCACACGGATAGCGCCCGCGATCAGCGACAGCAACAGTACAGCGACGGGTGAATGTGCATCAAACATGAGTGCCCTCCAGTCGAACGGGCGAACGCGCGACCGACATCGCCTGCAATCTGACGCGCCACGACGCGAGGCGGCCGCCCATCGCTTCCCAGGCGAGCAGGTTCGCGAACAGCAGACCTTGCAGGACGAGCGCGGTCGCATCCGGCAAGCCGAGACGCCGTTGCAACAGCGAGCCGCTCGCTTCGATCCCGCCGACCAGCACCGCGCACAGAATGATCGCGAGCGGGTTTTGACGCGCCGCGAATGCGACGAGGATGCCTGCATACCCGTAACCGGCGAGCAGCGACGCATTCGCGCTGCCCTGCACCGCCGCCACTTCGAACATGCCCGCCAGACCCGCCGCCGCGCCGCCCATCGCGCACGCTGCGATCGCGAGCCGGTTGACGGGCAAGCCGACGAGCTTCGCCGCATGGTTGTTGCCGCCCACGATGCGCATCGCGAAGCCTTGCGTGCTGTGACGCACGAAGACCCATGCCGCTACGCATGCCAGCGCGCCCCACAGCAGCCCCCAATGCACGTCGAGACCCGGCAGCGAGCCGATGGCGAACGCGTCGGGGATGGGCGGCGTAGAGGGCTTGTTCAGACTCGCGGGGTCCCGCAACGGGCCTTCGACGAGATGCTTGAACAGCGCAATCGCGATATACGACATCAACAGACTGCTGATGGTCTCGTTGACGCCGCGCAGTTGCCGCATCGCGCCGACCGCGCCGATCCACACGCCGCCCGCGATCATGCCCGCAAGCGCCATCAACAGCGCGGCGATGTACCACGGCATCGCGGCGGGCATGAGCGTCGCCACCACTGCCGACGCAAGCCCGCCGAGCGCTAGCGCGCCCTCGCCGCCGATCACGATCAGCCCGACCTGCGCGGGCAACGCCACGCACAGCGCGGTGAGCATCAGCGGCGCTGCGCGCAGCAGCGTGCTCTGCCACGCGAACGACGAGCCGAATGCGCCTTGCGCGATCAGCACGAGCGCATCGTCGGCGGGCTGGCCCTGCGCGAGCAGGAACACCGAAAACAGCACCAGCGTGCCGATGAGCGCGCACAGCGTCGGCAATGCGGGCAACACGCCGAGCGCCACGCGCGGCAACAGAGGATAGGAACGCATGCCGGCTCCGCGAACGAAAAAATCAGATCTGCCCGACGACACCCGCGACGAGATAGTTCATGCTTTCAAGCTTGATATCCGTCTGCGCGTACGCGGTGCCCGAAGCGATCGCATTGCCGCCCTTGTTGTCCTTCATCGGGCCTTTGAAGATCACGTAGTCGCCCGCTGCCATCTTCGACTTGATCGCGTCGGCGTTCGCCTTCGCATCGGGCGTGACCTTCGCGCCGTAGGGCGACATCTTCACGAAGCCTTCCTTCAGGCCGCCGCGCAAGATGTTCGGTTGCGGCTTGCCCGCTTGCGCATCCGTGACGAGTTCCTTGAACGGCGTCGCCCAGTCCCATTCCGCGCCGGTGAGATAACCCTTCGGCGCGAGTGCGGCCTGACTCGCGTGATAACCGCAACTCATCGCGCCGCGCTTCTCCGCCGTTTCGATGACGACCTTCGGGCCGTCCACGTGACAGGTCAGCACATCGCATCCCTGATCGACGAGACTGTTGGCCGCTTCGGCTTCCTTGACGGGCATCGACCAGTCGCCCGTGAAGATCACATGCGTGGTGATCGACGGATCGACCGATTGCGCGCCGAGCGTGAACGCGTTGATATTGCGCAGCACTTGCGGAATCGGCTTCGCAGCGACGAAACCCAGCTTCTTCGTTTTGCTCACGTGACCGGCGACGACGCCGTTGAGGTACTGACATTCGTCGATATAGCCAAAGTAGCTGGCGATATTCGGCGGGTTCCCCTGCTTCCGCAGACCGCCGCAATGCGCGAAGCGGACCTTCGGATATTTCGCGGCCATCTTGAGCACGTGCGGATCGAAATAGCCGAACGAGGTCGCGAAGATCAGCGTCGCGCCGTCCTGCTCGATCATCGCTTCCATGGTCTTTTGCACGGCGACCGTCTCGGGCACGTTCTCTTCCTCGACCACTTTCACACCCGGCATCTTCTTGATGATCGCGGCGGCCTGAGCCTGTGCCTGGTTGTAGCCGTAATCGCCCTTCGCGCCGACATAGATCACACCGACGGTGAGATTGCTTGCGCCGAACGCGAGTTCGAAGGGCATCGCGCTGCCAAGCGCGAGCGCGCCCGCGCGTTGGATGAACTGGCGGCGATTGGTCATGATGTGGCTTCCTGTGTGGGTTGATCGATGGATGAACAGACGTCGCTGTGCCGATACGCGCGCCAGCCGCCGAACGACGTGATGTCGCGTGCGCCGCTTCCGGGCGCGACGGCGGCGGGCTCGCAGATGAAGCCCTTGACCTCGCGACCATCGCCCGTGGTGATCGTGCCGATGCCGAGCGGCGCGGGAATCGCCGCGACGAATGCGCCGAAGGTGCGCACGGGCATGTCCCATAGCTCAATGGCGATCGGGCTGCCTTCCGCTTGAGTGCGTACGAGACCCGGCTTGGGCGGCTGCGTGTCGGCCAGCGCAAAAAGTTGGTAGTGCGGCGACGTCACCGTTTCTTCGACGAAGCGCGCGCCCGCCTGCTGCATCTGCCATTCGAGGGGCATGCCGCGCAAATGTGCGCCGACCACAGCGAGCCTGATGCCCGGTTCCTGGAACGGCAGTGGCTCGATGGCCGCGGCAGGCGTCGCGTCCTCGAAGACGGCCTGAATCCTCGCGCCGAGCACGGCAAGACGCCGATCCGCGCCAGCGGGTCCGATCAGCGTGATGCCGGCGGGCAAGCCATCGGCGCGTGGCAGACACGGCACGGCGAGCGCGCACAGATCGAGCAGATTGACGAAGTTCGTATAGACGCCGAGGCGGCTGTTCACTTCGACGGGATTGGCCCGCACTTCGGCGATGGTCGGATGTGTCGGCGTCGTCGGCACGATCAGTATGTCGACGCGATCGAACAGCGCTTGGACTTCGCGCTTGAGCAGCATGAGTTCGTATTGGCCATTAAAGGCGTCGGCGGCGGAAAAAGCCTCTGCCTTGCCGATGACTGTCGCGACGGTCGTATCAATATCGCCGTGATGGGTCGTGAAGAACTCGCCCAGCGCCGCGCGGCGTTCCGCGACCCATGGACCGTCGTAAAGCAGCGCGACGGTGCGCTGCATCGGCGCGAACGGGAACGTCGCGGGTGCCAGCTTCAAACGGTCCAGCGTCGCGGCGAAAGCATCGGCTGCCTGCGTGTCGCCGAAGAATTCGAGCGTGTCCGGGATCGCCACACGCGGTGCATCCGGCAGCAAACCGAGCGACGCGACGTGCCGCGAGTAACCATCGAGCGCGTCGAACGCGGCCATGTGTTGCAGGACGAGCCAGGCATCGGCGACGTCGTGCGCGAAGATCGACAGCGTATCGAGACTCTTGCATGCGGGCACGACGCCGCGCTTGCTGACGAGCCCGAGCGTCGGCTTGAGTCCGACGATGCCGTTGAACCCTGCGGGCACACGGCCCGAACCGGCCGTATCGGTGCCCAGCGAGAACGCGACGATGCCTTGCGCCACCGTCACCGCCGATCCCGAACTCGATCCGCCCGACACATACTCGGGACGATTGACCTGCCGCACCGCGCCGAACGGCGAGCGCGTGCCGACGAGTCCCGTCGCGAACTGATCGAGATTGGTCTTGCCGATAAGGATTGCGCCGGCGTCGATCAGACGTTGAACGGCGAAAGCCGTCTCGTCCGGTGTATAGGCAAACGCCGGGCAACCGGCCGTGGTCGGCAAACCCGCAATGTCGATGTTGTCCTTCACCGCGAACGGCACGCCGAACAGCGGCTTGCGCTCGAACACCGCCGCGCCGCACTCAGCGAGTTCGCGTGCGAGCGCGGCGGCCGTCGCCTTGAGATCGGCTGCCGGAACGACGAGCGTCCATGCTTCAGGCCGCGCGCTGGCCTCGATCCGCGCGAGCGTCGTTGCGATCACCTGCAACGGATCGGCATCCCCGCATGCGTAAGCATCGACGAGCGAGCGAACGGTAAATGGCTGGTCAGCTTGGGTGACTGTCATGAGTTCAATCTTGCATACAAGTTCGAACTCACATTGCACTGACTATGCCAGCGCCGACATTTCCTTTGCAAACAATGACTTGATACGGGACCACGGCTTGAGCGCCTTGGCGCGTGAACCATTCGGGTTCAGCGCCGACTCAGACGTGGTGCGCATGATCCCGTTCACGGTGCAAGCCGACGATCTATCCGCTTCCGGTCGCCGCCGCCCAAAAAATCGGTTGTAGATCATGCTACTGACGTGTAGTTTACGCTACATGAACATCACGACAACCTGGTCCCTGCTGGTTCTCACGCTTCCCACCGAAAACGCCACGGCGCGGATGCGCTTCTGGCGAACCTTGAAAGCGAAGGGATGCGCCGTGCTGCGCGATGGCATCTATCTGCTGCCCTACACCGAAGCGCACGAGCAGATGCTCCGCGAACTGGCGAGCGCCATCGCGGACAGCGGGGGCACCGCACACCTGCTGCGCGCACCGAGCCTCGATGCTGCGCAGGACGAGGAATTCCGTGCGCTTTTCGACCGCGGCGAAGATCACGCCGGGTTCATGCGCTCACTACAGGACGCACGCAAAACCGTTTCCGGCCAATCGGCGGCTGATCTCACGAAGCTGCTGCGCAAGTTGCGCAAGGACTACGAAGCCATCGTCGCAATCGATTATTTTCCAGGCGACGCCTCGACCCGGGCCGAGGCTGCGTGGCAGGACTTCATCGGTCTGGTCGACACCGTGTTGTCGCCGGGCGAGCCGCATTCGGCCGAACGGCCGATCCGAAGCCTCCCGGTCGGCGACTATCAGGGCCGTACCTGGGCCACGCGTCAGCATATGTGGGTCGACCGCGTGGCGAGCGCCTGGCTGATCCGTCGCTTCATCGATCGCGATGCGCGGTTCATCTGGCTCACATCGCCGGGCGCATGCCCCGCCAACGCAATTGGTTTCGACTTCGACGGTGCGGCGTTCACGCATGTCGGCGAGCGCGTGACCTTCGAGGTGCTGATGGCGAGCTTCGGTCTCGACAAGGACCGGGCACTGCTTCGACTTGGCGCGATGGTCCATACGCTCGATGTCGGTGGTGCCCCCGTTCCTGAAGCGATCGGTTTCGAAGCCGTGATGGCGGGCGCGAGGGAGCGCGCAACCGACGACGATCACCTGCTCGACGAAATGAGCCGCGTGCTCGACTCGCTTTACACGCATTTCTCGAATGCCGCCAGGAGCCGCGAGACCGGGGGACGATCATGAACACGACGACGGCGACGGTGCCTGGCTACACGCTGAGGCAGCTGGTGCTGTACATGTTGAGACTCGGCATGTTCGGGTTCGGCGGCCCGGTGGCGCTCGTGGGCTACATGCACCGCGATCTCGTCGAGCAGCGCGGCTGGATCAGCGAGTCGGACTATCGCGAGGGGCTCGCGCTCGCGCAAATGATGCCGGGGCCATTGGCCGCGCAACTCGGCATCTATATGGGCCACGTGCACTATCACCTCGTCGGTGCGACGCTCGCCGGTATCGCGTTCGTGTTGCCGTCGTTCCTGATGGTCGTCGGCCTCGGCTGGGCCTATGCGCATTTTGGCGGCCTATCCTGGATGCAGGCGGCCTTCTATGGGGTGGGTGCGGCTGTTGTCGGCATCATCGCGATGAGCGCCTACAAGCTCACCGCGCGGACCGTCGGCAGGAACCGGATTCTGTGGGCGATCTACCTGACGCTCGCCGCGGTGACGGTCATCACCGAATCCGAAATCGCGTGGCTCTTCATTGCAGGCGGCCTCATCAACTGGTTCGTGGTCGCCCCGCCGCGATGGCTGGCGAAGGATGGCCTGCACGCCGTTGCGGCAACGCAGTTGCCCGTTGCCAGCGGGATACTCGGCGGGCTCGACTGGCCCCTGCTCGGCCAGATCGGACTGTTCTTCGCGAAAGCGGGCGCCTTCGTGTTCGGTTCGGGGCTGGCGATCGTCCCGTTTCTGTACGGCGGTGTGGTCACCGAACATCACTGGCTCAATGACAAGCAGTTCGTCGATGCCGTCGCCGTCGCGATGATTACGCCGGGACCCGTCGTCATCACCGTTGGCTTCATCGGCTATCTGGTCGCAGGTTTTGCCGGTGCCTGCATAGCCGCGCTCGGCACCTTCCTGCCGTGCTATCTCTTTACCGTGCTGCCCGCGCCGTACTTCAGGAAGTACGGCAAGCTGCCCGCCGTCAAGGCGTTTGTCGACGGCATTACGGCCGCCGCTGTCGGCGCGATCACCGGCTCGGTGATAGTCATCGCGCGTCGCTCCATCGTCGACTGGCCGACCGTTCTGCTGGCCCTCGTGACCGCACTGTTGCTGTGGCGTTTCAAGAAGCTGCAGGAACCGGTCATTGTGGTCGCGGCTGCGCTCATCGGCCTTGTCGTGTACCCGCTCATTCATGCGCACGCCATCTGATTTCCTGCGCGTGCGTCCACCTGCGAGGACAGCAGTCATGGCAACACGTCGTACTTTCCTGCACAACACGGCCGCGCTCGGCGCGGGTGTTGTGCTCGCACAAGCGCAAAACGCACACGCGGTTGAAGAACCCGGCTTTGTCGACAAGCTGACCGACGCCGATGGCAAATATGCGGCGGGCCCGCTTCCCTTCGCCTACGACGCGCTGGAACCGGCGATCGACGCCCGCACAGTCGAACTGCACTATAACTTTCATCACAAGCCCGCGGTGGTCGCCGCCAACAAGGCAGAGGACGCACTTGCGAAAGCCCGGGACTCGAACGACTTCGCGCTCGTGAAGTTTTACGAAAAGGAGCTTGCCTTCCAGCTGTCCAGTCACATCCTGCATACGGTTTACTGGACGAGCATCTCGGGAAAAGGCGGTGAGCCGAGGGGCGATCTGGCCAAGGCCATCGACAGGAACTTCGGTTCGTATGCAAAGTTCAAGAGTCAGCTGATCGCTGCAACGGTTGCTGTCGAGGCGTCGGGCTGGGGCGTGGTCGGCTATCACCCAGCGACGGGCAAGCTGATGATCCTGCAATGCGAGAACCATCAGAAGCTCACGGCGTGGGGCATCCAGCCCGTCCTGATCCTCGATGTGTTCGAGCATGCCTACTATCTGAAGTACCAGAACCGGCGCAACGACTACGTCAACCAGCTTTTCAGCATCATCAACTGGGACAACGCCGCGTCGAGGCTGCGGGCTGCGATGCCTGCGCAAAAACCGGCGTGACATGTCCTGCGAACCTGGTCGGCGGCCTGCATGGGTATCCTGACTCGCCCAGCGCTTCTGCTTCCCGACGGAGTCGAGCAGAGTGCCCTGATCCTGCTGGTTGCCAGGGGACTGCGCGGCGTGTGCGACGGCTTTATCGCAGTGCTGCTGCCCGGCTATCTGCTGGCGCTTGGCTTTGGACAACTGGCCGTCGGACTCATCAGCACGACCACCCTGTTCGGCTCGGCTTTCGCAACCGTGCTGGTGGGTGCCGTCGGCAATCGCTTTGCGCCGCGCGGTCTGTTGCGCTTCGCGGCGGCCCTCATGATCGCCACCGGTCTGGCGTTCGCCGGGTTGTCATCACTGTGGCCGCTGCTCGTCGTTGCGTTCGTCGGCACACTGAACCCGAGTTCGGGCGATGTCAGCCTGTTTCTTCCGCTTGAGCATGCGCGGCTCGCGGAGTCAGCGACAGGCGATGCACGTACCGCACTGTTCGCGCGCTATAGCCTGATCGGTGCGCTGTCTGCCTCACTCGGCGCCCTCGCGGCCGCATTGCCCGACTGGATCGCTGCACACTCGGCGGTCACACCCCTCATCGCGATGCGCGCGATGTTTATCGTCTACTCGACGACGGGCTTCATTGTCTGGGTTCTCTATCGGCATCTACCATCGCACCATCCGGCAACTGGCATGCCTTCCACACCGCTCGGTCCCTCGCGCGGAATCGTCACCCGTCTGGCGCTGCTGTTCAGCGTCGATGCCTTTGCAGGTGGTCTTCTCGTCAACTCGCTGCTGACCTTGTGGTTGATCCAGCGGTTTGGATTATCGCTTGGCGCAGCAGGTCAGTTCTTTTTCTGGGCGGGGCTGCTCAGCGCGGGTTCTCAACTGGTCGCTGCGCCGCTGTCGCGCCGTATCGGCTTGCTCAACACGATGGTGTTTACGCATATCCCGTCGAGCATATGCCTCATTGCCGCCGCGTTTTCCCCGTCGCTTGCGCTGACCCTGGCGCTGCTCCTTGCGCGCAGCGCGCTCTCGCAGATGGATGTGCCGACTCGCAGCGCGTATGTGATGTCGATCGTCACCCCGGCTGAACGCCCCGCTGCCGCCAGTTTCACCGCGGTGCCAAGAAGCCTCGCGGCAGCCCTCGCGCCGACACTATCCGGGGTGCTACTCGGTCTGGGATGGCTCGGTGCGCCGCTGCTCGCGTGCGGTGTGCTCAAGATTGCCTATGACCTTTCGCTGCTCGTCGCATTCCGCCGCGTCCGGCCGGATGGACGGGCATCGTGACCCGCGCAAGTCCATGGCGCTGCGCAAAGCCGTGCGTGAACCAGGCTCGCTACACCATGCGATCCAAGGTGTCAGTGCCGAGTTCCGCCCGGGCGCTCCTGCGCAGGATATCGGCGGGTACGCCATACGTTCGGACGAACGCGCGGCGCATCCGCTCCCGGTCCGCGAAACCCGTTTCCTGCGCCACCACGTTAATCGTATGACGGCCTTGCTCGATCATGAATCTGGCGGCTTCCAGACGAAGCCGTTCGACAGCTTTGGCGGGCGACTGACCGGTCTCGGCGACGAATGCGCGGCTGAACTGCCGAGGGCTGAGGTTCGCCACCTCCGCAAGTTCTTCGATGGTGAGTGGATTGCGCAGGTTGCGGCGGATATGCGCGAGGACCAATTCGATCCGGTCGGATTTCGGCGTCATATCCAGCAGTGCGGAATGCTGCATCTGACCACCCAGCCGACGCTGATTCATGACAAGAAGTCTGGCGACCATTTTTGCGGCATCGGGCCCGAGGTCGTTGTCGAGCAACGCCAGGGCGAGGTCGATCCCCGCCGTCATTCCCGCTGAGGTCCAGTACGGACCGTCGTTGACGAATATCCGGTCTTCTTCTGTGCGGACATTAGGGAACCGCGCCCTGAATTCGGACGCGTGAGCCCAATGCATGGTTGCGCGTCTGCCCTCCAGAAGTCCCGCCTCGGCGAGGACAAATGCGCCACTGCAGATCGAGGCTATCCGTCGGGATGCTTTGGCTGCCTCTTTCACGAAAGCCACCACAGGCGCGTCGGAAGACGGCATTTTCATTTCAGTGATTGAGCCCACGATGACCGTGTCGAACGCCGGATCGCCAAACGCCTCGGTTTCCAGTGTCATGCCACCCGAAGATACGACGGGACCACCGTGTTCGGACAGCAGATGAACCTCGTAGCACGGGCCTCTCGGCGGCATATTCGCGATCTCGAACACCGTTAGAGCCGCGAGGCTCATCATCTGAAATCTCTTCGGCACTATGAAGCCAATCCGGTGCATATCTGATCCTGCCGTCCGCAATGTGAACCTGGTGTGAATGACTGCCGTCTGGATGAATCGCAATTACGAGCTTACTGCGCTCCGGCGACGGATGTCATGAATGGTGGCAACAACGACATGGTTAGTCATGGCCCGCGACGTTAAGGTACAGGCACTTCTCTTATCCGCATCGCAGCCAGGAAAGGAACATCACCATGTCAAAGATCATCCGCGCCGCAGCCGTCCAGATTGCGCCTGTCCTGTATAGCCGGGAAGGTACTGTCGATAAAGTCGTCAGAAAGATTCTGGAACTCGGCAAGCAGGGCGTTCAGTTCGCCACGTTCCCCGAGACCGTCGTTCCCTATTATCCGTACTTTTCGTTCGTCGAATCGCCATTCGCAATGGGGGCCGAGCACTACAAGCTGCTCGAGCAGGCGGTGACTGTCCCGTCGGATACGACTCGCGCAATCGGCGAGGCGGCGCGCCAGGCGGGCATGGTGGTGTCGATTGGCGTCAACGAGCGCGACGGCGGCACGCTCTACAACACGCAACTCCTGTTCGATGCCGATGGCACGCTCGTGCAGCGGCGCCGCAAGCTCTCGCCGACTTACCACGAGCGAATGGTCTGGGGAATGGGCGATGGATCAGGCTTGCGCGCAATCGATACCGCGGTGGGCCGCGTCGGCCAGCTGGCGTGCTGGGAGCACTACAACCCGCTCGCACGCTATGCGCTGATGGCCGATGGCGAGGAAATTCATTCGGCCATGTATCCGGGTTCGTTCGCCGGTGATCTTTTCTCCGAGCAGATCTCCGTGAACATCCGCCAGCACGCGCTGGAGGCTGGGGCATTCGTGGTCAACGCGACCGCTTGGCTCACGCCCGAACAGCAACAGCAGATTCTGCGGGATACGAACACAACCCAGATTGGCCCGATCTCCAGCGGCTGTTTCACCGCCATCGTGTCGCCGGACGGCGAGTACATGGGTGGCGCACCGCTGCGTGAAGGAGAGGGCGAGATCATCGCCGATCTGGATTTCTGGCAGATCGACAAGCGCAAACGCATGATGGACTCCCGTGGTCATTACAGCCGTCCCGACGTGCTCGGGCTGGTGATCGACCGTACGCCGAAGCAGCACGTCATCGAGCGATCAGTGCGCGCAGTGGGTGAAGAGCCCGCCAGCGATCTGGAAGAGCTCGCCTGAGCCGCGTGCGATAAATGCGCGATACCGTCGTCGGGTGCGCATCGCGCGTGTGCGATGCGACAGACGCGCGAACTTCAATCAGGCTACTTTGAGCCAACAACGCAGGAGCAGGAAAAATGGACTTCAACGATGTCATGCTGGAGCGCAACGCCGACTACGCCAACACCGCGTTCGCACCTGAACTGAAAATGATGCCATCGACGGGAACGGTGGTTGTCGGCTGTGTCGATCCTCGCGTCGATCCCGCCAATGTGCTCGGTTTGAAGCAGGGTGAGGCAGCCGTGATTCGCAATGTGGGTGGCCGGGTCAACAAACCGCTGCTCGAAACGCTGGCCGTGCTGAGCGTCGTTGCGAAAGCGGCAGGACGACCCGATGGTGCGCGCAATCTCGTTCTGCTCCAGCACACGGATTGCGGAATCATCGGCTGCCATAAGCATGCGCCTGCATTGCTCGCGAAGCATCTCGGCGTGGAGACGGACGCGCTCGATGAACTCCGTATCACCGAACCATACGAGGCGGTGGCACTCGACGTCGCCGCACTTCGCGCGAACAGCAACCTACCCGATAACCTGATCGTGTCGGGGCTGGTGTACGACGTCAAGACAGGCCTCATCAAAACCGTTGTTCCACCCGCGCCTTTGCGTGAAACGGCAGGCTGAGAATTGGCGCGATGAAAGAGCCGGCGCATCGCCGGGTCTTTCATCAGCGATTACCGCTGTATCGCTTGCGCACTCGCACGGCGAGCGCCATTCGATGGCGACGTGGGACCGGAACAAACTTGTGATATTTCCGCGACTACGACGTGAACCCCGCCTGCCACACTACCTTCCGGGTGCCTCGAAGGCATCGTGCCTTTAAGCCCGCATCGGAAAGAAGTTGGAGGCCATCATGAATACGAGTCCTCGGTCCTTGTATTCCCTGATCGACAAATGGCTCGCGCCAACCGCGACCACGCCCATCAGGGTGACGCGGTTCGGTCCGGCCGACGGGCGCAACAGACGGTACGTACGCGTCGAAAGAGAATGTCAAAACCGCACATTGTCGATGTTCTTTTTCCGCCACCATGATGGCTGGTGTGTATTCCCGCCAAACAACCGGATCGCTCTCGGTTCACCTGCATTCATTGCAGTGCGCTAACCGCTTTGCATCGCGGTATGTGCGCGAAGATTCAAGCAGCGCTGGTACGCGCCGCACATGGATAACGAACACGAGCGCGGCGGGATTCGCCATTCGGCCTCAATGCCGCGCTCGGCAGCGCAACAATCAATGCCCACGGAACACGTCGAGTAACTGCTTCTGCAAGTCCATCATGGTCTGCATGAAGTCCATTTCCATCTTAGCCATCGCCTGTTCGTGCTCCATGGTCATCTGCATCATCTTGCTCTTGATCTGCACCACTTCGTTTCTTTGCTGTGCAGTGAGCTTGTCCATGGACATGGTGACGGCGTTGTCCCACATGGGTCCGTAGGTGCCGCTGCGGCCGATACCTTGCGCGTACGCGTGCGTCGCGCCCATTGCGCAAACCAGAGGAACGACAGCACAAAGAATAACGTTGCGAACGGTTTTCATGTCTGCTCCAGAGAAAGGAAATGCGCCGCCACTGTGGCTGACGCGTCACGCCAAGTCCTGTGCTGGAGCACTCGTCTCCGGGGGTCATCCCGAAACGATCGCAGTGAACCGCTCCATACCGAACTTCAGGAGCGATTCTGGTTGGCGCTCATCACGCCTCTATCCACTGGAAATCACATGTTCGTCACGTTCGACATTGAGCGAGGGGCATCTTCAACGCCCGAAGCGTCCGGCCCGTTCGGGAAGCTGGAGTGCCTGAGGCGATCGAGTGCCGCCTTGCGTTCGATTTCGGCAGCCGCGCGTGTCGTGAAGATCTGATAAACGGCATCGGTCAGGACATCCTGTTCCTTCATTTCGCGATCGTTGAAGAAAGCCATGTGTCCAATCACCTCGCCTCGCGTGCCGAAGATCGGTATGCCGTAATAGCTTTCGTACGCTTTATCACGGGGAAATAACTTACCAACGCCCGACGCATGAAATACAGGGTGACCGTTGCTGTACACCGCTTCGCATGGCGTACCCGCCAGTTCGAATTCGATGTTTTCGCGGAAGTCGTCGCGAAGCCAGTAAGCGAGTGTCCGCGCGCTTTTGGGTGGCCACCCGGCGCATTCTGAAATGAACGCGCACGGCACGTCCAGAGCGGCGGCGAAGTGGCGCACCAGCGCCCGGAAAAATGCCTCGCCCCCCCATTCCCGCCGTCCCTTCGACAACATGCTGTAGCACGCTCTCGATCTGCTTTACTCGCGTGATGTCCGTATCGAGCGCAACGATGCGCAACGGCTTGCCACTCGCGTGGCGTATGACGGTGCCGAGCGAACTGACCCATCGGTACCGGCCATCCCTGTGCAATAGCCTGAACTGATGTTCGAACTGGCGTTCCTGGCCTGCCAGTCGGCATTGCAGCGTCGCATCCACACCGGCAAGGTCAAGAGGATGAATATGCGCGCGCCAGTTCTCCCATGAATCCGCAAATTCGTCGTCGTTATACCCGAGCATGCATTTCCAGCGCGTGGAAAGCACGAATTCGTTCGTTTGCAGATTCCATTCCCATGGGCCGTCGTCCGCGATCCGCATCGCGAGTACGTACCGCTCCTCGCTGTATTGCAGTTCGGCAGCGAGGGCCGAGCGCTTTGCCTCGGCAGCATTGAGCGCCTGACCCAGCGCCTCGGCTTTGTCGCGAAGTTCTCGCGCAGCACGCTGCACCGCCTGCATTTCATCGGCGGACCCGCGCGCTGCATCGGCGTGAGTGGCATTTCCAAACGTCTGCAGAATGGCCCGAAGGGGACGGCACAAGCGAAGCTCCGACACGGCGCCCATCACCACAAGCAGCACCGCGAGCGCCAACGCGACAACAATCAGAAGACCCCATCGCACATGTCCCGCGATCAACACAGGAACGGGACCGGCCGCCAGACCGACGAATATGAGTAGCGCACAGGCCGCGGCCGGCCAGATCAGCTTCCATTTGAGACTCATACGAAGGCCCGATATTTCGCGTCGAAGGGTGTTCCGCTCTTCCAAAAGATAGGCGAACATCCCGCGCGGCACCAGCGCGTGCGGCGAGGCCGCTCGAATCGAAGAGATGTGCGCGGGTTCAAAAATGGACGCAATCGTGACGGATTCGTGATCACTATCGACGACAGTGCAGTTCATGCACGTTGCCGAAGAGGATTGCCCGATGTGTACCCCTGTCACACCGTTCTCAGCGGCGCGCACCGTGCCAAACTTGAACGGAATCGGCCTGCGTGCGCCGCACTATCAGCAGATCCTGCGCGAACGGCCACCTGCCGGATGGTTTGAAGTGCATAGCGAAAACTATTTTGGTGCGGGCGGCCAACCACTTCATTACCTCGAACGTATCCGTGATGCGTATCCGCTGAGTCTGCATGGCGTGGGACTCAGCCTCGGATCGACGGGTCCGCTCGACAAGGAGCATCTCCGGCATCTGGCCGATCTGGTTTGCAGAATCGAGCCCGGACTCGTATCCGAGCACCTGAGTTGGGGGCGCGCCGGATCGAGACACCTCAATGACCTTTTGCCTTTGCCCTACACGGACGAGGCGCTCGATGTCGTGTGCGATCACGTCGACGAAGTGCAGGAACATCTTCACAGGCAGATTCTCATCGAGAACATATCGAGCTATGTCCAGTTCCGTCATTCGACCATACCCGAAGCTGAATTCATTGCCGATGTCGCCCGGCGGACGGGTTGTGGAATATTGCTCGACGTGAACAACCTGTATGTGAATGAAGCAAATAACGGCATCGATCCCGACACCTATCTGGACGCGCTGCCCGTTGATGCAATTGGCGAGATTCATCTTGCGGGCCACGACCGTGTCGGTGCCCTGCTGATCGACACGCACGGCACGCGTGTTGCACCCGCCGTCTGGGAACTCTATGCGCGTGCGCTCCACCGCTTCGGCCTTGTGCCGACGCTGATCGAATGGGACACCGACATTCCGTCGCTCGACGTTCTGCTCGAAGAATCCAGTCACGCCGCGATGATCATGAGGGCTCGCCATGCAATCGCTTCATGAATTGCAGGTCGCGTTTGCGGGCGCGATTGTTGACCGGGACGCGTCCGCAATCGACTGGACGCTGTGCGGCAACAACACGCACGACCGGCTGGCGGTCTATATCGGCAACACGTATCACAACTTGCGTGGAGCACTGCGCGCCGTTTATCCCGTCGTTGACAGGCTGGTCGGCGAGCAATTCTTCGATTACACGGCTAACCGGTACATACGCGATCATCCGTCGCAAAGCGGCGATATCCAACGTTTCGGCGACAGCTTTCCGGCGTTCCTGGCAAGCTTTCCGCCCGCCGCCTCTCTCCCCTACCTGTCCGATACCGCGACGCTCGAATGGCTCGCGCACGAAGTCTTTCATGCTGCGGATCACGCGCCGCTTCCACTATCGGAACTGTCGGGCCTCGCTGGCGCAGAATGCTCGACACTGCGTTTAAGGCTCCACCCCGCGTGCCGGCTGTTCGCCTCTGCATTCCCGGTCCTGAAGATCTGGCAGGTCAACCAGCCGGAATCCCCGAGCGACGAAAGCATTGATGCCCAAGCCGGTGGCGATCGCCTTCTGGTGCGTCGCGTCGGCTTCGCCGTCGATATCCAGGCACTGCCCGACGGCGAGTTCGCGATGCTGCGCGCACTGCGCGCAGGGCAAACCATAGACGACGCCTACGACCTCGCATTGCAGCGTGATCCCGGCTTTGCGCTCGGCGAGTTCATCGAGCGCCGCATTTTGGACTCGACCATCGTCGGCTTCGATCTTTGAGCTTTGGCAGGCACGTGCGATGTTCATGCCATCGTCAGTTCGACCGTGAAGGTCGTGCCAAGGCCGGGCGTACTTTCGACGCGAATCCGCCCGCCATGCAGCTCGATGATGCGGCGAGAAATCGCGAGCCCAAGGCCCGCATTGCCTGCGTCGCTGGATTCGCTGCGATCGGCGCGATAGTAGCGATCGAAGACGTTGCCGATATCGTCGTGATGAATGCCCTGCCCCGTGTCGCTCACCCGAAGCTCGACCCGGTCACCGGCCCGATGCACACCGACGCTGATTTCCCCGCCGGCCGGCGTATAGCGCATGGCGTTTTCGATCAGGTTCTCGAGCACGCGCTCCATCATGCCGATATCGGCGCAAACGGGCGGGCAGTCCGCGCACACGCTCGCGCTCAGCCTGAGATCGCGCTTCTGCGCGCTGAGCGCAAACTTCTGGACGACATCCTGCGCAAGCTCGCTGATCGGAAATGATTCGACCTGCGGCCTCACTTCGTTTGCCTCCAGCTTCGTGAGATCGAACAGATCCCGCACGAGCCTTGCAAGCCGCTCGCAGTGCTTCACTGCTATCTGCAGATACCGGTAACGGTCGTCCTGGGACAACCCGTCGTCCCGGATGAGCACCATCTCGAGATAACCCTGCATCGAGGCTAGCGGGGTTCGCAGATCGTGCGAGACGTTGGCGAGCAGTTCGCGGCGCTGCCGGTCCACCTGTTCAAGCTGCGAGAGCTGCATTGCGATGCGCTCCGACATCTCCTGAAATGCGGAAATGAGATGTCCGATCTCGTCGTCATTGCCGCCCGTCGTCTCCACCCGGATCGGATTGGCGAACCCGCTCGCCCTGAAGGCTTCGATTGCGGACGCCAGCTTGCGAAGTCTGAGCGTGAGAAAGCGGAAAACGACGAGCGCGGTGAGCAGGCTGAACGCCACCGTGCCGACCACCAGGTTGGTCATCAACTCGAATAGCCGCTGTGTCTCGAACATCCGTTGCGACGCGACGATCATGATGGCGCCGATCGCGACGAACACCGCCATCAGCCACAGCGCGAGCCGGCCATACAAGGTGGCGAAAAGATGAAGGTCAGATTTCGGTCGCATTGCGGAACTTGTACCCCACGCCCCACACCGTCTGGATGTACTCCGGCGCGTTCGGGTCGATTTCGATCTTCGCGCGCAGGCGGTTGATATGGGAATTGACCGTATGTTCATAGCCGCTATGGCTGTAGCCCCACACCTGATCGAGCAACTGGGCGCGTGTATAGACACGCCCCGGGTTCTGCGCAAAATGAAGCAGCAACTGAAACTCCTTGGCGGTCAACATGATTGCAGCGCCACGCACGGTCACGTCCCGCCTTTCGACGTCGATCTTCAGATCTTTGCATTCGATCAGCGTATGCTCTCCCGCCGCCGTATTCGCGAGCATCCCGACGAGCCTGAAAATCGCCTTCACACGCGCAACGAATTCCAGCACGCTGAACGGTTTGGCGAGGTAGTCGTCAGCCCCCATCTCCAGGCCCAGCACCCGGTCGAGTTCAGTCGACTTCGCGGTCAGCATCAGGATCGGCGTATAGCGTCGCTCCGAGCGCAGACGCCGGCAGATCTCCAGGCCGTCGACGCCCGGCAGCATCAGATCGAGCACCACCAGGTCATACGGCCTGGCGAGCGCTTCCGCCAGCCCCGCCCTGCCGTCGTTCAGTACCGTCGTCTCGCAGGCAAGACCCGTCAGTTGCATGCGGACGAGTTGGGCGATGTCATTGTCGTCTTCGATCACCAGAACGTTACGAGACATGACGGGCATCCTCACTGAACTGTTGGGGGCACGGCACCGCCCGTGCATACGGGCAATTGCATGTTGTCCAGATCATTCTAGATCGCCAACGTGGCGTGTCCAGCGCGGCCGCGCGCCGTGACGAAAATTTGATTTTCGGGCGATAAAGCCGTGAGCAGCGCTTTGCACACTTCATCCCGGGACGCAGGCAATCGCGCCTGTCCTCATCACCACCCTGGAGGAAGCATCATGAAAAGCGAACGCATCATTCAAGGCGCCATTGCGAGTCTGCTTGCCGTTGGCGTCGCGACGGCAAGCACGGCCGCATTTGCAGCCGGCGACTTCGAAAAGTGCGCGGGCATCGCGAAGGCAGGCAAGAACGACTGCGGCACCAGCAAGAGTTCATGCGCTGCCACCGCCAAGATGGACCATGACACGGAAGCCTGGATTCTTGTTCCGAAGGGCACCTGCGACAAGATCGCCGGCGGCCATCTGCAGATGTCGGAGTTCGCCAAACCCGGCGGAAAAAGCGGCGTTCTCAGTCCCGCCGCCAAAACCGCCGCAGCGGGCTGATAACGGCCTCGCCGTCCCGGCGCCGCATCGACCTGCGGCGCCGCCTGATCTCCGCTTGAGCTCCCCCCCGACCCGAGGTTCCAACATGAAGCTCTCATCGCCCCTTTCCGCGACGCCCCGCGCCGAACCGTCCAGCGTGCCGCAAAAGGCACTCTCGCTTTACCGTTCGGCGCTGCGCGCGCTGGAGTTCGCCTCGCCCGTGCTCGACCTGGGCATTCGTATCGTCATCGGTCTGGTGTTTTTCCAGTCCGGGCTCACCAAGATCGCGAGCTGGTCGTCGACGCTCGCCCTGTTTCAGGGCGAATATGCGGTCCCGCTGCTTCCGCCCGTACTCGCTGCGTATCTCGGCACGGCCGCCGAACTGGGATTCCCCATCTTCCTCGTGCTTGGGCTCGGCTCGCGCTTCGCCGCATTCGGACTCTTTGTCTTCAACATCATTGCCGTCATCTCCTATCCGGGGCTCGGTGAAGTCGGGCTGCGCGATCACCGGTACTGGGGTCTCTTTCTGCTCGTGACGCTGCTGCACGGCCCCGGCAAGTTGTCGCTCGATTACCTGATCGGCCGCTGGGCAGGCAACACATCATCGCGTTCGTGACGGCAGCCTGCTGATCAGCCTGCGGCCTGCAAGGCGCGATTCGTGTTGCTGTTTGTGCTCGATGGCGCCTGGATCTATACCGATACGCTCGCCGATCTCGCACAGGGACACGTCAACGCTACCGCCTCGCGTGGACTGCTGTTTGGTGCGCTACGGCTGGATGTGACGTCAGCCTGGATCACACGCGCCATGCGCGGCGAACCGGTAAGCGGCACGCGCGTCACGCCGTCGCTACTGCTGCGCTGCCTGAGCGGCGGTGCGCTGATGGGCTGGGCAAGCCTGATGATCCCCGGCGGGAGCGACGCGCTCGTCCTGGTGGCGATGCCGCTGTTGCGGCCGTATGCGTGGGTCACATTTGGGGCGATGTGCTTTGCGATCGGCGCTGTGTCGTTGTCGCGCCGGCTGCTGCACGCGCGCCAGCAACGTGAAATCAGCGAGCCTGCTTGAGCGAGCGCATCGGCAGTGTCATTGCAATCGTCGGCGCGCTCCGCGAAGTTGCGATCGCAGTCGATTGTCATACCCATCTCCGGCGCTGACTCGCGCGCCCTTCGCATCCGGTCGCGCGCGATGCCTGCACGCTCCGGTGTCGTGACAGAAAAGTGAACGCCGGGCGACGCTTACGTGAAGAGCGGTTCGCACACTATCTCCCACACCCAGGCCACTCCGGCCGCTGGGTACGTAAGGAGTTGACATGGAAGCCGAGAAAAACATCGTAGTCGTTGGTGGAGGCTTTGCCGGTACGACGCTCGCGCAGGCACTCGAAAAGCGGTTGCCCGCGCCCTATCGTGTGGTGCTCATCAGCGACGAAAGCTTTGCGACGTTCAATCCGATGCTGGCTGAAGTCGTGGGCGCATCTGTTTTCCCCGAGCAGGTCATTGTGCCCATCCGCCAGATGATCCGGCGTTCCCGCTTCATCATGGCAACCGTCCAGGACATCGACTACGAGCGCCGGACCGTACGTGGCACGACACTGGCCGGCACGCGTGAAATCGCGTTTGAGCACCTGATCTTCGCGTTTGGAACGCGCGCAAATCTGGAGCTTGTACCGGGAATGAAAGAGCATGCGTTGCCGCTCAAGATGATCGGCGACGCGATGTTCATCCGTAATCAGGTCCTGCGACGGCTTGCGTGTATTGAACTCGAATCCGACCCGGATGTGAGGCGCAGGCTTGGACATTTCATCGTTGTGGGCGGCGGCTTCTCCGGCGTCGAGGTAGCGGGCGAACTGGCCGACTATCTCCATAGCGTGCGGCATTTTTACAAGCTCGTGCGGGATGACGAACTGGCCGTCACGATACTGCACGACAGCAGCCGGCTGTTGCCGGAAATGCCGGAATCGCTTGGCACGATCGCGGCGCAGCGGATGGCGGACAGAGGCATCAACGTCAGGCTCGGCACGCGTGCATCGCAGGTCGGCGCTGAAGGCGTCGTGCTGCAGGATGGCGAGCATTTGAGCGGTTCGACGGTCATCTGCACGATCGGCACGAAACCCAATCCGTTGATCGAACGGCTCGCCACACGCATCGGTTTGCCCGTCGAGCGCGGCCGGATCGCTACGCAAGGCGATATGAGCGTGCGTGACTTCCCCGCCCTCTGGGCGGCGGGCGATTGCGCGTTGGTGCACAACGCGGCAACGGGCCAACCGTCGCCGCCCACCGCCCAGCACGCGGTCGCGCAAGCACAGCAACTCGCGGACAACCTTGTGCGTCGTCTGATGGGTAGAGAGACTCGCGCATTCGCATTTGTCGCGAAAGGGATGATGGCCACCATCGGGCATATGAAGGGTGTGGCATCCATTTACGGCATACGCCTCACTGGCCTGCCCGCCTGGTTGCTGTGGCGCGCCTTTTATCTCGCCAGAATTCCGACACTGGGCCGCAAGCTGCGGATCTTCGTGGAATGGAGCTGGAGCATGTTCTTCCCGACGGATATCACGCATCTGCGCTTCACACGCTCAAATGAGGCCGATGAAATCAATGGCCATGTGCCGCAAGCGGGCGGCAGGCCGTCTGATGGAAAGCCTTATCCGAAGCCGTCCCCTCATGCGGGCACCGCGGCGGCGGGCGCCGCTCGACGCGTCGACGCTGACGCGCGGGCAGGCATCTGAAACGGTCCTTTTATCTGCAATGTCAGACGATTTTGGAGAACACCATGACGATGCCTTTCTATCCGCATGGTCCTTGAGGCGATTCACGAAGGACGATTCAGCGGCCGCACGATGCGCCCGTCCAGATAGCCTTGCACGTCTTCCAGCACGCCCTGGTAAATAAGCCGGTAGTTTTCTTGCGTCACATAGCCGATATGCGGCGCCAGCACCACATTGTCGAGCGAGAGCAACGGATGCTGCGGCGGCAGCGGCTCGATATCGAACACGTCGAGCGCTGCGCCCGCGATGCGTTTCTCGCGCAGCACGTCGAGCAATGCAGTTTCGTCGATAATCGGGCCGCGCGCGGTGTTGACGAGATACGCGTCCCGCTTCATCAATGCAAGTTCGCGCTTGCCGAGCAGGCCACGCGTGCGGTCGGACAGCTTCAGGTGAATCGATACCACGTCGGAGTACGCCAGCAGTTCGTCGAGATCGACGCGCTTTGCGCCCGCCTCGCGGGCAGCCTCGTCCGTTAGCCGATGGCTCCAGCCCAGTACCTTCATGCCCAGTACGTTCCCGTAGCGCGCCATTTGCCGGCCGAGGTTGCCAAGCCCGAGCACGCCAAGCGTCTTGCCGTGCAGACCGACGCCAAGGCGCGTCTGCCAGCGGCCCGCGCGCATTTCGCGTTCATCCTGCGGCATTGCCCGCGTCAGCGCGATCATCATGCCGAGCGCCAACTCCGCCGCCGGTGTGCCGAGATCGTCGGTGCCGCAGACCTGGATGCCATGCTCCGTCGCCGCGTCGATATCGACGGCGGCGTTCCACATGGCGGCCGTGATCAGCAGTTTGAGGTTCGGCAAGCGCTCGATCAGCGCGCGCGGCACCCGCGTGCGCTCGCGCATCAGAAAGACGGCTTCGAATGGGTGCAGCCGTTCTGCTAGAGCCTCGATCGAATCGAGATGATCTTGGAAAGCCTGCACGGTGGCGCGCGGCTTCAGCGCGTCCCAGTCGGCCATCCGCATGGCAACGCCCTGGTAATCGTCAAGTAGTGCAACTCGCATCACGGACTATGCCTCCTCAATGAAGACCCGATTGGTCGGAAGAAGAAACCGCTTCGGAGGGCTCGCTAAAGCCGCGTTCGGAACGCATGGACCAGGCAGAGGTTTTCGCCAGCACGCGATGCAGCACTTCGCCAAGAATGCCGCGGCGAAATAGCATCACGATCACCACGAACGTCACGCCGAGCACCAGGTTGCCACTGTCCGTGACAGTGCTCAGATGGTCGCGCAGGAACAGCACGACGCCCGCGCCCAGCATCGGCCCGAACACCGTGCCTGCGCCGCCGAGCAGCGTCATCATGATCGGCTCGCCCGATGCGCGCCAGTACACCGATTCGAGGCTCACGAATTCATGGGCGAGCGCGAACAGGCCGCCCGCGACGCTGATCACGAAGGCGGACAACACGTACGCGCGCAACCGCAGGCCGCGCACGTCGTAGCCAATGCTGAGCATGCGCCGCTCGCTGTCGCGCGCGCCCGCGAGCGACAGGCCGAACGGCGAGCGGATGATGCGGAACACGAGCGCCACCGTCAGCGCGACGACGACGAGCGCGACGTAGTAGAACGCGATCTGATTGTGCAGGCTCACGCCGAACAGCGAGCCACGCGTGATGCCGTGCAGCCCGTCCTCGCCGCCCGTATAGGCGGGCGACTGGTTGACGACGAAATACACGATCTCCGCCAGCGCAAACGTGACCATCGAGAAATAGATGCCCTGCTTGCGCGTGATGAGCATGCCGAACGCAAGCGCGACGAGCGTGCTGATCGACACGCCCGCCAGCAGGCCGAGCCACATCGGATAGTGCAGCTTCGCGATGAAGATGCCCGTCAGATAGGCGCTTGCGCCCCACCACGCCGCCTGCCCAAACGACAGCAGCCCGCCGAACGAGAACAGCAGGTCGAAGCCGAGCGCGCACAGGCCCCACAGCACGATGTCGCACGCGAGCACGGGATACACGAGCCACGGCAGCACGATGCCAGCCAGCAGCGCGACGATCTTCGCCTGCCAGCTCATCACGACGCGCCGCGTGGCAGCGCCGATGGGCGTGTAATGCAGCGGGAAATGCGCGACATCGACACCGCGAAAGATCCCGCCTGGTCGCACGATCAGCACCACAATCATCACGATGTACGTCGCGGCCGTGGCGACGGGCGGATACCAGATCGCCGCGAGCGTCGAGATCACGCCCACGAGAAACCCCATTACCACCGAGCCGACAATCGACCCGAGGCCGCCCGCGACGACGACAGCAAACGTCGTCGCGATCATCTCCTGGCCCATGAACGGCGAGATGTTCTTCAACGGCGACGCGAGCACGCCCGCGAGCGCCGCGAGCCCCGCCGAAAACGCGAATGCACCGGACACCAGCAGCGGCACGCGCACGCCGAAGCAGCGCAGCAGATTCGGCCGCTCGGTACCGGCTCTCACCAGCGCGCCCAGGCGCGTGCGCTCCAGCATGAACCAGGTGCCGCCGCAAACCACGAGCGACACGATGAGCACGAAAAAGCGGTACTTCGGGTAGATCACGAAACCGAGATTGACCGCGCCCGCCAGGCTCTGCGGCACGAGAAAAGGCGCGCCCTGCACGGCGAAGAAGCGCCGCATGGTGTCTTCGATGATCAGTGTCAGGCCGAAGGTCAGCAGCAGGTTGTACGACGGATCGACCTTGTATAGATGACGCAGAAAGAGCCGCTCCAGTACGAGGCCGAATGCGCCGATGACGAGCGGCGCGATGACGAGCGCCGCCCACAGCGACAGGCCGAGCTGCGAGCCGAGCACGAATGCAATGAAAGCGCCCAACATGTAGAGCGCGCCGTGTGCGAAGTTCACGACGCGCATCATGCCGAAGATGACGCTCAGCCCCAGACTCATCATCGCGATGAAGCCGCCGTTGACGAGCCCGTTGAAGAGTTGCAGCACGTAGTATTGGGTCATGATTGCCCCATGACGATTCGATGGAATGACCTGCCCTACCAGTCGTGCTTGCACGTGCTGATCGACGCGGGCATGAACGCCTCGTTGCCGGGCACCACCGACAGCACCTTGAACACGTCGTCCTTCGTTTTCACGTCCTGCGGACGCTTGACCTGTTCGAGATACATGTCGTGCACGACGATGTGATCGGCCTTGCGCCACGTCGCGTGACGCGCGAAGAAGTCGTCGAAGGTCGAGCCTTCGAGCGCGGCGGCGATACGGTCCGGGTCGTCGGTGCCTGTGCGCTTCACGGCGTCGAGCACCTGCGTGACGGCGGAGTAGTTGCCCGCGTGCAGGCTGCCCGGCGTGAAGCCGAACTGCTTCGTGAAGCGTGCGGCCCATGCGCTCGCGCGGTCGTCGATGTTCCAGTACCACGGGTCGGCAAGAATCGCACCGGACCACGCGGGCAAGCCGAGCGCAGCCACGTCGCTGAGATTCATCTGGCCGGGCACGATGCGCACGGTGCCGTTCATCAAGCCGAACTCGCCCGCCTGCTTCGCTGCGTTGCGCAAGTCCTGGCCCGACTCGAGGATGCCGATCGCGTCAGCCTTCGACGCTTGCGCCTTCAGCAGATAGCTGGAGAAATCGTCGTTCGGAAACGGCACCATGTCGTTGCCCGCCACTTCGGCACCCGCCGCTTTCGCCGCGCGGCTGAACTGTTCGAGCAGCGAATGGCCGAACGCGTAGTCGGCGGTAATGAAATACCAGCGCTTCGACCCTAGCTTCGTCACGTGAGTGGCAGCGAGGTTGGCGAGCGCATAGGTGTCCCATGCGTAGTGCCACGCGTATTTGCTGCAATAGCGATTGGTCAGTTCCGTGGTGCCCGGGCTCACGAACGTGGTCGTGACCTTGTACTGCTTCGCGAGCTTCGAGACTTCGATCGCCGCGGCGGACCCGGTCACGTCCGTGATCAGGTTCACGCCTTCCGTCTCGATCAGCTGGCGCGTCTTGTTCACGGTAATGCCGACGTCGAGCTTGTTGTCCAGCACGATCATGCGGATCGGCACGCCGTTTACCTTGCCGCCGAAGTCGTCGATAGCCATTTTCACGGCGTCGACGGAGCCCTTGCCCGATGTGTCCGAGTAGACCGTCGACAAATCGGTGACGACCAGCACCGTGAACGCCTTGCCCTTCATCTGCGCATGCGCGCCGCCGGCTGCAAGTGCCGCCAGCAGCACTGCGCCCGCCACTCTCCTTGCGAACTGCAGTACAGGTTGGAATCCCACGTTTGTCTCCTGATGTGACTGCTCTGATGTGACTGCCTGTCGTGACAGTCCGTCGTCCGGCCCGAGAATGCATGGAAAATTTATTTTTTATATTTTATATTCCCAACAGCGCAGCGATGTCAACCCGGGACAGCGCCAATGCGAAAACGCTCGCACCCGTCCCGCATTCACGGGTTTTCGTGGAGGAGACACAAGATGGCTTTGCCAGCAAGCACTACACCGATACACGGCACGCACGCTGCAACGAATCGCGGCGGATCGCCGGCCTCGCTCGAAGCGCGAGGGCTCGGCAAGACCTTCAACGGTTTCGTCGCCGTGTCGGGCGTGAACCTGCAATTTTCGGGCAACGGTGTGTTTGGCATCATCGGCCCGAACGGCGCGGGCAAGACGACGCTGTTCGGGCTATTGAGCGGGTTCATCAAGCCCACGACGGGCACGATGCTGTGCAATGGGGAGGAGATTTCCAGGCTGGAGCCGGAAGCGGTCGCGCGCCTTGGGCTGATCCGCAGCTTTCAGATCACCAGCATCTTCGGGCATCTGAGCGTCGCCGAAAATCTCGTGATGCCGATGCAGCGCCGCGACAGCAGCGGTAACCAGTTCTGGCGCGTGAGTCATGCGCTCGACACATGGCGCGACGAAATCGACGAAACGATGCGGCGCGTCGGCATCGCGCCCGTGTGGCGCGACCAGCCCGCCGCCGATCTGCCCTACGGTCTGAAGCGCTCGCTCGAACTGGGCGTCAGTCTCGCGGCGCGGCCGCGCATCCTGCTGCTCGACGAGCCGACGGCGGGGATGTCGGCGCAAGACATCGGCCGCATCATCGATCTGATTCGCGACGTCGCCGCCGAGCGCATGGTGATCATGGTCGAGCACAACCTGCGGGTCGTGTCCGACCTGGCGCGCGAAATTGTCGTGCTGCAGCAAGGCAAGGTGCTCACAGTCGGCGCTTACGCCGACGTGCGGCAGAATCCGCAAGTCATCGAAGCTTATCTGGGCGGTCACCGGGAGCACGGCCATGCTTGAAGTCAGCAATCTCGAAGCGGCATACGGCGAAACGCGCGTGCTGCAAGGCATCAGTTTCGATGTGCAGCCCGGCGAGATCGTCACGTTGATCGGGCGCAACGGTGTCGGCAAAACGACCACACTGCGCGCCATCATCGGTGACATCGCGCAGCGCTCAGGTGAAGTGCGCTTTCGCGGCGTCGATATGCTGCCGCTCGGCCCCGAGCGCACCGCGAAAGCGGGCATCGGCTATGTCGCCGAAGACCGCGGCATTTTCGCGACCCTGAGCGTGCGCGAGAATCTCACTGTGTCGCCCGTGCGCGGCCCCGCCGCGTGGCCGCTCGAACGCATCTACGAACTCTTCCCGGTGCTGCGCGAGCGCGGCCATCAGCCCGCATCGACGCTCTCAGGCGGCGAACAGCAGATGCTCGCGATCGCGCGGCCGCTCTGCATGGGCTCGGAACTGATCCTGCTCGACGAACCCACGGAAGGACTGGCGCCCGTGATCGTCGAGCGCATCGGCGAAATCATTCGCCGGCTCAAGGAAGACGGCCGCACGATCCTGCTCGTCGAACAGAACCTGCGCTTTGCGATTTCCGTCGCGGACCGCCATAACCTGATGGTCGACGGCCGGATCGTGCAGACGCTGTCCAACCGCGACGTGATCGAACGCGAGGAGCAACTGCTCGAACATCTCGGCGTGTGACGGATAAAACCGCCGGGCAACTGTCGTGCAACGGTTGCAGCCATGATGGATAATCGCCGGCACGGGAAAAAATCGGCAGACTATTGCGAGCGGCCTGACATGACGAGCCTCCATTCGTCGCACGCTTCGTTCAGCGTGCTCGAGCGTATCGTGCTGGAATTCGAACGGCGCCTGCTGAGCGGCAACTGGCGCGACATCGCGCGCCTGCCGCCCGAACGCGCGCTCGCCGCTGAATACGCGGTTTCACGCGCGACGGTGAGAGAGGCGATCCAGCGGCTCGTGTCGCGCGGTCTGCTCGAGACCCGGCGCGGCAGCGGCGTGTTTGTCGTCAAGCGCCAGCCCGCCCGCCTCGCCGCGCCCTGGCTGCAACTGATCGACGAACATCCGCCTCTGCGTGCGGATACGTTGGAGTTCCGGCTGGTGTTCGAATGCGCGACGGCGCGTTTTGCGGCCGAGCGCGCGAGTGCGGAAGAAAGGGAGAAGATCGGCTCGATCGTCGCGCGGATGGAACACGCCGTGGGCTCGCACGATCTCGAAGCGGAAGCTGCGGCCGACGCGGAATTTCACATGATGCTCGCCGCCGCGTCGCACAACCGCATGCTCGATCATTTGTATTCGAGCGTGATTGCAATGTTGCGCGAGCACATCACACGCAACACGTACGACGCGACGCTCGACCACGAACATGCCGCCGAACGGGCGCGCACGCGGCTCGCACAGCATCAGCGCATTTGCGACGCGATCTTGCGCTGTGCCGCCGACGACGCTTCACGTGCCATGTATGCGCATCTGGAATTTGTCGGCAGCCAGTTCGACAGGCATTGACGGCGACGGGCATGCGCTGCGTCGCCGCCTGATAGCCGCTCAATCGCCGATCAGCTGTAACTCGGGCAGCACATTTTTCGACACGCGATTCCACCCGCTTTCGATGTGCGACACCATCGCCTCGACGGCGCCCGCTTTATCGCCTGCTTCCAGCTTGCGCACCACCTCGCCGTGCTCAGTCACGAGCTGCTTGAAGCGGTCGCCCTGATCGCCGTGGAAATTGAACGGATACTTGGCCCACAGCACGCGCACGAACTGCAGCGTCTGGGGCGCGTCCGCGATTTCGTACAGACGGAAATGGAAGCGTACGTTGGCGGCGCGCACCGGATAGACCTCGCGAGCCTTGATCAGCGCGGTGAACTCGCGATGCAGCGCGCGCAATTCGGCGATTTGCGCCTTCGTGATACGCGCCACCGCGCGCTCCGTCAGGTCGCGTTCGAGCAGCACGCGCAGCCCGAAAATTTCCCGCGCCGCTTCGGGATCGATATCCGGCACGGACAAGCCCTTGTGCGGCACGCTGACGACGAAGCCCTCCATCTCCAGCACCTTCAGTGCCTCGCGTACAGGCGTAATCGACACACCGAGTTCGGCCGCGATGTCGGCCTGCTTCAGCTTGTGTCCGCGCTGATATTCACCCGAAATGATGCGCTCACGAAGGCGTTCGGCCACCTGGTCGAGCTTTGTTTGAAAGTTCATAGACATCCGAGGGGGTTCCATGGTCCATGTCCCGCGCCGGGCATTCCGGCTCATACGCTGAAGCGGTCGGACGGCGCGAGATGTAGCGTGCCAGCGGGGTCCGACAGTCCCGCCGCTGCGACATTGTAAAGGGTGCGTGAACGCTGCCGAAAACCGGCTTACGGAAGCGTTGCAGCGATGCCGCGGCGGATGGATGGTGCACGAAACATTACATAATATCCATTCTACAGCTTATATCATGCATCGGCGTCCCGAACCAATGGCGACAAGCCGCGCGCACGGCTTAGCCAACGGCGCTCAGATGTTCTTCGACACGCGGCTCCAGCCGGTTTCGATGTGATGCAGCATCGCATCGACGGCGCCCTTCCGGTCGCCTGCATCCAGTTGACGGATGAAGTCCGAGTGCTCATCGAGGATCTGCTTGAAGCGCACGACCTGGTCGTCGTGGAAATTGAACGGATAGCGCGCCCACAGCACCCGCACGAACTGCAGCGTCTGCGGTAAATCGGCCATCTGGTAGAGGCGAAAGTGAAAGCGCACGTTGGCGGCGCGCACCGCGTAGATATCGCGCGCCTTCACGAGCGACGTGAACTCACGGTGCATCGTCTTGAGTTCCGCGACTTCCTCGCGCGTCATCCGCTCGACGGCGCGCGTCGTCAGTTCGCGCTCCAGCAGCAGGCGCAACTCGAAGACTTCCTGCGCGCGCTCAGGCGCGACCTCGGGCACGCAGAGACCCTTGTGCGGCGTGCCGGCCAGATAGCCTTCCATTTCCAGCACTTTCAGTGCCTCGCGCACGGGCGTGATCGACACGCCGAGTTCGGCCGCTATGTCGGCCTGCTTGAGCTTTTCGCCGTGCCTGTACTCACCCGCGATGATCCGCTCGCGCAAGCGCTCCGCTACCTGTTCCAGTTTCGTAAAGAAGGCCATATGTGCACTCTCTGCGGCATGGTTATCGTGGTTTTGCCCGCGGCGTGGCAACCTCAGCGCCCCGGCGGCGCGACGCATCTCATGACGACCGCCTGATAAGAACGCTTCAGAGCCGTCGTTCACGCAACGCGACGCTATCGTGAGGTGCACGCCCGTACGGGCTTTCGCATCGTCGAAAGCCAGTTCATCTGATCTACTGCTTGCCATCACGCACTATAAAATATAATTTATATTGAAACGGTGTCGGCACAGCCTCACATGAGCCGATCGCCGTTGACCGATCCAACTCATATAATGCATTATATAATTTATATAGATTGTGCGTGACGAGCCGTCAAGCGCGCCCTGCGCCGCCGCCCGACTGCGCGCACTACCGCCTTGCCCGCACCACTCAACACAGAACATGGAGAGACAACGTGCATCGCAACTACATAGACGGACGCTTTGTTGAATCGACAGGCGCGCAGCGTATCGCCGTGTTGAATCCGGCGCGCGGCAGCGTGATATCGGAGATTCCGGACTCCCCCGCTTCCGCCGTCGACGAAGCCATTGCCGCCGCCACCCGCGCGCAGCGCAGCTGGGGGAAGCTGCCCGCCGTGGAGCGCGCCGCGTTTCTGCGGCGCATCGCAGCGAAAATCCGCGACAACGTGGAGCCGATCGCGTCGGCCATCGTCGAGGAACAGGGCAAGATCCTGTCGCTTGCGCGCACCGAAGTGAGCTTTACGGCCGACTATCTCGACTACATGGCGGAATGGGCGCGCCGTCTCGAAGGCGAAATCCTCACGAGCGACCGCGCCAACGAGAACATCCTCCTGTTCCGTCAGCCGATCGGCGTGATCGGCGGCATTCTGCCGTGGAATTTCCCGTTCTTCCTGATTGCGCGGAAGATGGCGCCCGCGCTCGTCACGGGCAACACGATCGTCATCAAGCCAAGCGAGGAGACACCGAACAACGCGGCGATGTTCGCCGATCTGCTCGCGCAGACCGACCTGCCGCCCGGCGTCTTCAATCTTGTCTACGGCAGCGGCAGGCAGGCGGGCAGTGCACTCGCCGGGCATCGCGGCATCGGCATGGTGAGTTTCACGGGCAGCGTCGAAACCGGCTCGCGCATCATGGCCGCCGCTGCCCAGAACATCACCAAGGTCAATCTCGAACTGGGCGGCAAAGCGCCCGCCATCGTGATGGACGACGCCGATCTCGACCTCGCGGTCAAAGCGATCAAGGACTCGCGCGTCATCAACAGCGGCCAGGTGTGCAACTGCGCGGAGCGCATCTATGTGCATCGCAAGGTGGCCGACGCGTTCACGGAAAAACTCGTGCAGGCGATGCGCGCGACCACGTTCGGCGATCCGCTCATCAAGCCGGACGTGCACATGGGACCGCTGATCAACGCGGCCGCCGCGCAGAAGGTCCAGGGGCTCGTCGAGCGCGCCGTGTCGGCGGGCGCGCGGGTCGCGACGGGTGGCCGCGCCGTCGAGCACGCAGGCGGCCGCTACTTCGAGCCGACCGTGCTCACCGGCTGCGAGCAGGACATGGAGATCATGCGCCGCGAAATCTTCGGCCCCGTCGCGCCCGTCGCCGTCTTCGATACGCTCGACCAAGCAATCGAACTCGCAAACGACTCGGACTACGGCCTCACCTCGTCGATCTATACACGCGACCTGGGCAACACGATGCGCGCCTGCAACGAGATCCGCTTCGGCGAGACCTATGTGAACCGCGAGAACTTCGAAGCAATGCAGGGTTTTCACGCGGGCGTGCGCCGATCGGGTATCGGCGGCGCGGACGGCAAGCACGGTCTCTACGAGTACACGCAGACGCACGTCGTCTATATCCAGAACAACGGCTGAATGCCCTGGCATGGCGGCCCGTGCCGCCATGCGCGTCGATTGGACTCAGCCCATGTCGCCGCACGGTTCGCCGCCGCGGCACGCGTTCATCACCCGAATTCAACGTGGCCGCCGCGTCACGCGATCATCCATGTCATCTTCCGCATCCGCCTTCCCTTCGATGCCCGATCCCGCCACACTGCCCGGCATGCTCGCCGGTCTGCGCGTGGTCGAAGTCGCCGACGAACTCGGCGAATACTGCGGCCTCGTGCTCGCGGGGCTCGGCGCCGAGGTCATCAAGGTCGAGCCGCTCACAGGCAGTCCGACGCGCGCAATCGGCCCGTTCTTCGAAGACACGCCGAACCCCGAGCGATCGCTGTTTTTCTGGGCCTACAACCGCGGGAAAAAGTCGGTTGCAATCGACCTGTCGACGCAGTCGGGCCGCGAGCGGATGCTCGCGCTGATCGACACTGCCGACGTCTTGCTCGACAGCACCTGCGGCCAACTCGCGCGCGATCTGCATCTCGACGCCCCTCTCGCGCAACGCTTCCCATCGCATGTCGTCGCGCGCATCACGCCGTTCGGCGACGAGGGTCCGTGGAAGGACTATCGCGCATCCGACCTGATCCACCTCGCGCTCGGCGGCGTGATGATGAATTGCGGCTATGATCCCGAGCCCGACGGCAGCTACTCGACGCCGCCCATTGCGCCGCAGGTCTGGCATGCGTACCACATCGCGGGCGACCAGACGGCGGTGGCGGTACTCGCCGCGCTGCTGCATCGGCGGCGCACGGGCGAGGGGCAGGACGTGTCGTGCGCGGTTCACCAGGCGGTCTCGATCAACACCGAACTGGACCTGATGTCCTGGGTCATGCGCCACGCGCCGCTGATGCGCCAGACCGCGCGCCATGCCGCCGAAAAGACCAACAGCACGCCCAATATCAGCCGCACCGCCGACGGCCGGTGGAACATGGCATGGGGCGTCTCCGCGCGGGACAAGGCGCGGCTCGTGCCGTTCCTGCAGGACTACGGCAAGGCCGAAGACCTGAAGCCGCCCGCCCGCGACAGCGATCTGAGCGCGCGTGACACGCCCGGCTCCGCCGAGCTCGACAAGGAAACGGAACACATGCTGCACGTGATCCAGCGCTTCGTCGGTTCGTACGATTATGCGCAGCTGCCGTGGCGCGAAGCACAGGAGGCGGGCCTGCTATGGGCGCCCGTGCGCAAGCCGCACGAGAACGCCGAGGACGCGCACTGGCTGATGCGTTCGACCTTCGCGGATATCGAGCATCCCGAACTCGGCCGCGCATTCCGCTATCCGACCAGCAAATGGCTCAGCACGCACACCGCATGGCAGCCGGGTTCGCGCGCGCCCTTCATCGGCGAGCACAACCACGACCCAGCGATCTTTCGCGACAGGCCCGAGCGTCTGCCCGCCCGGCCACGCGAGCAAGCAGCCGCGCCGGCCGTCACGCTGTCGCCGCACGGCAAGCCGTTCCCGTTGCAGGGCGTGCGCATCTTCGACTTCTCGTGGTTCCTCGCTTCGGCGGGCGGCACGCGCTTTCTCAATGCGCTCGGCGCGGAAAGCCTGAAGGTGGAATGGAAGGAGAACCCCGACACGCGGCTCGGCGCGATGGCGCCCGTCGGCGGGCGCGCCGCGCGCGAACGGGCGACGGGCCCGCTGCCCGCCGTCAGCGATCCCGACATGGGCGGTCAGTTCAACAACAAGAACGCGGGCAAGCGGGGCATTTCGCTGAACATCCGGCATCCAAAGGGGCTCGCAATCGCGAAAGAGCTGATCCGCTCGTGCGACATCGTCGCGGAAGGCTTCTCGCCGGGCGTGCTGCAACGACTGGGGCTCGGCTACGACGTCCTCAGATCGATCCGCCCCGACATCATCTATGTGCAGCAGTCGGGGATGGGCGCGATCGGCCGCTACGGGCGCTTTCGAACAGTCGGACCTGTTGCGGCATCGTTCGTCGGCAGCACGGAGATGTCGGGGCTGCCCGACCCTGCGATGCCCGCCGGCTGGGGTTATTCGTATCTCGACTGGATCGGCGCCTACGGCTTCGCGCTCGCTGCCCTCGGCGCGCTGCATCACCGCGAATGCACCGGCGAGGGCCAATGGATCGACTCGTCGCAATGCGAATCGGGCTTGTTTCAGACGGCCACGAGCGTGCTCGACTCGTCCGCGAACGGCCGCCTCTGGTCGCGCTACGGCAACCGTTCGCCGTACCGGCTGGCGGCGCCGCACGGCGCGTATCGGTGCGCAGGCGTCGACCGCTGGCTCGCCATTGCGTGCTTCGACGACACGCAATGGCGAGCATTCGTCGACGCGTCGGGCCTGCACGCGCTCGCCCGCGATCCGCGTTTCGCGACGCTCGAGGCGCGCCTCGCACATCAGGACGAACTCGATGCGCTCGTCAACGCATGGTCGTCGAATCAGGACGCCTACGCCGCGATGGAGTATCTGCAACGCGCCGGCGTGCCTGCCGGTGTCTGCCAGACAGCGGCCGATCGCTGCGACCGTGATCCGCAGCTCGCATCGCTCGCGTGGCTGACGGAAGTGACGGGCACGCGCATCGGCCGGTGGCCCGTGATCGAGTTTCCCGTGAAGCTCGCGGCCACGCCCGCGTACAGCGGCGGCGTGATCGATCGCGGCGCGCCCTGCTATGGCGAAGACAACGAACATGTGCTCGCAGAATGGCTCGGCTATTCGGACACACAGATTCAGGCGCTGCGCGACGAAGGCGTGATCTGACGCGCCGTGCCGGCCACTTCAGTTCCTCATCTGCCAAAGGACACACACGTGTATTTCGACTTCGCCGCCTATACGCCGCTGCAACGCTACAAGCTGCTGTCGTCGACGGTCACGCCGCGGCCCGTCGCATGGGTCTCGACGGCCGACGCGAGCGGCCGGCCGAACGCCGCGCCCTTCTCGTTCTTCAATGTCTTCGCCGAAGACCCGGCGGCGCTCGGCTTCGCGATCAATCATCGAAGCGACACCGACCGCAAGGACACCGGCGAAAACGTGCGCGCGCAGCGTGAGTTCGTCGTGAATCTGGTGAGCGAGGACATCGTCGAAAAGATGAACGTCACCGCGATCGAATTCGGCCCGGACGTGGACGAATTCGTCGAAGCGGGCCTCACGCCCGCGCCCTGCACGATGGTTCGCGCGCCGCGCATTGCCGAAAGCCGCGTGTCGTTCGAATGCAGGCTCATGCAGATCGTGCCGCTCGGCAAACGCCGCTCGCTGGTACTCGGCGAAGTGCTCGCGATGCACGTGCGCGACGATGCCGTGCTCGACCCGGCGCGCTGCCTGATCGACACGCCGCGTCTGCAGCTGGTGGGCCGCATGCAGGGCCACCACTATGTGCGCATGGCGGACATCTTCGAGATGCCGACGATACCCGTCGACGCATGGACGCTGAAAAGCGAACGCGCCTGAATGCTACGCGGGCGCACCCCTCAACCGCGGTCGAAACAGACCTGAACCAGGAGGAGACGATTTGAGCCCCGAGTTCGAAATCATCAACTACGCGCGCTTTCGCCACAACGTGGTAGCGAACGCGCGCATCGAGGTGCTGCATGCGGGCATGCGCTGGCCGGAAGGCCCCGTGTGGTTCGCCGACGGCGAATATCTGCTGTGGAGCGACATTCCGAACAACCGCATCATGCGCTGGACAGAAGGCGCGCCCGCCACCGTCTACCGCTATCCCGCGAGCCACGCGAACGGCAACACGCGCGACCGCCAGGGCAGGCTGATCACCTGCGAGAGCGGTGGACGCCGCGTGACGCGCACCGAGCACGACGGCACGCTCACCGTGCTCGCCGACCGCTTTCAGGGCAAGCGTCTGAATTCGCCGAACGACGTGGTCGTGAAATCGGACGACAGCATCTGGTTCAGCGACCCCGACTACGGCATCCTGAGCGACTACACGGGCAACAAGGCGCAAAGCGAAATCGGCGCGAACAACGTCTACCGGCTCGATCCCCGCACGGGCGAACTGTCGGTTGCGACGGGCGCGCTCGTGAAGCCGAACGGCCTCGCGTTCTCGCCGGACGAATCGATCCTCTATATCGCGGACTCAGGCGCGTCGCACGACCCGGACGGGCCGCATCACATCGTCGCGTACGACGTCATCGACGGCGTGACGCTCACGCGCCAGCGCGTGTTCGCGACCATCTCGCCCGGCGTCGCCGATGGCTTTCGGATCGATACCGAAGGCAACGTCTGGACCACGGCGGGCGACGGCGTGCACTGCTACGCCCCCGACGGCGAACTGATCGGCAAGATCCGTCTGCCCGAGGTGGCCACCAATCTCACGTTCGGCGGCCCGAAGCGAAACCGGCTGTTCATCACGACGGCGTCGTCGCTGATGGCCGTGTATGTCGGCCAGCAAGGCGCGCAGCGGCCATGAGACCGATCTTCCGCGCGATCACGACGGAGCACCGCAGATGAACCCCATGCAGGCGTTATCCAACCGCATCGCCGTGGTGGGGGTCGGCAACACCCGCTATGGCGAATTCCCCGATCTCAGCGACTACGCGCTCGGTGCACAGGCGTTTCGCACGGCGCTCGACGACAGCGGCCTCGACAAGTCGCAAGTCGACGGACTGCTGTGCTGCCGCGTGCCCTTTTATGCACAGATGGGCGAAACGCTCGGCATCAATCCTCGCTGGACCATGACGTTGCCCGGCCACGGCCGCATGTCGGGCATGGCCGTCGTCGAGGCGATGCTCGCGCTCGCGAGCGGCGCTGCCAACTACGTGGCGCTCGTCTATACGAACATCGGCCGCTCACGCCGGATGAACTACGGCGGCGACGAATTCGCGTCGTTCTGGGACCCGTGGGGCCTCACGTCGCCGGGCGCCTCGCATGCGCTGATGTTCCGCATGCACATGGAGCGCTACGGCACGACCACGCGACAGCTCGGCGAAGTGTCCGTCGCGTTTCGCAGCAACGCGATGCTCAACCCGGACGCTGTGATGCGCAAGCCGATGACGCTCGACGATCACGCACAGGTCCGCCGCATCGTCGAGCCGCTCGGACTCTACGACTACTGCCTGATCAACGACGGCGCGGTCTGCATGATCCTGACCACGCGCGAGCGCGCAGCCGATCTGCGCAAGCCGCCCGTGCTGATTGCGGGCGTCGGCGCACGCGATGCGTTCGAGCACAGCGCGATCGGCAATTTCGATCAGGAGTTCTGGTACGACGAGGTGCGCGAGGCGGGTACGCAGGCCTATCAGATGGCGGGCGTGGGCCCGCAGGATGTCGACGCGCTGATGTGCTACGACAACTTCACGCCGACCGTGCTGTTCAGCCTCGAAGGGCTTGGCTTTTGCGAACGCGGCGCGGCGGGCGGCTTCGTCGAGAACGGCGCGCTGCGCGTGGGCGGCCGGCTGCCGACCAATACCGACGGCGGTCATCTGTCGAATTCGTACATGCAGGGCTGGGCGCTCAACGTCGAAGCGGTGCGCCAGTTGCGCGGCGAATGCGGCGCGCGCCAGGTGGCGAATTGCGAAGTCGTGCAGTACGTCGCGGCCACGCCGTGCACGCGCTCCATCATCTACACGCGAGGCTAGCACCATGAACCGCTATGACAAACCATTGCCCGTGATCGACGCCTATACGCGCGGCTACTGGGACCACGCGCGCGCGCATCGGCTGTCGGTGCAGGCCTGCACGCAGTGCGGCCATCGTCACTTTCCGGCGACGCCTGTCTGTCCGCAGTGTCTGTCCGAGGCGCTAAGCTGGGAAGCCGTGAGCGGACGCGGCACGCTCGTTTCGTGGGCCACGTTTCATCGCGCCTATTGGCCCGCGTTTCGCGACGATGTGCCGTATCACGTGTGCATCGTGCAACTCGACGACGGACCGCTCGTGGTCGGCAATTTCGCGGACAACCGGCTGCCCGACGACGTGAGAATGGGCATGGCGCTGCGTGTCGAATTCGAGGACGTGACGCCGGACATTTCGCTCGCGCGGTTCGTCGCCGCTTGAGCTTCGGCTCGCACGAAGGCCACGCGCGCGGAACGCGCGGCCTTCGGTTGTTGGCACCAAGGTCGTGCCCTACGTATCTTGGTGCAAATCGCTCACGCCGCGTGGTCCGACGCGAGACTCGCCAGCATATGGCGAAACGCGATCATGCCGGGATCATCGAGGCCCACTGAACGCTCGGCGAACATGCGCGCGCGTCCGATGCGGTTCGGCCGGCCGCGAAACGTGACGATCGCTGCGTCGACAGCCGCCGTGGCCGCCGCATGTTGCGCGCGTGGATCGTCGAGTCCCGCGATGGCATCGTGTGTGGCGATCAGCGTATCGAGCACCGTCTTGTCGCCGGGCACCGCGCCGCCGCGCTGCGCAATCGCGTCGCTCGCCGCCTTCACCTGCGCCGGCAGCGCACGCCAGTCGAGCGACGCCGCGCCCGCCAGATTGCGCGCGAGCGTCATGAACGCGACGGTGAGCAAGGTGCCGAAGCTGGAGCCGGATGCCCGCGCGGTCGCTTGCGCACAAGCCTTGAAGAGCGCGCCGAGATCCGCATGCGGGCCCGCGTCGAGCGCGCTGCGCACGTTGGACGCGCAGCGCGCCAGCGTCGCGCCGAGATCGCCATCGCCAAGCTGCCCATCCAGCCGGTTCAGCTCGGGCGCAGCGGCATCGAGCACATCGGCCCACCGGCGCAGCGCGTGATCCGCGACTTCGATCGTGAGCGCCATCGTCATGCTCTCCAGAAAGGCGAAACGGCGGGTGCGTGCAGCAGCCATTCCAGTTCGCTGTCGAGCCGCTGGATAGTCAACGACACGCCCGTCATTTCCATCGACGTCGCATAGCGTCCGACGAGCGGCTGCACGATCTGCAGGCCGCGCGTCTGCAACTCGCGCGCGACCGCGCGAAACACGATGTAAAGCTCTTCGTACGGCGTCGCGCCGAGCGAGTTCACCAGCACCGACACGCGCTCGCCGCGCGCGGTATCGAGGTCCGAGAGGAGACGTTCGAGCATCTCCTGCACGAGCGCATCGGCGCGCTTCAGCGGGCCGCGCCACAAGCCCGGTTCGCCGTGAATGCCCATGCCCATTTCGATTTCGCCGTCGTCGATCGTGAAGCCCGGCTTGCCCACTTCGGGCACGATGCACGGTGTGAGCGCGACGCCGATCGAGCGGCAGCCTGCCACCGCCTTGCGCGCGACCGCCGTCACGTCGGCAAGCGACGCGCCCTCCTGTTCCGCTTTCGCTCCCGCGAAACGGTACGCGTAGACGACGCCCGCGACGCCTCTGCGCTTCGCGCTCTCTTGCGCCGACGCACTCGCGACATCGTCCGTCACGAGCACCGTCGTGCTTTCGAGGCCGTCGAGTTCGGCCAGCTCGCCCGCCATGTCGAAGTTCATGCGGTCGCCGCCATAGTTGCCATAGAGGCGCAGCACGCCCGCGCCGTGATCGGCTTCGCGCATCGCATCGATGCAATCGCCGACGGTCGGCCCGGCGAACACGTTGCCGATCGCACACGCATCGAGCAGCCCCGTGCCGACGTAGCCCGTGAACAGCGGCAAATGGCCGGAGCCGCCGCCGGACACGACGCCTACCTTGCCCTCGCGGGCGGGCGCCGCGCGTGCGATTACGCGGCCGCTTTCGCCCGCGCGGCGATACACGTCGGGATGCGCGAGGCACAGGCCATCGAGCATTTCATCGACATACGCGAGAGGTTCGTTGAGGATCTTCTTCATGAGTGGTCTCGTGCCGCCCGGCGAAGCCGGCCAGTTCTGGATCGGTTTGAACCGCTTCAAACCGCTTCAAACCGGTTCAAACCGACAAGGTTGATGGTCGCGCGCGAAGCGGTTCAGACGCCGAGGTACGCGCTCTGCACGGCAGGGTCTTTCAGCAGATCGCCCGTCGGCCCCGTGTTCACCGAGCGCCCCAGTTCGAAGATCACCGCGCGCGACGCGAGGTGCATCGCCCAGTGCGCGTTCTGCTCGGCGAGTATCACAGTGAGCCTCTCTTCGCGGCGGACTTCGTCGAGCACGTCGCCGATGCGCTCGACCACGATAGGCGCAAGGCCGAGCGAAGGCTCGTCCAGCAGGAACAGCCTCGGCCTCGACATCAACGCGCGGCCGATCGCGAGCATCTGCTGCTCGCCGCCGCTCAGGCTCGCCGCATGTTGCCGGAAGCGCTCCTTGAGGCGCGGAAAGTAGCGATAGATCTGCTCGGCGCGCTGCTGCGCCTCGTCGCGCGTGCGCGTGAAGGCGCCCATGCGCAGGTTCTCGGCCACCGACAGTTGCGGAAACACACGCCGCCCTTCAGGCGACAACGCAATGCCGCGCCGGACGATTTCGCTCGTCTTCAGGCCGCGCAATTCGACGCCTTCGAACGTGATCGAACCCGACGTGCTCGGCGCCATGCCGAGAATCGCCTTGATCGCGCTGCTCTTGCCCGCGCCGTTGCTGCCGACGAGCGCGAAGATCTCGCCTGCCTCGACGGAGAACGACACGTCGTGCGTGCCGATCACGCGCCCATAGCGCACGTTCAGATCAGATACGGTGAGCTGCGGCATGGCCTCTCCCCAGATATGCTTCGATCACTTTCGGATTGGCCAGCACGTCGAGCGGCGCGCCCGTAGTCAGTTCGTGCCCCTGGTTCATCGCCATCACGCGATCGCACAGACCCTTCATGAAGCGGATGTTGTGATCGATCACGATCACCGTGATACCGCGCGCGCGTATCTTGAGGATCGTGTCGCGCACATGGTCCGCCTCTTCCGCGCTCAGCCCCGCGACGGGCTCGTCGAGCATCACGATGCGCGGCTGCGCTGCGAGCGAGATGACCATGCCGAGCGTCTTCTGGTAGCCGTATGGCAGACTGCCCGCCTGCAGGTGGGCAACCTCCGACAGATTCAGCCAGTCGAGCAGTTCGCCCACGCGCCGCGCAGTGTCCTCGCGCAGCCGGCGAGCGCGGCGCGTATTGAAGAACGCCGCGACGAAGCCCGGATACAGGCCGAGATACGCACCGCGCACGGCGTTCTCGTAGACCGTTTGCGAGCCATAGACCGTCGTCGACTGGAAGGTGCGCACGAGGCCTTTGCGCGCCAGCACGTGCGGCAGCAGCCCGGTGATGTCTTCGCCGTCGAACAGCACGCGCCCGCCGCTCGGCCGGATCACGCCGCTCACCAGATTGATCGCAGTCGTCTTGCCCGCGCCGTTCGGTCCGATGATGCCGAGAATCTCGTGCTCACCGACGTGAAAGTTCAGCTCGGACACCGCCGCAAGACCGCCGAAATGGCGCGACAGATTTTCGATTTTCAGCAACGTGTTGCTCATCGCGCGCCTCCCCTTTGCGTTCGCTCGCCCATCATCCGTTTGAGCAGTGCGCCGGCATCCGCGATACCGCCCGAGAAGAACGCCATCACGAGTATCAGAACGATGCCGAAGAACACATGCTGCAGTTCGACATAGCCGCGCAGGAACTCAGGCAGCAGCACGACGAACAGCGTGCCGACGATCGGCCCGATCAACGTGTACATGCCGCCGATCACGTTGATGACGACGAGATTGAGCGATTGCTCCAGCGCGAACGAAGTCGGATCGATGTAGTGCACGAAGTGCCCCTGAAGCGCGCCCGCCATGCCCGCGATGCCGCAGCCGAGCACGAAGATCGACACTTTGGTCGCGAGCACGGGTACGCCCGAGCAGCGCGCGAGCGCCTCGCTCTCGCGCAGCGCGTCGATGGTGCGCCCCGTCTCCGACGCGAGCAGCCGCCCGATCACGCCGACGATTACGATCGCGAATCCGCACGTGAGGTAATAGAACGGCACGGGCTGCGAGAAGAACTCGCTCGGCGCGGGCACGCCGAAAATGCCGTTCGATCCGCCCGTCACGCTCGTCCAGTTCACGAACACCGTGCGCACGATCTCGCCGAACAGGAACGTGACCAGCACGAAGTACTTGCCCGTCAGCCGCAACACGACGGGACCGACCACCAGCGCGAGCAGCGCGGGCGCGACGAACGCAAGACACATCGCGAGCGGAAAGGGCAAGTCGAGGTGCATCGTCGCGAGCGCCGACACGTATGCGCCGATGCCCATGAAGGCCGCATGGCCGAGCGACACGTGGCCCGTGCGCACGATCAGATGCAGCGAGGCGGCGGCGATCGCGGTGATGCAGGTCGTCACCGCAATGGACAAGATGAACTTGTCCTGCGCAAACAGCGGCAGCGCGATCAACGCCGCTACCACGACAGCGACCACAGCGGGATGCGCGAGCCAACGGCGCGCGGGCCGCTGCAAGGGGCCGGCGGCCGCTTCGCGGGAAGCGAACGGGCGCTGCGGCGCGGATTCGAGAGTCGATGTTTTGCTCATGCTTCTTTCGTTCCGAGTAGGCCCCATGGGCGAAAGACGAGCAGCACGATCACGGCGCCGAACGACACGAAGATCGACGCCGCGCTGCCGTAGAACGTGCCGAGAAAGCTGTTCGCGAGACCAAGCAGCAAGCTGCCGAGCGCCACGCCCGGAATGCTGCCCATGCCGCCCAGGATAACCACGACGAAGGCGATCATCAGTTGCGGCTCGCCGACGAATGGGGACAGCGCATAGGTCTGCGCGTAGAAGCCGCCCGCCAGTGCCGCCATGAAGATCGCGATGAAGAACGCGAGCCGGTAGATCGCGGTGCTGTTGACGCCTTGGGCCTCCGCGATCGCCACGTCCTGTGCGGCCGCGCGCATCGCGAGTCCATAGCGAGAGTAATGCGTGAACAGATAGAACGCGAGCAGCGCGACGGCGGCGATGGCAGCGATCACCAGTTTCTGCTCCGGCACGACCAGCGCGCCGAGTTGCAGCAGCGCGTCGGTGCTCGGCGGCACGGAGCGCTCCTGCGCGTTCCAGACGATCACGGCCATGTACATGATCGCCATGTCGAGTCCGAGCAGGCCGATCATGCTCTGGAACATCCGCTGATAGAAGAAGCGGTAGACGACGCGCTCGAAGATCAGCCCGACGCATGCCACGACGAGCGCCGCAAGCGGCGCGGCCACCAGGTACGGCAGGCCAAAACCGCCGTAGAAGTAATAAAGCGTATAGCCGCCCAGCATGGCGAACGCGCCATGCGCGAAATTCACCACGCGCATGATGCCGAACAGTAGCGTGAAGCCGAGCGCGATCAGCACATAGATCGCGCTCAGGCCAAGGCCGTCGACGAAGATCTGTCCTAGCACGGCAGGAGTGAACATGAATTGCTCCGCAATGTCGTCGTTGGAGGGCGCGGATGCGCCCGGCTGCATCGCCTCGACGCGTGCGCCAAGGCGCACGTCAAGGCGCACGTCAAGGCGTAATGACGGCCTTCACGCTTGCCTTGCCGTTCTCCACTTCCTTGATGACAAAGGTATGCAGCAACTGATGATCGACGCCGTAGTCCTTTTTGCCCGTCCAGACCACCTTGCCGAAGATCGGCGCGTCGTAGCCCGTCATCTTTTCGATCTGGTCGCGGATCTGCGTGGTGTCCGTCGAATCCGCGCGGCGCATTGCTTCGAACAGGATACTGGCGGCGTTGTAGTAGACGGGCGCAAGTCCGTTCATCACGCCCGTGTACTTCTGCTGATAGGCCGCGACGAACGGCTTCACGCGCGGCAGCGACTCGTCGATCACGTCGTACTTGAGCATGCCGTTCGCAAGCGGGCCGGCAATCTGGATCAGCTCGTCGATACCCGCGCCGCCGGACTGGATGATGATGCCCTTGTAGCCCACCTGACGCGCCTGCTTGACGAGCAGCCCTGCTTCGCCGGGCGCGTTGGCGTTCAGATCGAACACGTCGACGTTTTGAGCCATCATGCGCAGCAGCAGCGGTGTGAATTCCTTCGTGCCGCGCTCGTAAGAATCGGTCCATACGTCGAAGCCGTTCTTCTTGTACGCGTTGGTGAGGATCGGCACGCCCGACTGGCCGGTTGCGTCGTTCGGCGCGATCATGCCGATCTTCTTGGCGTTAGGCGCGAACTTGTGCAGCCATTGCACGATCGGCTCGGAGAACTCCTGTGTGCTGTTGTTGACGCGAAACACATACGCGCCGTTCCACTGGTTGCGCAGAATCTGCGGCGCGTAACCGTCGACGAACTGCAGTACCTTCGCCGGTTCCGTGACGGGCAGCGAGCCGAGTGCGCCCGGCGATCCGACCGGTCCGAAAATCACCTTCACCTGATCGCGGTTCACGAGGCGATCGGCGGCCGTCTTCGCCTGCGCAGCGTTGTACTGGTCGTCATAGGCAACGACTTCGAGCTTATAGGTCTTGCCCGCGAGCTTCAGCCCGCCCGCCGCGTTGACCTGGTCGGCGGCGATCTGCACGCCGCGCTGCAAGCCGAGGCCCCACGCGGTGCCGCCGCCGGAAAGCGAAGCGATCACGCCGATCTTCATCGTCTCCTGCGCGTGCGCGGACCACGCTGCGCCGCACAGCGCGGCGGCGCACAACGCGCGGCTCGCGATCGTCTTCAGCCTCTCACTGCTCATACCCTGTCTCCTTGTTTATTCATGCCGACGCATGCCGACGGCGTGGGTGCGATGACGGGTCGCCGCGCGGGCGCCCGCATGATGGCGCACAGGCCGCGTGAACGACACCGTCCGGTCTGTCCGCTGCGTGGCCGCGGTACGGTGCGCGGCGCGTCAGGCGCCCTCGAAGGCGAAACGGAAGCGGTCCCCGTGACTGACGATGCGGCCCGCCGTCGGCGAAGGGAAATGCCCCGTCATCAGCAGCGTGTCGGTATCCGCGTAGCGGCGCATCACGGCGAGCCGGGTGTCGTAGGCCTGCTGCTTGTCGTAGTCGGCGAGGTTGGTCAGCGACGGTTCGGCGAACTGGATCGCGTGGTGGATCACATCGCCCGTGAAGACCGCGCGCTCGCGCCCGTGCGAGCCGACGTTGACGAAGACGTGGCCGGGCGTGTGCCCGCATGCGGGCGTCAGCCAGACGCCCTCGCCCAGTTCCTGCTCGACGACGTGGTCGAGCTCCACCATGTCAGCGCGTCCGTGTTCGACGATGGGCAGCACGCTATCTTCGAACGAGCCGCGGTTCACGGGCGTTTGCGGCTGCGTGCGATGAAGATTCAGCAGATAGTCGAACTCGACGCGCGCCATCAGATAGCGCGCATTCGGAAAGGTCGGCACCCAGCGGCCGTTGTCGAGACGCGTGTTCCAGCCCACGTGGTCCGCGTGCAGATGCGTGCACAGCACGATGTCGATCTCTTCGGGCCGCACGCCGATCGCCGCCAGGTTATGCAGATACGGCGTGTTCAGGTCGTTCCATGCGGGCATCGACGGACGCTGCTTGTGGTTGCCGTTACACGCGTCGACGAGAATGGTGTGATGGCGCGTGCGCACCACGTAGCTGTGAAAGCTCATATAGAGCCGCGTCGAACCGGGTTCGACCAGATTCGGGCCGAGCCAGTCGCGGTTCGCTTCGACGACCTGCTCGTCGATCGACGGGAACAGCCAGTTGGCGTCGAGCGCCATGCGGCTGATTTCATCGACCTTGCGGATTTCGGTGTTGCCGATCTTCTGCACGTTCACTTGCGTCTCCTGTGTTCTGGAATCCTGCAGGTCCGTTTCGATGCATTATATATTTAGGAAACAGGCTGTCCATATTTTTTATATTTTGCATCGAAGCAAAATATTATTATTGCGCGCGCGCGTCTCCGTCAGCGGAACGCTTATATAGCTCTACTGAATTTGTTGTGTCGCCTCCAACCGGGGCGACACAACGTTGGCATTGCATGTATCAGCTTTCGAGCCGGTAAAAATGCGCCGCCGTGTCGTGAAAGAGCGCGCGCTTTTCGGCGTCGCTCGCGCCTGCCGCGAGGCGCTTGTACGCGTTCCACATCACGCCGTAGCCGAAGCTGCCCTTGTCGACGGGGAAGTTGCTTTCGAACATGCAGCGCGATGCGCTAAACACATCGATGCAGGTTTCGACATACGGACGCAGCTTCTCCGCGATGGAGGCGGAATCGGGCGGCACGGCATCGCGCTCGAAATCGAAACCGAACAGCGGCATGCCGAAGCCTCCCAGCTTCACGAAGACGTTCGGCCGACGCGCGAGTTCGGCAACATCGCGTCGCCATGCAGCGAACACGTCGTCGCGGTGTCCCCGATACGGGCCGAGGCCAAGCGGGCCGCCCACGTGATTGAGGACGATCCGCGTTTGCGGCAACGCCGCCGCGAGATCGGACAGCTCGGGCAATTGTGTGTGAATCGCCCATGCATCGAAGCTCAGGCCGCGCGGCTCGAGTTGCGCGACGCCGGCCCTGAACGTCGCGTCGAGCAGCAGATGCGCGGGCGGCGTCGCGGCGGACGCGCGCACTTGCGCATGCCAGACGGCAATGTTGCGGATGCCGCGCAAGCGCCCCTGCCCCACGTCAATCAGATGATCGAGCACGCGCCCCACCTCGGCGCCAAGCGCCAACTCTGCGTTGCCGACCAGCGCAGCGGCAACGCGTGTCTTCGCGCCGCGCCGTTGCCCGTCGAGCGACTCGGCAAGGGCGAAGCGCAGTTCCCCTGCCGACGCGAGTTCGGCGGGCGCGTCGGCGTCGTAGTGGGTCTTGCACTCGACGAACACCGTCGCGCGGATGTCGTGGCCGCTCGCGATGTCGGCGAGCAGATCGTGCGTGCGATACGACTTGTGCGGAAACTCCCACAAGTGATGATGCGCATCGACGATGGGCAGGCCGGGTTCGAGCGCGGGCTCCTCGCGCAGCGCGAGCCATTCGGGCCGCACGGGATTGTGAGGCACGGCCTGCTTCGGCGCGCTTTCGTTGTGGGCAGTGCTCATTTCACTCCCCCGACCGCTTCTTGCATGCGCTCGCCGGATGCGTCGTCGCGCGTGCCGATCGGCGAGCGCGTGAAGAACCACGACGACAGTGCGCCCATCAGCAGCAGTCCGCCCGCAGCCGCGAATGCGGCGTCGAAATGTCCCGTCGCCTTCACGACGTAACCCGTGACGATGGGCGCCATGAAGCCGAACACGTTGCCGCCAATCAGCAACAGGCCGGTGGCGCGCCCGAGGTCGGACTTCGAGCGCAGCAGATCGCCAAGCAAGGTCATGTTCAGCGCGTTGCCTGTCGCCACTGCGCCGAGCGCGACTGTGATCAGCAGCAGGATCGCTTCGATGCTCGACACCCACGGCACAAACAGAATGGTCGCGCCGCCCAGCACGACCGCGCCGAGCACGATGCGGCGACGCCCTGCTTCCACTGCTTGCGGCGTCAGCAGCCGGTCGCTGAGAATGCCGAGCGCCACCGATACGACAATCGATCCGAGGTACGGCAGCGCCATTACGGTGCCGCTCTTGAGCAGCGTCATGCCGCGCTCCGTCTGCAGATAGTTGGGCAGCCACGTGAGGAACAGATACTGCGTGTACGCGCCCGCGCCCTGCGTGAGCATCAGCCCCCACATCGTCGTGCAGCCGATCAGGCGGCCGAGCCCGACGGGCGGCGCCGCGGCGCCCTGCGCCTGCGACGCGGTTTCGCGCTCGCGATGGATCGTCGCCCGTTCTTCAGCGGAAATCCAGCTGGTGTTCTCAGGCTGTCTGAAGAAAATGAGCCATACCGCGAGCCAGATAAAACCGACGACGCCGCACACCACGAACGAGAGCCGCCAGTCGAGCACCGATACGAGCCATGACAGGCCGACTGCGCCGAGCGCAGGGCCGAAGTACGCGCCCGAGTTGAAGATCGTCATGGCCGTCGCGCGCTCTTTCGCGGGCACCCATTCGCGGATGATCCGCGACGCCGCGGGATAGCAGCACGATTCGCCGATTCCCATCACGACGCGCGCCCCGATCACGCCGCCCATCGACACGGCCGCGCCCGTCACCGCTGTCGCCGCCGACCATACGGCCATGCTGGCCGCGGTGACGCTGCGCGCGCCGAAGCGGTCCACCATCAGCCCGATCGGCACGAGGCACAAGGTATAGCCCCACAGAAACGAGGAGAACAGGTAGCCGAGCTGAACCTTGTCGATGCCAAGATCGGTCTGTATCCGACCCGCCGATACCGACAGCGCGACGCGATCCAGATAGTTGATCGCCGCGAGGGCGAAGAGCATGAGGTACACCCAATAGCGCGATTTCCAGCGCATGGTCGTCTCCTTACGGTTGCGCGCGCCAGCCTGCAACCGCCGTCATTTGATGATGTCTCGTATCGTTGTCGTAGTGTGATGCCTTTGGTGCCTGCGATGACTGCGATGACTGCGATCGCGGTCACGCCCGCGGCCCGTCGTCGATCACGAAGCGCGGCAGCACGAACCCGTCCGGCATCGTCGCATAGATGAGTTTCACGCGCTTGCCGATCCAGCCTTCTTGCGGCAGCGGCGGTTCGAGGTTCGACACCATCACGGGCCCTTCGTCCAGACGTACGGCAACCACGTTATAGGGCGCGGGGTACGCTTCGAGATAGGTCTTGTGAAAGACGGCCCACGACAGCACCGTTGCGCCCCCGCTCACCCGCTTCCATTCGAGCCGGCCCGACAAGCAATGAGGACAGACGGGCGTGGGCGGATACAGCGTTGCGCCGCATGGCGCGCAATGCTGAAGCTGCATCGCACCGTCGCGGATGCTGTGCCACATCGGCACGTCGTACATGCCCATCACGGGTGCGGGCGTCCTTGGTGTTTCGGCTCGGGTTTCCGTCATGACGGCTCCTATCGGCTGTAGATGATCGACACGGCCTTGCCCGCCACGTCGGACGTATAGTGCGCATGGCGGCAATCGGGCACCTGGCGCTCGCCGCATTCGCCGCGCAGTTGCCGCACGCATTCGATCTGATGCGCCCAGCCCTGCATGTAGCTTTCGGACAGATGGCCGCCGCCCGTGTTGGTCGGCAGGCGCCCGTTCGGTCCAATCCCCGCCTCGCGCAGAAAGCGCCCGGCGTCGCCGACGGCGCAATAGCCATAGCCTTCGAGCGCGAGCGGCACGTGCACGGAGAAACTGTCGTAGACCTGGAACAGGTCCATGTCCTGCGGTCCGAAGCCCGCCATGTCATACGCCTGGCGCGCGCAGTCCTGTTGCGCCGGGAGATAAAAGTCAGTGAGCCGCGGTTCGAGGCTCGTCGCGCCGCTATTCAGATCGCGCCTGCCAAGCGCTTCGATATAAACGGGCGGTTTCGCGAAGCGCTTCGCGCGCTCGGCGGTGGTGACGATCAGCGCGACGCCGCCGTCGTTGATCATGCAATAGTCGAACAGGCGCAGCGGCTCGCAGATCGGGCGCGCCTCGCGATAATCGTCGAACGTGATGGGCTTGCGCATCACCGCATTCGGATTCATCGACGACCATGCGCGCTGCGCGACGGCGACGTGCCCAAGATCGAGCGGATCGAAGCCGCGTGCCTCGCAAAACGCGCGAAACGTCAGCGCATACAGCGCACCTTGCGACGTCAGCCCCCACGGCGAATGATAGACGTACGACAGGAACGCGTCGCCGCCCATTGCCTGCGGGCCGCCATACTGGATCTGCGCCGAGCGCTGATCGTTGCCGTACACCAGCGCAATGGTTTCCGCGAGGCCGGCCTGAATCGCCGTGACCGCTTGTGCGACCGACAGCACGGCGTCCGCCTGGTCGCCCCAGCGCGGATCGATGCCGAGCACCTCCGACATACGCTCGTAAGCGGTCGTCGGACCGGCGATCAGCCCGTCGATTTCATCCTTGCCGATGCCCGCATCGGCAAGCGCTTCGCGAAAGGCGATCGCGCCGTAGCCGTAGTTGTCGGTCGGCTTTTCGCCGTTGCGAACGCGCGTCCAGTCGCCCATCCAGTCCGAGTGGCCGACGCCGACCACGGCGGCTGCGCGGCGCAATGCGCCCGACGGCTGGGCCGCTTTCCATCCGTTCATGAAAACACTCCCTGTTCGTCGAGTTCCTGAAGTTGCCGCGGCGACAGGCGCAGCAGGCTGCCCAGCACTTCATGCGTGTGCTCGCCCATCAACGGCGGACGCGCGAGCTCGACGCGCTCGCCGTCGATCAAAAACGGCGGCGAATTGAGCAGTGCCGAACCGATCTCGGGATGTGCGACGTGCTGCCAGTAGCGGCGATGCGCGAGCTGCGGATCGCTTTCGACGAGCTGTCGCGAACTCGCGACCTCGGCGACCGCGAGACCCGCGTTGCGCAGCATCGCGACGATGGCGCCCGGCTCGTTCCGCAGGGTCCATTGCGCAACAGCCGCCTCCACGCATTCGAGCGCCGCAAGGCGTCCCGCGCAAGTGGCAAGCGCGGCGTCGCCGGCGAGATCGTCGCGGCCCATTGCCGCGGCGAGCGCGCGCCATTGCGCGTCGTCCGTCACGCTGATCGCGACCCATGCATCGTCGCCCTTCGCGCGGAACACGTTGTGCGGCGCGTCGCTGCGGCTGCGGTTGCCGAGTTGCGGCGGCTCGCGTCCCGTCACGGCCGCCTCGACCAGCGACGGCCCGACAAAGTTGATGGTCGATTCCACCTGCGACAGATCGATCTTCATGCCGCGCCCGGTCTTGCGGCGATACGCAAGCGCGGCCAGCACCGCGAATGCCGCGTGATATGGATTCGCCGCGTGATCCGGATAGTGCGTGCCCGGTCCGACGGGATCGTCGGGGCCATAGGCCGTCTGCCACATGATGCTCGTCACGGCGCTGATCGTCATGCCGACGCCGAGCAGATTCGCGCGCGGTCCGTCCTGTCCGTACATCGGCATCGACAGATAGATGATGTCCGGTTTGATCTCGCGCAGCGCGTCGTAGCTGAAGCCGAAGCGATCCATCGCGCCGGGCCCGAAGTTGTTCGACACCACATCGGACTGCGCGACCAGCTCGCGCACGATGCGCTTGCCCTCTTCCATCTTCAGATTCAGCGCAATGCTCTTCTTGCCCGTGTTGCGCGACGCGAAGTAGCCGCTGCGGTTGATGCCGAACACGCCGTCCTTGTACGGGCCCGCCGTGCGCACGGAATCGGGCCGTGTGATGCTTTCGATCTTCAGCACTTCCGCGCCGAAGTCCGAGAAGACCTTGGTGCCGAACGGCCCCGCGCCGGCCCAGGTGAGATCGGTGAAACGAATGCCTTTCAGGAAGTCGGGTTTCATTGCATCGTTCAGGCCGGTTGTTGTTGATCGGACGCCGCTGCGGGCCGCACCTGCCAGACGGGTTCGGACATCCGGTAGGGTGCGCCGGGAAAGCGCGCGCGACCGCGCGCGTGGGCAAGCTCAAGCGTCGTGAAGTACTCGCGATGCTGCAATTGCGGATCGTCGAGCACGTCGAGCACCTTCGCGACGGGTCCCATAACGATCTTGCGCGCGAGCGCCTCGCGCGTCAGTTCTTCCTGGGTGTAGTCGCGCGTGAACGATTCGAGCGTCTCGCGCAGAATGCGCTTCGCCTCGCCCGACAGGCGCCACACGCGATCGGCCCAGCGCTCCTTCGTCAGTTCCTCGCCTGCTGCATGGCCCGTTTCGACGACCCATTGCACCAGCGCGTTCCACGACACGCCGAGCGAACGCGGCGCTGCCAGAAAGATCAGGCCGTCCTTGCAGGCAAACATGTCTTCGCTCGCGTCGCGCGTGCCTTCGCCGCCACGCATCGATACCTTCTTCTCGAAGTCCCACATCTGTACCGAGTTCTGCAGCGAATGCGCGATGCACTCCTGTACCGACACCTCGACGTCATGGCCGCGCCCCGTTGCGATGCTGTCGTAAAGCGCGAGCGACGTGGCCGTCGCCGCGTACACGCCGGCGATCATCGTGGCCTGCGCGCCCGGCAGGCGCAAGGGCGCGTCGTCGGGACGCCCCGACAGCCACGCAATGCCGCCCGCCGCCTGCAACGTGAGGTCGGTCGCGGGCGCATCGGCCCACGGCCCCGTGTGTCCGAACGGCGAGATCGACGTGATGACGGCCGACGGCGCCTGCTCCCGCACCCACGCCAGTTCCCCGTAAAGCGGCCCGCCGCGTTCGAGCAGAATGACCTGCGCGCTGCGCGCCGCCACGGCGAACGCCTCGCGTCCCGCGTCCGCCTCCAGATCGAGTTCGCGGCTTTGCTTGCTCGCGTTGAGAAATTCGAACTCATACACGCGCGCCGCGCGCGCCAGCGCATCGTCGCCCTCCACGGCCCGCCTGTCGGGCAAGCCGCCCGGCGGCTCGATGCGCGTGACCGCCGCGCCGAGATCCGCAAACAGGCGCCCGACATAGCGCCCGAAATCGTAGGTCATATCCAGAATCTGGATGTCACCGAATGGACTGTTCACTGCTCCTCCTGTCGCCGTGTACGTACAAAATATAAATTATATTTTTAGCAGCGACAAGCGTTCGTCACGTGAATGCGAAATACGCACGGGTTAGCGCGCGCCGGCGCGCGATGTCGTTCGACGTCGTTTTTTGGTCTGACCAATTTCGCCGCGGCGATGCGCTATCGCATCATCGACGGGCAATACGGTTCCCCACGAACGGGCGCGCCCTTCAACGTCAACTCGGCAGTACAGGTATCAGGAGGATCAGCATGGATACGCTTTCGGCAACGCTCCCCGACACGCTTGGCAACCCGTCGTCGCGCGCGCTCAGACTGCACGACGCGGACGATGTCGCGATCGCACGCGACGCGCTCGCGGCGGGCACGGCGCTCGCCGAGTTCGGCGCGCTCGCGGTGCTCAACGACATCCCCGCCGCGCACAAGATCGCATTGCGGGACATTGCAACGGGTGAATCGATCCGGCGCTACGGCCAGATCATCGGCTTCGCGACGCGCGACATCGCAGCGGGCGAACACGTGCATACACATAACCTGTCGATAGGCTCGTTCGAGCGCGACTATGCGTACGGCAGCGACTTAAAGCGCGTCGATCCTCCAAGCGCGCCGCTTACCTTCATGGGCTTCAGGCGCGCGGACGGCCGCGTGGCGACGCGCAATTACATCGGCGTGGTCAGCACGGTCAACTGCTCGGCGACCGTCACCAAGCGCGTCGCGCAGCATTTCGCGATGCCCGGCGCGCTCGACGACTATCCGAATGTCGACGGCATCGTCCCGATCACGCATAGCTTCGGCTGCTGCATCGACCACAACGGCGAAGGCATCCAGCAGTTGCGCCGCACGCTCGGCGGCTATGTGAAGCATGCGAACTTCGCGGGCGTGCTCGTAATCGGACTCGGCTGCGAGGCGAACCAGATGGGCGCGATGTTCGTCGCGCAGAATGTCGAGAGTGGTCCGGCCGTCGTGCCGCTCGTGATGCAGGAACTCGGGGGTACGCAGGCCACCATCGACGCGGCGATCGCCGCCATCGACAAAATGCTGCCCGATGCCAACCGCGCCGTGCGCGAGCCGTTGCCCGTATCGCATCTGAATATCGCGCTGCAATGCGGCGGTTCGGACGGCTACTCGGGTATCACCGCGAACCCCGCGCTTGGCGCGGCCGTCGATCTGCTGGTGCAGCACGGCGGCACCGCGATTCTCTCGGAGACGCCTGAAATTTACGGCGCAGAACATCTGTTGACGCGGCGCGCCGTCTCGCGCGAAGTCGGCGAGAAGATCGTCGAGCGCATTCACTGGTGGGAAGGCTACGCGGAGCGGGAAAAAGGCAGCATCGACAATAATCCGACGCCGGGCAACAAGGCGGGCGGGCTCACGACCATTCTGGAAAAGTCGCTTGGCGCGGTGGCAAAGAGCGGCTCGACGCCGCTGATGGGCGTGTATCGCTATGCCGAGCCCGTCGATACGCACGGACTCGTGTTCATGGATGCACCAGGCTACGATCCGATGGGCGCGACGGGACAGATCGCAAGCGGCGCGAATCTGGTCGTGTTCACGACAGGACGCGGCTCATGCTTCGGCGCGAAGCCCGCGCCGTCCATCAAGCTCGCCACCAATACGAAGATGTACGACCGCATGCGCGACGACATGGACATCAATTGCGGCGACATCATGGACGGCGGCGTCACCGTCCAGGAAAAGGGCGAGGAGATTTTTCAGGCGATCCTGCGCGTGGCGTCCGGAGAAAAAAGCCGCAGCGAAGCACTGGGCGTCGGCGACGACGAATTCGTGCCATGGATGATCGGCGCGCAAATGTAATCGAGGTCATGCTCAGCGAGCCAGCGGCTTGCCAAGGAGTTGGACGCCTGAAGCGGTGAGGTCGGCGTCCGTGTGCATCGTTGAGCACAACGCGACGATCCCTTCAAAATCGCGCAGCCGGATGCGCCCGTTTTTCTCAGAATGTCGCGGATCTGGGCTCGAACCGTATCGAGGGACACGCGTCTGCGCGAACGCACGCACTGCACGCCGAAGCGCAACGCAGAGACGGGGCGGCGCCCGCGTCTCTATTGTTGCCGTCGCATCAGCTTCTGCGCGCGGATTTCACGAACTTCAGGCAGCGTGCATCAGTCCGCGTTGCGCCAGATTGCGGTAAAGCGCGCGCACACCGAAAGTCCACGGCGCAATCTCCACACTCAGCTGCACCGTGTTCACGAGCGCCCCCAGTTCGCGCGTCGAGATGGTGACTGTATCGCCGAGGTGATGCGTAAAGCCGCCGCCGGGCGTATCGCGATCCTTGATGGGCGAAAACATCGTGCCGAGAAACAGCATGAAGCCGTCGGGATACTGGTGGTGAGCACCGCACGTCTGCGAAACGAGATCCTGCGGGTCGCGGCTGATTTCGCTCATATGGCTCACGCCCTCCAGCACGAAATCATCGTCTGCGCCGTCCACGCGCAGGCTCACGCTGGTTTGACGCACGGTATCGAGATCGAACGTATCGTCAAAAAGGCGCACGAATGGACCGATGGCACACGATGCATTGTTGTCCTTGCATTTGCCGAGCAGCAGCGCCGAGCGGCCTTCGATATCGCGCAGGTTGACGTCGTTGCCGAGCGTCGCGCCGACGATCTCGCCGCGGCTGTTGACGGCGAGCACGATCTCCGGCTCGGGGTTGTTCCAGCTCGATGCTGCCAGCAAGCCAACGTCGGCGCCGAGACCGACAGCCGACATCGGCTGCGACTTCGAAAACACCTCTGCATCGGGGCCGATGCCGACTTCCATGTATTGCGACCACGCCCCGCGCCGCTCCAGTTCGGCCTTGAGTTTGGTCGCCGCGTCGGAGCCGGGGCGGACCTTTGACAGATCCGTGCCAATGGTTGCAGCAATGGTTTCGCGCACCTCCTGTGCCTTCGCCGGATCGCCGCCCGCCTGCTCCTCGATGACACGCTCGATCAGGCTCACGGCAAAGGTCACACCGCACGCCTTGATGGCCTGTACGTCGCTCGGAGCGAGCAAGCGCGGCTCATCGGTCGATCCGGGACGCAGCGTTGCTTCAACCAGCTTGTGCACCGAACCCAACGACTCGCCCGACACACTGCGCGCGAAAGCAACGAGATCTTCACGCTCGAAAAGATCGGCGGTCGTCGGCGCGCTTGCTGTGATGTCCAGCACTTCGCCCTTGCGCACCAGCACGACACACGGACCTTCCAGCTCGCCAGTGGGCGTGGCGAGCTTGCGCCACACACGGCCGACGAGCAGTGCCTGCTCGACATCATGCGGAAGTACGGTTGCTGCAGAAATGGCATTCATCGAATTGGCTCCTGGCCGGACCGATTAGTGGGAGTGGCGCGGGTTGCCGCGCTCTTCAATGACCTTCAGATAAAGCGTAGCGGGCTCGAGGCATCCGCCCGTCGAGAGTTGCCCGACCGTCTTGCGATAAAGCTCCTGCCAGGGCGTCTGCGCCTCGGGAATCGTGAAGCTCGCCGTGTCGCGCCGGCGCGCCAGTTCCGCTTCGTCGACCAGCACATTGACCTTGCGCGCATTCAGGTCGACGCGGATCCGGTCGCCCGTGCGCAGCAGGGCGAGCCCGCCGCCTACGGCGGCTTCCGGCGACATGTTCAGGATCGAAGGGCTCGCGGATGTGCCGCTCTGGCGTCCGTCGCCAAGCGTCGGCAGCGACGTGATGCCCTGACGCACCAGTTCGGCAGGCGGCGCCATATTGACGACTTCCGCGCTGCCGGGATAACCCACTGTGCCTGCCCCGCGAATCACCAGAATGCAGTGCTGGTCGATATCGAGCGCCGGGTCGTTGATGCGCGCGTGATAATCCTCCGGCCCGTCGAACACGATGGCCCGCGCCTCGAAGGTGTTTTCGGCGCCAGGCTCGCTCAGATAGGTCTGCCGGAACGCATCGCCCACCACCGACATCTTCATGATGGCGCTGTCGAAGAAGTTGCCCGACAGCACGATGAATCCCGCCCCGTGCTTGAGCGGCTCGGCGGTTGATCTGATCACTTCGCGGTCGGGCTCCGCCGTGCTGTCCGCAATCGCGCCAATGGTCCGGCCCGAGACGGTCAGACAGTCGCGATGCACCAGTGCGGACTTGTCGAGTTCGCGCAGCACGCCCGGCACTCCCCCGGCGCGGTGAAAGCTCTCGCCGAGATACTCGCCCGCAGGCATGCAGTTCACGATGAGCGGCACCTGTTCGCCCACACGCTGCCAGTCGTCGAGACTCAATTCGACGCCGATGTGTCGCGCAATCGCGATCAGGTGCGGCGGGCAGTTGCTCGAGGCGCCCAGCGCGGAGGCGACGACGATGGCGTTCTCGAACGCCTCTTTCGTCATGATGTGCGACGGGCGCACGTCGTCGCGCACGAGATCCACAATGCGCTTGCCCGTCGCATAGGCCATCTGGCCTCGTTCGCGATACGCAGCGGGGATGCTCGCGCAGCCCGGCAAGGACATGCCGAGTGCTTCCGCGAGACTGTTCATCGACAGCGCCGTGCCCATCGTATTGCAGTGCCCGATGGAGGGCGACGAAGCCGTCGTCAGTTCCATGAACCCCTCGTAATCGATCTCTCCGGCTGCAAGCAGGTTGCGCGCATGCCAGATGACCGTGCCCGAGCCGACACGCTTGCCCTGATGCCAACCATCGAGCATCGGGCCGCCGGACAGCACGATGGCAGGCAGATCGACTGTCGCCGCCGCCATCAGGCATGCAGGCGTGGTCTTGTCACAGCCGGTGGTGAGCACCACGCCGTCAAGCGGGAAGCCATGCAGGATTTCGACGAGGCCGAGATAGGCCAGATTACGGTCCAGCGCGGCCGTGGGCCTGCGGCTCTGTTCAGCGAGGGGATGGACGGGAAACTCCATCGGAATGCCGCCCGCGTCGCGGATGCCCGCCTTCGTTCGCTCTGCCAGTTCGATGTGGTGACGATTACACGGCGCGAGATCGCTGCCCGTTTGCGCAATGCCGATGATCGGGCGTCCCGATTGCAGCTCCTCGCGCGTGAGCCCGTAATTCATGAAGCGCTCGACATAAAGCGCGGTCATGTCTGCGTGCGAGGGATCATCGAACCATTCCTGGCTGCGCAGGCGGCGTGGGTTGGATGTGGTCATGCTGTACTCCTTGTCGTGGCCTGTTCAGGTATCGTCAGGCGCAAATCGTCTCTTGTGCTGCCCCCGGTTCCGATGCGCCTTCGACACGACATGCGCTCGCGCCGGACTCGTGAGGGACTATTCGCACATTTCTGTTATCGGTAACATCCATCGATATTAGCACGCGCGAACGCGGTGCGCATTCTCCGAAACGCGAAAAGAAACACGTCGATCCTGCACCAGGGAAATTCCCCTGGCTTGCCTCTTCGGGGCACAACGTGATAATTTCGTTACCGATAACATCCCGAGCCGACGGAAAAGCTGGAACCCGAATTGTTATCGGTAACATATGAGCCCGATTGTTCGACGGCGATGAACAGATCGAGGCTCGCCAGCGGGCAATCCCTGATCAATCCCTGATTTATACAGGCGACCCCGCACCGCCATACCGCTCAAGACATGCAAAAAGGAGACACTCCAATGCCAACAATCGCTCAGACCGCGGCCTCGTCTGCGGCGGTCAATGAGACCGAAGAACTGCTATACCGCAAGGTACTGAAGCGGATTCTGCCGCTGCTGCTGCTCTGTTATGTCGTGGCTTACCTCGACCGCGTGAACGTCGGTTTCGCCAAACTGCAGATGCTCGATTCACTGGGGCTCAGCGACGCCGTGTACGCCTTCGGCGCAAGTATCTTCTTCTGGGGATACTTCCTCTTCGAGATGCCCAGCAATCTTCTCCTTCACCGGTATGGCGCGCGATTCTGGATCGCTCGCATCATGGTGTCGTGGGGTATCGTCTCCTCCTCCCTCGCCTTCATCGCACCGCTCGCCAGCTTCTTTCATGTCCAGACGTCCACGATGTTCTACATCCTGCGTTTCCTGCTGGGCGTCTGTGAAGCGGGCTTCTTCCCCGGCATCATTCTCTACATGAACTACTGGTTTCCGGCGCGGCGCCAGAGCATCGCCATGTCGGGGTTCCTGATTGCCATTCCCGTGAGCCTGACGCTGGGTGGTGTCATCTCCGGCTGGCTCATGGAAAACACCCATGGCGCGCTTGGCATGGACGGCTGGCAATGGATGCTGCTGGTCGAAGGCATTCCGTCGATCCTCGTCGCGTTCCTCGTGCTCTTTCGCATGGGCGACGGCATCCAGTCGGCGAAATGGCTGACAGCATCGGAAAAGGCGCTGCTGCAGAAGAATCTTGAGCAGGAAAGCGCGAAGAAGACCCACCACATTGGTGCCGCGCTCAACAGCCCGCGCGTATGGCTGCTGACTTTCATCCTGCTCACGTTCAACACGGGCTTTTACGGTCTCGCGTTCTGGCTGCCTTCCATCATCAAGGCATCCGGCGTCAAGAGTGCGCTCAATATCGGCCTGCTGACGGCCATCCCGTACCTGAGCGCCGTCGTCGCGATGATTCTGAACGCGCGCCACTCGCGCAAGACAGGCGAGCGCCGGCTGCATGCCGCGATTCCCGCCTGCATCGGCGGCGTTGGCCTGATCCTCAGCGCCACCTTCGCGAACAACGTGCCGCTGTCCATCTTCTTCCTGACGATTGCCACCTGCGCAATCCTCGGTTTGATGCCCATTTTCTGGACCTTTCCTGGCCAGATTCTGTCGGGAACGGCGGCGGCGGCAGGCATTGCCCTCATCAACTCCGTCGGCAACCTGTCCGGCTTCACGGGTTCGATGATTACGAGCGTGGCGAAGGATCTGACGGGCAACATCAACAACGGGACTTACGCACTCGGGGCGTGCCTGCTCATCAGTTGCGCGCTCATTCTGTCCATTCCGAAGAGCATGCTCAACAACGACCAGGCCTGACGGTAACCAACCCGGCCTATACCTGATGCCGTCGCGAACGCGCCCGGAGCATTGCTCCGGGCGCGTTTGTTTTTGCAGCAGGCGGAATGCATGGCAGTGCCGAAAATGGCGCGCTCTTCCGTGATCCGCACACAGATGAAAGGACAGCCATCCAGCTCGATGGCGCAGTGGTATCTTTGAAGTGACCGTCCGCGCGGTCGCAGTCGATGCAGTATCGGGATCACGTCTTGCTGCACGCCCCTACACGGGAGACGATCATGATCAGACTTCTCGCAATCGTGGCGCTGATGACGGCCATCTCGGGATGCGTTGCCGCTGCGCCGTACGGTTACAGCGACCCAGCTTACGGGCCCGGCTACTACACGCCGGGTCCAACCATCGGCGTCGGCGTGGGGGGCGGCAGCTTCGGCGGCGGGGTGGGCGTCGGGGTAGGTGTCGGGTTCTGAACGCCTCTCCGGGTCGCTGCCGTCGCCGTCCGGCAGGTTGGCGTACTGAGATCCATGCGCCGCGCTGCCATCTTCCGGACGGACCCGTGTCCGTGCACTCGCGGACGTCTTGCTTCGCGACGCAACGATGAACGGTTCAAGGTCAAGACGTGCTGTAGCGAAGTGGCGCAACGTCGATAGCGGCAGACGCCCACAATCAAGAGTGGCAGTGTCGGTTGCTGACAGTCTCACATCACGAAGTGTCGCGCCGTCACAGACACATCTCCTCCTGCTGCGACGCGCCCAAGCCTCGGCGACCGTTGCGGCGCGCCGCCCGCACGGCGATCCTGCAAACTCCATTGATGTCGGCACGACCCTTGCAGATGGGGAGGCGTCAACCGGAGTGAGTCATGAGCGCCCTTCTTCACACATCCGCCGCACCGTCGAACCGGATTATTATTGCCCTCGTTTGCCTCGTACTTGCCGTGGTATGCGGAACCGGCATCGCGGCGTTCGCAGGACTACTGCCAGCATCGGAGCATGTGGCCGCCACGATAACGGTTGCCCCGCTGGTCGACATCCAGACGGATGCATCACGCGGCGACGTGCGGAGCATCGATTGAAGCAGGACTCGTAACACGGCGGCAGCCGGACGGAAACTGCTAGCCGCCGCTCCCAGCGTCAAAAAACTCGCTAATGCGTTTGCGCGCTTCTTCCCATAGAGCCGGTGAGCCACCCTCTATCCACGGTCCGGACCGTTCCGCTGGCTTGTGATCGCGCAACTCGACCCGAAGCGCCAAGATCAGCCGGACACGTTCGCAGTGGCCCCCAGCCGATACACGCTGCTAACCGTGCCTCGAAACAGCGCGTCCCTTTCTTGCGCGCTGGCCTGCGCGGTCAATCGCTTGAAAGCGTTCCAGCCGTTGCTATAGGGATAAGAACCCTTATCGACCGGAAAATTACTTTCGAACATGCAGCGGTTCGCGCCGAACGCTTCGATGCATGTATGCATCCAGGGCTTCCATGCCTGCGCCAACTGCATCGACGAAGGCGGCCGCTCGCCCTTTTCGAAATCGAATCCGTTGATGCGCATGCCCAGTCCGCCAACCTTCACATAGACATTGGGTAGCTGCGCCAGTTGGCGCATGGAGCGCGACCAGTTCCCGAACACCTCTTTGCGATGATCCGCGTAACTGGCGATTCGCACCACGCCGCCGCAGTGATTGATGATGATCGGCGTGTCGGGATAAGCCTTGGCGAGATCGAACAGTTCGGGAAGCTGCGGAAAGAAAAGCCATGCGTCGTACGACAAACCCAGCGCGCCCAGTTGCGCAACGCCAGCACGGTAGTCGGGATCGAGCAGCAACCCGCCAGGCACCGCTGAAAGCGGATTGACCAGCGACTGATCCGGGTCCCACGTCACGAGGTGCCGTACTCCTCGAAACCGGCCACCTGCCGCCTGCAGATGCGCTTCGAGCACGTCGCGCACCGCCGCACCCCGCCGCAGATCCGCGTACCCGACAATGCCCTTGGCCACCTGCGGTTTGCCCGACTGCATCGGCGCTGTCGAGGCAGTCACATACTCGGTCTCGCCAACGGGCCGCAATGCGTCCGGTCCCGACTGACGGTAGTGCGTCAGCCCCTGCATGAACACCGACGCCGTGATGTTATGGCCGGACTGCGCGTCGGCAAGATATTCGTCGAGCAGATACGTCCAGCCCGGACGATCGTAGAAGTGATGATGCGCGTCGATAATCGGCAAGTCCGGCTCGAGCGCCGCTTCTGCCCCGGAAGCCAGCCACTCGGATCGAACGGGGAGATAGTTGCTGCTTGGCTTCATGGTGACCGTCTCTTCCTTGGAAAAGGCCTGCGTACTGACGATAGCGGCAATAGTGGGAAAAGCAGGAACGGCGACCGAAGCGGCCGCGGCCCGAAGCATCCGCCTGCGCCTGGGCGAGTGCGGTGCCGTCGTCATTGCGCCTCCCGGTTGAACGCAAACAGAGAGAGCGTCAGCATCGTCGTGATCAGCAATACGACGGCGAGACCGAACATGCCCGCCGTGAACGTACCGAAACTGTCCTTCAGATAGCCGACGAGGTACGGTCCCGCAAAGCCGCCAAGCGCGCCGATGGAATTGATCAACGCGAGGCCGCCCGCCGCCGCCTGGCCCGACAGGAATCGCGCAGGCAGCGTATAGAAAATGGTCCGCCCCGCGATCGTGCCGATCAATGCCAACGTGATGCCGACCATCGCGGGCAACAGCTGATCGAAGTGCGTCGACACGCCGAGCGCGACAGCGCCGATCAAAAGTCCTGCGGCGAGGTTCGCGATATGCCCGCCGCGTCGATCGACCCGCTTCGCCCACCACAGCAACGCGATCGTCGCAAAGAAATACGGCACGGCCGAGATCCAGCCTGTCTGCGTCACGCTCATGCCGTGTGCCTTGAGCATCTGCGGCAGCCAGATGCCGATGCCGTACGAACCCATCGTGAAGCCGAACGAAATCGTCGCGAGGATGTACACACGAACGTCCCTCAGTGCCGCGCGTAAATCCTTCTTCTTCTGGGCCGATGATCCCTCGCGGTCGAATGCGCTTTGCAGGGCGGCTCGCTCGTCGCGCGACAGCCATTGCGCGTCGGCTGGCTTGTCGGCGAGCAGCTTCAGCACCAGGTAGCCGAGCACGCAGGCGGGAAGTCCTTCGACAATGAACATCCATTTCCAGCCTGCCAGTCCGAGCACGCCATCCATAAGAAGCAGCCACGACGACAACGGACCGCCCACCAGCGACGACAACGGCGTCGAGACCGTGAACCATGCGAGCACGCGGGTTCGGTAGCTGGAAGGAAACCAGACCGCAAGAAAGAAGATCACGCCGGGAAAGAAGCCTGCTTCGCCGATGCCAAGCAGCAGCCGGATCACGTAGAAGCTGGTCGGTCCGACGGCGAGCGCCGTCGCTGCCGCCATCAAGCCCCACGTGATCATGATGCGGGCAAGCCAGCGCCGTGCACCGAAGCGATACAGCGCGAGATTGCTCGGCACTTCGCAAATGCAGTATCCGGCGAACATGATCCCCGCGCCCCAGCCGAACTGCGTCGCGGTCAGGCCGAGGTCGCGATTCATCGTCAGCGCCGCGAAACCGACGCTGGTGCGGTCGAGATAATTGAAGAAATAGGCCAGGGCGAGCAGTGGAATGAAACGCCACGCAGCTTTTCTGACGGCCTGCTGCTCGAGGCTGGCAGACGTGTCTGCCGTCATGCCCGAAGTAATGGATGTCATTGTCGTCTCCAAACAATTCTCATGCGGCCCGGCCGTAAATGCGGCCGCGGCTGCGCTACGTTTGATGCGAAGCGTCGGGGGGTCAGGCGCTGGCGAGCTCGTTGGCGGAAGGACTCGATGGATCGCCCCCGTCCAGCTCCTGGCATCGGACGACACCCGCGTCCACCAGCTGCATCAGTTCCGCGTCGGCGTATCCGAGTTCCGACAGCAGCGCGCGGGTGTCCTGGCCAAGCGCGGGCGGCGCGGCGCGCCAGACGCAGCCGCTCGCCGTCCATCGTCAGCGGCAGCAGTGCCGTGCGCGTCGACACCGCCTCGCCCGCGCCGCTGGCATCGGGCGGCAACGTCACATCGGCGAGTCCGCCCGTCGCCAGCAGATGCGGATCATCGAACAGGTCCTGAGGTTTGGTAATCGGCGCATAGGGCAACCCGATGCGTTCGAAGATCGCGCTGATCTCCGCTGCCGTGAAGGCTTCCATGTGCGCGCGAAGCCTGGGCAGCAGCCAGTCGCGGGCCTGCACGCGCTGATTGTTGGTCGTGATCCGCTCGTCGCGCTTCAGTTCGGACAAACCGAATGCATCGCAGAACAACGCCCACTGCGTGTCCGATACGACGGCCAGAAAGATCTGCTCGCCGTTCTTCACCGAGAACACGTCATAGACGGCCCACGCGGAGATGCGGCTGGGCATCGGCGCGGCAGGCTTGCCCGTCACGGCGTACTGCATCATGTGCTGCGCGACGAGGAACACGTTGTTTTCGAACAGGGCGCTCTGCACTTCCTGGCCCTCGCCGGTGCGCTCGCGCTGCGCGAGCGCCGCCATCGCGCCGATAGCGCCGAACATGCCGCCCATGATGTCGTTGACACTGGCGCCCGCGCGCAGCGGACGGCCTTCAGGGCCCGTCATGTAGGCGAGACCGCCCATCATCTGGACCACTTCATCGAGCGCGGTCCGATGATCGTAGGGGCCCGGCAGAAATCCCTTGTGGGACACATAGACGAGACGCGGATTGAGCTTCGACAGCGACGCATAGCTGAGACCGAGCTTGTCCATCGTGCCGCTCTTGAAGTTCTCGCTGAAGACGTCGGCGCCCGCGATGAGCCTGTGCACGACTTCGAGTCCGCGCGGGTCTTTGACGTCGACGGCGAGGCTCTTCTTGTTGCGATTGAAGGTGCCGAAGAAACCGGCCCCCGATCCTCGCAGCGCGCGCGTGCTGTCGCCCGCAATGGGCTCCACCTTGATGACTTCCGCGCCCAGGTCTGCGAGCACCATGCCGCATGTCGGGCCCATCACCATATGCGTCATCTCGACGACACGCACGCCGCTGTAAGGCAGCGATTGATTCGACGAAATCTCGCTCATTGCGCCGCTCCCAGCAGACAGCCTTCCGGTCGCGGAGCGCTCGGCTCGCGCCCGTCGGCGTAACGGAATCCTTTGGGCAGGCCTGCGTCCTGCACATGCCCGTACAACACTTCGCCCGGCAGCGCGTCCGCCAGAATCGCGCGCGCAGCGACAAGCGCGTCGATATCGATGCCCGTGTCGTAACCCATTGCTTCGAGCAGGAACGTCAGGTCTTCCGTGACGATGTTGCCCGTCGCACCCGGCGCATAGGGGCAGCCGCCGAGACCGGCCTGGCTTGCGTCGATTGTCGTGACGCCGGCGTCGAGTGCGGCGACGACGTTCGCCAGTCCCTGACCGCGCGTGTTGTGGAAATGCGCGCCGCCCGCCTTGCTGCCGAGTTCCGTCTGCAAACGGCGGAAAAGACGCCGGACCTGTGCAGGGTTCGCATAACCGCTCGTGTCCGACAGGCCCACTTCGTCGACGCCGCATTCGGCCATCGCCAGGCACATGCGCATCGTCTGGTCATCGCTGACGGCGCCCGCAATCGTGCAACCAAACGCGACCGACACGCCGGCTTCGATTTGCACGCCGGGAAACCGCGCGTCTCGCAACGCAACGATCGCGCGCACTTCGTCGACCATCTGCGCGGTCGTCTTGCGGATGTTCGCCATCGAGTGCTCGTTCGTGATCGAGACGGGCAACGTGAGCTTATGGACGCCCGCTTCGAAGGCATGCTGCGAGCCGCGCAGATTCGGCGCGAGAACGGCGACGTGCAGGCCCGGAATCGTCAATGCATGCGCCACGACTTCCTGAATGTCTGCCATTTGCGGCAACAGCCGCGCGGGCACGAACGAGCCGACCTCGATCTCCTTCAAACCCGCAGCCGCGAGCGCGGAGATCCAGCGCAGTTTGGCGGCCGTGGGCATGACGCTTTTGATGCTCTGCAGCCCGTCGCGGGGACCGACTTCGCTGACGAGCACCGCGGGGCGGGACGGATTTTTCAATGCAAACTCCTTCGATTCGTTCTATCTGAAAGAATTTTATTTCGTTAGATAGAACTATAGAACTGAAAACGAGGTGGTTTAAGGTGGGTTAACCCCGGTTTTCATGCACTTTCGCGTGCTTGCGTTCTATCCAATAGAACGCTAGAGTCGCTTGCATTCGCACGAGAAGGACGAGGACGTGGTCAAGGAAACGCAGGAATCGACATCACGGCAGTCGACAGCAGCTAGCGATGGCACCAGCGGCGTGGCCGTCCTCGATCGCGCGTTCGCGATCCTGAGAGCCTTTGGCGCCAACGACGACCGGCTCTCCCTTGCCGAGTTGTCGCGTCGCACGGACCTCTACAAGAGCACGGTGCTGCGACTGCTGGCGGCGCTCGAGCACGGCGGATTCATCCGCAGGCTCAGTGACGGGCAGTACGCCATCGGACCACAGCCGTTGCGCCTCGCGGCGTTGTATCAACGGTCATTCCAGGTCGGGCCCGTGATCGAACCGATACTTCAGCAGTTGAGCCGCGACCTGGGCGAGACCGCCTCGCTGTACATCAGGCAAGAAAGCCTGCGACTGGTGTTGTTTCGCGTCGAACCCGCGCGGGCGGTGCGCGTGTCGATCCGGGTGGGCGAAGAATTTCCCATCGACCGGGGCGCATCGGGCAAAGTCCTGCTCGCGTTCACGGAAAAGGATGATCCGCGCTGGCAGGCAGTTCGCGAACAGTGTTGGGCTGTCTCGCATGGCGAGCGTGATCCAGAAACGGCCTCCGTCTCGGTGCCCGTCTTCGGTGCGACGGGCGAACTGATCGGCGCGCTCGCATTGTCGGGGCCGAAAGCCCGCTTCGATATGGCGTCGACGATTACCGCCGCGCTGACGGCCCTGCTCGAAGCCGCGAGACGCGCGACCGTCGCGCTGGGAGGCGCGAGCGACCGCTTCGATATCGCCATCAAGAAAGCGGCGACGGAGGGATTTCCCGGCATCGCGGACCTGGCGTAACGACACGTCGGGACAAAGACCCAGCGAATAAACGGCAGTCATTTGATAGTCGAACTTTTCCGCGCACCTTCATTTCAAAGCTCACCAGGACTGCCGTCAGTTAAGTCAACACAGTGGATATCCAGACATGAACCGAACGGAAACAGCCATGCACCCGACCTCGATCGCGCGAGTACAGAGAGGAACACCGTGGCCACGCCGGATCGGCGCGTGCATCGCGCTTCTGCTGTTGCCAACGGCGCTCCTCGCTCAGGACGACAAGCCGGGTGTTGCCTTCTCCGCCAACGAGCCTGGCGCACCACTGCCCCCGGGATGGAAGAATCTGCCCGTCGTAAGCGGGAAAGCGGTAACACGCTACACGCTGGTACGCGACGACAGTACAACCGTCCTGCAAGCCGACGCGATCCATTCCGCCTCGGCGCTGATGCATGAGGGCAATATCGACCTGACCCGCACACCCGTTGTCACATGGCGCTGGAAAGCAGAAGGCCCGGTCGCGGGCGCCGACAACCGTTCCGGATCGAAAGAGGACGCGCCCGCGCGACTCGTGTTCGCCTTCGACGGCGACAAGAGCAAGCTGTCGCTGTTCGACCGGGCAAGCATGGACCTGGCCAAGCGCCTGGGCGGTCAGGAACTGCCCTATGCCACGCTCATGTATATCTGGTCGCCTACGGCCGCGCCAGGCAGCGTCATTCCTAACCCTCATACCGGGCGGGTCCAGATGATCGTCGTTTCCGGTCAGCCCGGCGATGCAGGTCAGTGGCAGAGTCTGCGCCGCAACATCGTGCAGGACTATGAGAAGGTCTTTCACGAACCGCCTGGACGGATCACCGGATATGGCCTGCTGAGCGACACCGACAACACGGGCAGCACGACTCGCGCGTGGTATGGAGACGTTCAGTTTCAGGCCGGGCCATGACGACATCGCGTCGATAGCGTCCCGTTTGATGGCGCGGCCCGCTCGACTGTTGGAGCGGTTCGGAAACGCGAGCGAGTGTGCGTCACGCGCTTCCAGGTCTGCATGATGCTTTTACAGCCTCGCAGACTTCCTCTTTACCGGCTGTTCAGTTGATCCAGGAGTGCTTGCGCCGTGCGCGAGTCGGCGAGTTCGCTGCCTTCTCTGACGCCTTCGCAGGCGGGCAACAGCACGGAAAGCGCGCTTTCCATATCCCCCGACGATGCCAACTGGCGAGCCAGGCTCACAGCCGCGCGAAGCAGCGCAGACTGCGCCCCCTGCATTTGCGCAATGACGATCGCCTCGCGCATGCACGCCAGCGCTTCGTCGCGTCGCGCCGGCCAGCGCGCCGCCAGCAATTCGCCTTTGATTCTCAGCATTTCCGGAAGCTGAAAGCGTCCCCCGTGTTGCGCGACAGCAGCAAGCGCTCGTTCGATCTCGACAAGCCCCGCCTCGGGTTCGCCCGCGCGGCCTAGCGCTTCGCCCAGCAGCGCGTTGAAGTACGGCAGGCCCATTTCGGCGCCCGTCGCACTGATCGCCGCGATGCCGTCGCGCATCCTTCGAATGCCATCGTCGAGACTGCCCAGTTGCGCGAGCGCACAGCCAAGCTGGAAAGTCCCTTGCGACAACAGCAAAGGCAAGTCGTACTGCTCGCAAACCGCGATTTCCTTCTGTGCCCATTGCTTTGCCAATTCCGGCTCGCCGCGCAGAAGATGCGCAAAGCTGGACGTCCAGTAAGCCAGTGCCGTCGTCAGCGGATGATCCAGTTCTTGCGCGAGCTGACGTGCACCGTCGCACGTCGACAGCGACTTGTCCGGGTAGCCGCGCAGACATTGCGCGAGCGCGGTGAAGCATCGGCAGCACACGCCGGGATCATGTCCGGAGTACTTGAATGTGAGTGCGTGGTCTCGCTCGCGCTCGTAAAGCGCCATTCCGCTCGTAGCATGAAACTCGGCAGTCGCGTATTCACCCATGAAAAAGCTGTTGGTCCAGAACAGATGATGTGTCTCGATACGAATGCCGCGGTCGTCGGCATGCTCCGCCAGCGCAGTGCAGCGATTGCCCAGTTCACGCGCGATGGCAGACTCGCCGCGGATCATCCGATATTGCCCTTCGCCTCGCAGCACGGTGAACAGCTCGCTATCGTCTCCTAGCTCCTCGCATAGCGCGCGGGCCTGCGTATAGGCGTCGAGCACTTCCGTGGCCGCCCAGCCCTTCGCCGCCATCATGGTCACGCCGAGCACCTTGTGGAGTTCGAGTTCGTGTCTGAGCAGCGCCGGCGTACGCGGCAACGTCCGGATGATCGCGAGCCCCTTGTTCACGTGTTCGATTGCCTGCTGAAACGCAGACCGCTGCAGCGCCTTGCCTGCCGACCGGTATAGGTACACGACAGCCTTGTCCCACAGTTCGCCCGCAAGCGCGTGATGCGCGAGACGTTCTACATGCTCGTCCAGACGCTGCGCATGCAGGCACTCGACGACCTGCACGAGATGCCGATGCACCGAACGTCTGCGCTCCTTGAGCACGCTCGCATAAGCGACGCGATGCGTGAGCGCGTGCTTGAAGGTGTACTGCCGTTGCGGCAGCAAACGCGTCTGGTAGATGAATTCAGCCGCCTGCAAATCGCCAATCAGATCGAGCACCCGCTCTTGATCGAGTTGCGCGATCGGCTGCAGCAGATCAATCGAGAACTCGTGTCCGATCACGGCAGCCAGTTGCAGCAGCGTCTTCTGCTGCGCGGACAGACGATCGATCCGCGAAGCAAGGACGGCATGTACCGTCGATGGAATATCGAACGTGTCGATGGTCCGGACCACCTGGTACGCACCCATCTGGCCGACCAGCGCCCCCGCATCGGCCAGTGCGCGAACCGACTCCTCCAGAAAGAGCGGTGTGCACTCTGTGCGCTCGATCAGGCGTCTGCACAGCACGCGTAGCTCGCGGGCCTCGCTTGTATCGCTGGCATTGCCGAGCAGCGAATGCAGCAGTTGCTCTCCGCTGCCGGCGTCGAGATTGTCCACGCGCAGCTGTGAGAAGTAGCTCTTGCCCGACCACGCGTGCCGATACTCCGGGCGGCAGGTCGCGAGCAACAACACCCGCGACGCACCAAGGCAGTCGACGAGATGATCGAGCACGGCCTGCGTGCCGTCGTCGTTCCAGTGCAGATCTTCGACGACCAGAATCAGCGGCGCATTTTCACTGGCGCGCATCACCAGCGCGGCGATGGCCTCAAGCGTATGCTTGCGCCGCTGCGGTGGACTCGCCTTGTCCCACTGCGAATCTTCAGACGGCAAGTCCAGCAGCGCGGCGAGCGCGGGAAGCGTCGGCGCCAGGGCTGGATCGATCGCACAGATGCCCTGGCGCAGTCTGTCGGCCACTTCGGCGATCGTATCGCGCTCGACGATGCCGAACCACGACCGCAACAGATTGGCGAACGGCAGATAGATTGCGCTCGTGTCGTGCGAGATCGTCCCCGTTTCGAGCGTCGTCCACCCGGCCGCGCGCGCCGCGTCGACGAATTCGTGCACGAGCCGGGACTTCCCTACCCCCGGCTCTCCAATCACCGCGCACACCTGGCCCGCGCCGCGCGCGGCACGCTCGAGCAGCCACCGCAAATTGGCCATCTCCGCGTCGCGACCGACAAAGCGCGACAGACTGCGCGCCGAGCGCGCATTCCAGCGAAGACGCAGCGCGGACTTCGTCTGCAGGATCGAGATCCCCATGGCGGGGGTTGCACCCACGAGCGTTCGCGCGGGAGCATCCGCAAGTTCGATGAATCCTTCGGCACTTCGCGCTGTGTCGGCACTCACGCCGATTTCGCCTGCAGCCAGTACGGAATCGATCCGGTTGGCGAGTTCGGGCACGGCGCCGAGCGCGTCGTAGTGCTGCAACTGGTCATTGCCGATCGTCCGGACCACGGCCTCGCCGGAATGGATGCCGATCCGCGCCTCCAGCGACGGAGCGCTGCGTGTCAGCACGGCTTCGCGCATTTCAAGGGCCGCGTAACAGGCGCGCACGGCGTGATCTTCATGTGCGACGGGCGCGCCGAACAGCGCGGTCATGCCATCGCTTCGCAGCTGCGTGACGAGACCGCCGAAACGCTGGACGACCTCGATCATGGCCTTCAGTACCGGGTCGATGCGTCCAAGCGCGATCTCGGGATCGCTGGCATCGCTGGCGTCGCTGGCGTCGATCGGTTCGCGCACACGCACGCACAGCACGCTCAGCTGCTTTCGCTCCGCCGGCAATTCACGTCCGCTCGACGTGCGCTCTGGCTCTTGCGCTGTATTGCCGGCAGACCGGGCTGGCGTCTGAGGCACGTCGCGCGGAACTGACTCATGCTGGATGCGCGCGGCCAGGCGTTGCGTGCTCTCGGCGGGGGCGATGCCGAGTTCGGCATTGAGCACCCGCACGCATTCCTGATACTGCCGCACAGCGGCATCCCGGCGCCCTGTCCTCGCATAGAGCCTGATGAGCGCGGCGTGTGCCCACTCGAGCAACGGGTCGACGATCAGCGCTTTGCTCGCGGTCTCAATCGCCCGGTCCCATTCGTCAGATTGTTCATACAGGCCCGCGAGTTCGGCGAAAACCTCCATCGCGCGTTCGTGATACCAGCGGCGCTCCACGGTCATCCACTGTTCGAACGAGTCCTCGCGCAAGCCGAAGCCGTCCAGCAACGCACCGCGGTAAAGCGACACGGCCTGTTTCAACGAATCGGCAGAGCGCTGGCTCGCGAGATGGACGAACTGCAGCGCGTCGACCTCGACGAGGTGGGCATCGAGCCAGATGGCATCCGTTTCGGCATTCAGCAGCGGCGCGTCCGGCAGGAGTCGGCGCAAGCTCGACAGGGTCTGCCGCAAGCTGGCTCTCGCCTGCTCGTCGGCGCTGCGGTCCCAGAACACGCTGGCGAGCTGTTCGCGCGTGCGCAGCATGCCCGGCGACAGCGCGAGGTACGCAAGGACAGCCCTGCTTTTCCTTGTAGGAAATTCCAGCGGCGCGTGCGTCCCGGCAAGCTGAATGTGCAAGCCGCCGAGGACTTGGATCGTAAGCCGGGCCATGTCATGCGCGAAATGGGATACCTGACAAACAGTTTACCCCGCGCGGCACGCGTGATCGGACCTCGCGAGCATTCTTTTTGACGACGTTTTTACGCTGCCGGGCGCGCTGTTCACGGTTCCATCACGTCCGTCGACGACAGTAAAGGCGTGACGATGCCTCAAGCCCGGTCCAGCAACACGTTCAACGGCCCGGACATGCCAGGTGGCAGCGGCACATGAGACCAGAGGTACATCACGATTGAAGGAGTTGTTTCAATGGAAACCATGATCGAAGAGCAATCGCTCGAAACCAATCGCTACGCCAAATGTATTGCCGCATCCAGGCGCGTGCGCTGGGATATCGACCGGGACGTCATCCGCGGCCGGAGCTTCGACTTCACGAAGAAATTCTTGCCGGACGCCCTGTCGAAAGTCGATTCCCTCGCGCTCGTCAGTCCCGACGAGCGGCGTCTGCTCAGTCAGATCCAGGGGCGCACTTACGCGAACATGTTCGGTCTCGTCGAGCGCTTCATTGCAGCGAAGGTACTCGATATGAGCGGTCCGTACCGTCTTGGCGATCAGATCGCGCTCGAAGCACTGGTCCGGTTCAGCGATGAAGAAATCAAGCATCAGGAACTCTTTCGCCGCATCGAGCAGATGTGCGCGCAAGGCATGCCGGCCGGCTACGCATTCCTGCCGGAAGCGAACAGCGTCGCCTCGTACGTGCTCGCGAAGTCCACGTGGGCCGTGCTCGCGCTGACCTGTCATATCGAACTGTTCGTGCTTGCGCATTATCGGGGGAGCATCGATGGCGACACGAACTCATCCGAGCTCTGGAAGGATGTCTTTCTTTATCACTGGCGTGAGGAGTCGCAGCATGCCATCCTCGACGAACTCGAATGGCAGCGCGAAGACGCAAAGCTCTCACCTGACGAGCGTGACAAGGCAGTCGACGATCTGATCGAACTGGTCGGCGCCATTGACGGCATGCTGCAAACGCAGGCGCATGCAGATGCCAGCTACTTTTCCGCGATCTGCGGACGGTCCCTCACGATGACGGAAGAAGACGCCGTGCGCAACAGCCTGCTTGCCGCCTACAGGTGGCAATACATCCTCTCCGGTGTGCAGGAACCGCGCTTCAGCCGGGCACTCAACAGCATGATCACTGAAAATCAGGCGGCCCGGATCGCAATGGCGATGGCGCCCATCATGATGTAGCGCGAGAGAGCCGGCGCCGACATCGCGAGATGTGCGGCGTCCGGCTCGGGCCGCTGGAAATAGCATGACAGCAGCAGCTTAAACAGAAAGTACGCTCTGAAAATACCAGCGTTGCACTAATCGCTCAAAGCCTTTAACCGCGCGGGTTTCCGCACGCAATCATCGCTGCCCGTTCACGACTGCTCGCCATCACTGTCCATCCTTGACACCGTATCGGCTAGAGTTCCATCTGAGATGCAGGTCCTATTGGAGACGACATGCGCGACAATCTGATTCCCGTCATCGTTAGCAGGAAATGGCAAATCGCCAACGGATATCATGCCGTTGAACTTCGAACGACGTCCAGATCGGCGCTTCCGCCGTATAACGACGGATCGTGTGTCACGCTGTGCGTGAATAGCACCGGCGATAACGAAAGAATTTATCCCTTGCTTGGTGTGTCGTCCCTGTCGGATGGTTACGTAGTCGGCGCAAGACAGGAAAGCGATGACAAAACCGATAGTCCGCTATCGCCGTTTCTGTTGAATGAACGAGACGAAGTATTTGTCGGCGCTCCCAAAAGCCCACCGACGATTCTGGACAATTGCGCGCGCTCTATCCTGTTTGCCGGCGGCATAGGCGCGGCATCGATCGCGGGAATCGCGAAGCGGCTCGCATCAGCGGGCCAGAGGTTCGAGGTGCACAACTTCGCCCGATCGGCCGACCGCGCAGTTCTCCGCGAAGATCTCGACGCGCTTCGAAGTCACGGCAAGGTCTCCCACTATTTCGGCCTGTCCGACGATCTGTTCGCGCAAAAGAGTGCCCATGCGATGAGTCCAACGCACGCCAACACACAGATTTACTGCAGCGGCCCCCCTGCTTTTATGGACCTTATCGAGCGTCAGGCCCGCGAATGGGTGTACGCAGCGAACATTCATAAAATTGCCCTTGGCGATCAAACGGCATGTTCGGCGACAGCGTGAACGCGCGATGAGTGAGGGAGGTGAGCTTCCAACTTGCATCGACCGACAGCAGATTCGCCTCAGATGCGTGCGCGCAGTAACATGAGGTTCTCTCTCTATCGGAAATACCTCGATGCAAGTGCTAGTGGATGCAGACGCCTGTCCGGTTGTCGTCAAGGAGATGCTGTTTCGGGCCGCGCGGCGTGTCGAAGTTCGCGTCACGCTGGTCGCGAATCAGTATTTGCGCACGCCGCCGTCCCCCTTTATCAAAGCACTACAGGTGCCAGCCGGCTTCGACTCCGCCGATAACCGCATCGTCGAACTGGCCGCAAACGGCGACCTCGTGATTACGGCGGACATACCGCTTGCCGCCGCCGCGCTCGACAAGGGCGCGCATGTGCTCGATCCGCGCGGAAGCTGGTTTAGCCGTGACAATATCCAGGAACGCCTGACGATGCGCGATGTGATGGATCAGCTTCGCAGTTCGGGCATAGAAACGGGCGGCCCCTCACCTTATAGCGCGAACGACAGCAAGGCGTTCGCGGCACAACTGGACCGCTTCCTCGCGCGCCATCGCGCATCGTCAGGCGGGACCGCCTGAAGCCTTAAAACTTCCCGGACAAGAGATAGCCGGCGTTCGGCACCTGAGCCTTCAGTCCAAGCGTCTTCAGGATACGATAAACAGTGGAGACCGCCGCCGACAGAACCGGCTTGCCGAGACGATCTTCAACGGCCTGGATGGCCGGCAACGACGGCATTTGCACGCATGCCGACAGCACGACGGCATCGGCGTTGCTGATGTCTAGCCGGTCGGCGTGAGCAATCAGATTCATCGGATCGAGACGGCCGACGGCCAGATTGTCGGACACTTCAAGGCTCATCGAATCCGTGACTTCGATGTCCTCGCTCTGGATGTAGTCGACAACCTGCTGCGTCAGCGGCTTCATGTACGGCGTGATGATAGCGACGCGCTTGAAGCCCATCGCCTTCACGCCTTCGATCAGCGCACCCGCCGAACTGATGATCGGCGTCGGCGCGTTGTTGCTTTCAACCGCCTTCTGCAAACGCGCTTCTGACACGCGGTGATAGCCCGCGCCCTGACACATGATGGCGACGAGGCATGCGTAGGCGAGAACGTCGCAACGCGCATCGCTGAGTTCGAGCGCGCAACGATCGCTGTCGACATCCATCTTCTTCAATTCTTCCGGCGTGACATGCATCATGCGCATGCGCGCGGAGTGGAACGTGAAGCGTTGTTCCGGGAACAGCGCGTGACGCGCGTTGAGCATCGCAGGGATTTCCGTCTCCATCGTCGTGTTGGAGCTGGGCACGATCTGGCCGATTCGATAAGTCTTCATAGTCGATTCAGGTTAAGAGTTGGCAATCAGTTTCCGCTTGTGAGTTGTACGCCCTGCGTTTCCCGAAGCGTGAAGACGAGAATCGCGGCGGTGACATAGGCAATCGATGCGATGCAGTACGTCGCCGTAAAGCCCATCAACGGAATCAAAACGGGGACGAGCTTGATGCCGGCGATCGCTCCGACGCGGCCGAAGTTAAAGCAGAAGCCTGCTGCCGTAGAACGGATGCTGGTTGGAAACAGCTCCGCGTACCACGCACCGAAACCGCTGAAGTAGCCCGTGAAAAAACCGAGCAGCGCCGACAGCACGCCGAGAATCACGATGTTCTGTGCGTTGAAATCGAGCTTGCCGTTGGTGAGCGGAATCATCGTCGCGCCGTAGGCGAAGATCGGCACGGCGATGGCAATGCCGACGAAGAATCCGGCGAATGCAGCGCGTCGTCCGAAACGCTCGGCGAGCCAGCCGTACGCCAGATAGCCGGCCGTCGCACCGATACCCGTCCAGACGAGAAACACGGGTGCCTGATCGATGCGCACATGCAGCACGCTTTGCAGATAGGTCGGCGTAAAGGTCGTGATAATCCAGTAGCCGTACATGCCCAGAATGGAAATCGCCAGCGCCAGCAGCGTCGTGCGGAAAAATTCGGGCTTGAAAATCTGCATCAGATTGCCCTTGCTCGCGTTCTTCTTCTTCAGAAAGTCGCGGTTGGCGAGCCAAACGGGCGACTCTTTGACGAACACCAGAATAAACAGCGCGATGCAGTACGCCGGAATAGCGGACAGGATGAAAAGCTTGCGCCACGAAGCTGGATCCGACGCGTCGAGCAAAGTCCACGCAAAAACCGCCGCCAGCAGGCTGCCACCCGACCAGCCGGTTTGCATCACCGCGATGGCTTTCGCGCGGCTCGATGGCGCCCAGATTTCGCTGACTAGCGCGACAGCCGCCGACCACAGCCCGCCCACACCGATCCCGACTGCAAAGCGGAACACACTCAATTCCCAGAGGTTCTGCGCAAAGCCGCACAGCAGCGTGCCCGTTGCGTAGGTCAAGACAGAGATCAGCAGCGTTCTCTTGCGCCCGATCTTGTCGGCGATATTGCCAAGAAAGAAACCGCCGATACCCGTGGCCAGCAGAAACCAGGCGACGGTCGACACGACCTCGGATAACGAGGCCGTAAACGTATGCGCGACGGCCAGAATGACGAAACCGAACACGGTTGCATCGAGCGCATCGAATAGCCAGGCGCCCCACGAACCGGCCAGCGTCACATAGCGGCTCGCAATTGACATCTCGCCGGTTGAATCGGCGAGCACTGCCCGCGTTGTCTCCACTGCTCCATTACTGTTCATTGTTTTTCCGATGACGGCCGCATGAACCGTGTTGATCCGAAACCCCCGAACGCACGCGTATTGCACGAACCCATGACTGTCGAATGCCGCAAAGCGCAAGGCAGTGAGTGCCCTGCCGATTGCGGTGGCCGGTTAGAGAGGGAGTCTGGCGCGACGAATGTGCGTCGGGTGGATTGATGCTAAGGACGCTGGGCGCGCCTGTCCAACAACCATTCGCGAGCCCGCCATAACGAAACGCGATGGCAAGACGCGTCAGGCACTCGTGCGCAGATGATCGAAGAACAGGCGAGCAACGGGTGACAGGGCGTCGGCGCGGCGCACGCAGATGACGAGTTCGCGGGTTGCCCACGGCTCGTCCAGCTTCAACATGCGCGTGCCTGGCAAGCGGTATAGCTCGGCGTTGCCGGCAGGCAGAATGCCGACTCCCATGCCGACCTGAACCATCTTGCAGAGCGCGTCATACGACGACACCTCGACCTTCGCGCGCAGCGATTTGCCCGCCTGAGCGGCCGCATTCAGCATCTGAAAGCGCAGATGCGTACCCGCGCGCAGCACGACGTGCTCGTAGTCGAGCGTCTGCGCAAACGTGACGTGCTTGCGGGTCGAAAGGGGGTGATCGACGGGGACCAGGACCTTCAGTTCGTCGCTGCGAAAAGGATGTACTTCGATATCGGCGCTATGCGGCAAGCGTGTAAAAACGCCGATCTCCGCGACGTTCGCCGCCACGCTTTCGGTGATCGCGAGACTGTCGCGCTCCAGCAGCGACACGTCCACGTCCGGATAGCGTTCGCTGAACGACTTCACAAGAGGCGGCATGCAGGTCGAGATGGCGGAAATGTTGACCAGCACGCGTACCGAACCGCGCAGGCCGTCCGAAAACGCTTTCATCTGCAAGACGATATTGCGCAGATCGTCCAGCAAATCGCGCGACAGAACGGACAGGTTCACGCCCGCTGCCGTCGGTGTGATGCCTTTGTTGGTCCGCACGAGCAGTGGCGTACCGAAGAGTTCTTCGAGTTCTCTTAGCCGTTTGCTCACGGCGGGCGCAGCGATGTGTTCCAGTTCGGCGGCGGCTGCAATCGTGCCTTCTTCGACGACGCGCACGAACAGCCTGAGCGAAAGTGGATCGAGCTTCAAGTTATGCTCCAGCTTCAGTGAGCGACGCCCGCTGCGGGCGAGCGTCGCCGCAAGGCACGGTGCGGCTTACACGTTGTCCGTCTGTTGTGTCTGATCGAGCCATTCGACGATGTTTCGCACGGTATCGCGATAGAACGTCTGATACATCTCCTGCGTCACGTAGCCGATGTGCGGCGTGGCCAGCAGATTGCGCTGCGCGCGCAAAGGATCAGCTGCATCGAGAGGCTCGACGTCGTACACGTCGATGGCGGCGCCTGCAATCTGCCCGTTGTCGAGTGCGGCGCGTAGGGCGCCAATATCCACGATCGGGCCGCGCGATGTATTGATGAGGCGGCTAGCCGGCTTCATGCGCGCAAGCTCGGCCGCGCCGACCAGGCCGCGCGTCCGTTCGCTCAGACGGAGATGGATGGACAGGAAATCCGAGGTCGAAAAGAGCGTGTCTTTATCGACCAGTTGTACGCCTTTCGATTCCGCGCGTTCGGCGGTGAGATTCTGGCTCCACGCGATCACGTTCATCCTGAACGCGCGGCCGATCACACCGACAGCTGAACCGATGTGGCCCAGACCTAGCAACCCGAGTGTCTTGCCGGCAAGCTCAGTGCCGAGCGTGCGTTGCCAGCCGCCTTCGCGCAGCGATTGGTTTTCGATCGCGATGTTGCGCGCCATGCCGAGAATCATCGCCCATGTGAATTCGATCGTCGGCGTCGACGAGTAGCTGGTGTGCGCGACCTTGATGTTGCGTTGCGCCGCGGCCTCCGTGTCGATTGACGCGTTGGCGGCCCCCGTCGACGCAATCAGTTTCAGATTCGGCAGACTCTCGATGATTTCGCGCGTGAGCGGCGTACGCTCGCGCATCACAGAGACCACGTCGAAAGGCCTCAGACGCTCGATGATCTGCGCTGTATCGGCGATGTGATCGTTGAAGACCGTGATGTCGGCGCGGCCTTTCAATGCAGACCAGTCGGCCATGTCGAGCGCGACGTTCTGATAGTCGTCGAGTATCGCAATACGGATGAGGGACGACGATGGCATGCTCAAATCCTTTCGGTTGTGAAATGGACGCGGCGCTCGGTCGCGAGCGCCGATTGTGCGCAGTGTACCCGCGGACGCGCATCGCCGCTTTTGCATTGCACCGACTTGGCTGCCGTGATCTGTTTCACCTCGAGGTGATGCAGGCCGCCATGCGTTTATCGGCTACGTGAAGAACCATCGACTCGGTGCGCCAGGCTTGCAGTATTCGCCCCTTTCGGGCGCACCCGGCGCGCGTGGCGTAAACGATGCCAAAGTTGTCACTTATGACGATATTGTTTTCATAGGGTTGTGGCTAGAGTGGTCCCCGTTGCAGCTTGCAACGTAGATCGATCAAGGAGAACTCATGAAGGTTTTCGCAGTCGGCACGATCACCACTCCGCCCTCGCCGGAACAACAGCAGCAGATCATGTCGAAGGAAGTGCCCGATACGCTGCAGCTTTATCTCGACGGAAAGATCGAGCAATTCTGGTTTCGCCATGACCGCCCTGGCGTGATTTTTCTCATGCAGGCCAAGTCCGTCGATGAAGCCAAGCTGGCCGTCGATCGTCTTCCACTGACGGAAGGCGGATTCATGACGTTCGAGCTGACGCCCGTCGGGCCGCTCGCGCCATTGGGCCGCTTGATCCAGAAGTAAGCGCCGCAGGATGGCGGCTCGATGAAATGCGGTGCACCGGCCGACGCAATCGCATCAGTCAGTGCACCCGCGCTTAATGCGTGCTAAGGCGTAGTAAGGCGTCTTTAGAACATCTTGCGCAAACCGATTGCCACGCCAAGCTGGTTGGTCCGGCCAACGGTGTTGGTCGGCACGCCGGCGGAATCGACGCCGCCTGGGTAGTCGGCGGAGAAGGCGCCGGTGCCGCGCGCCCAGTCGGTGATCGCATAGACCTCTGACTGCTTCGAGAACGAGTACTCGGCAAGTATCGTGGCCGACTGGTTCACGCCCACACCCAGCGAGCCGTCGAGTCTTTCGGCGTTGCGCGCGTGTCCGTAGTAATACGCGAACGTGAACAGCAGCGGCGGGATCGCTTTCCAGTTCGCGCCGATGTAGTACGTGTCGTCGATGCGATTGGGGCTTGCGCCTTTCAGCTTCGGCGAGCCGCCCTGTTGCATGTTGACGTCGGTCAGACCCGTCTGGTCTTGCGCGTGCAGCCAGCCCGCCAGCAGACGTACGTCGTGTGTGATCTGATACGCGCCGCTGATGTGCAGAAAGGTGTTCTTGGCGCCGTTCACTGCGCTGCCGACCGCCATGCCCGTGGCGGAGCCCGTCGCCGCAGTGGGCACGGAGACCTGTTGATAGCCAGCGTTGAGCATCGCGGGGCCGAACGTGTACGTCAGTTCCACCGCGTAGATGGCACCGAGGCCGAGCGCACCTGGCTGATTGCCGAAGCCGTACGCCGCGTCGATCGCGAGATTATAGAAAGTGCCTTTGTACTTGACCGCGTTGTTGATCTCCAGGTACGGGCCGATACCGTTGTATGGCCAACTGTTCTGCCAATAGTTGCCCACTGTCAACGGATCGAAGATGTCGCCCAGCGTGTCGTAAGCGGGCGCGTATTGCAGGCCGAAGGTCAGCGCGCCCCACTTGTCGTTCGACAGGCCGACGTAAGCCTGCCGACTAAAAAGCGTGTTGGGAACGTGGAGTTCGCCGTTGAAGGCTTCGAACCCGTTTTCGAGGTGAAATAGTGCGGCCCATCCTCCACCGAGATCTTCACTGCCCTTCAAGCCCCAGCGGCTGTGGGTTTCCGGGCCCGACGTCATGGAGACGAGGTCGTCGCCGCCCGGACCGGCGTTCGTCTGATAGCGGATTGCTTCATCGACGATGCCGTATAACGTGACCGAGCTTTGCGCGATAGCCGTCGAAGTCGCGACGGCGAACAGTGCGCCAACGGCACTGGAGTAGACGATTTTCTTCATCACCGATCCACAGTAATTAGTGAGCCTACTGGTCAATACTTCCGCGGATTCGAACCACAAGATTGTGACGGGCAGAATAGCCGGTCAAATCGGCGAAGCATAGTGATTTGCTGTGGAGTGTTGCTAATTTGCCGTGCCCATTCAGGCGTAGGTACGGGACTGAATGGTATGGTGATTGACGCGTCGTCCGCCCAATTTTCAACGGGTAGCCAGAAGCGAAACTGGCGTGATGTACGCGGTTTGTATTGGAGAAGGCGTGAACATTGCGCATCCGATTAGCGACCAATGCGAACTCGCCTTGCGTATTGCCCGGTCCGTTCAAGCCGCGCAACGACGCGCGCTTTTGACAGCCAGGATTGACACGACCGCTCACGAAGCGAGCGTTTCACAATGCAACGCAGCAATTCAATGTGATTTCCCAAACGGCAGCCTGGCTGCGCGTACGGCGGGAAAACTTGCGTGGAAAAAGGAAAAGACTTAAAACGGAGGCACCGCCCATGCATCCAATACGTCGCGCAGACGACGCGCACAACATGTGGGTGCATCGAGGAGAACCCTGGATGAAACAGTTCGAACACGCCCTGCCGGCCGGCCACGCGCATCGCACCGAAACTTTTCAGCATTGGCTGGAACAGTTCAATCCGGGGTGAGCTGTTGAAGGCCGACGAAAGCATGAATCTCGTGATGCGCGACGCGGAGCGCAGCGTCGTGCCCGTCAGCCGGGCGCGCGTCGCGCAGTTGAAGGAGCACTTCGGCGTGACGTGAACGCAGCACGCCGGCGCGCTGGCGACGTGACTGTCCCCGGCGCACGCATTTTTCAGGAGGCGCGATGGATGCGATATGTCCGCTGCACGGCCCCACGACCATCGTTCGCACGAATGCGTACGGGTTCCCCGTGTACGCATGCTGCTGCAACGACGTCCCTCATCTGACGCCTCCGGACGCCTGCACGCGTGCACCGACGCAAAGCGGTTCGGAGCCGCAGCAGCGCCCTAGACAGCCGGACGCGAAAAGGGAATGAGGTTGGCCTTGCCAAGTATGTCTCGCGTCGAAACGGCTTGCGTCGTCGCGGCGGCCGCTCCCGGTTTAGGTGCTGCCAGGCTGATCGAATCACCGCCCGACGCCGACCTTTGCAGCCTTCGTTCTGCGCGTTTGCGACGCCGAGTCTGCGAACAGGTCGATCACCATCCCGCGCAGCCAGCGATTGCCTTCGTCGTGGTGAACTCGCGCATGCCACAGCAAATGGATTGGCGCTGCGGGCAATGTCGAAGGCAGCGCCCGCAGGCTCAGGGAAAACGGCGCGGCCAGCTGCAAGGCCAATCGCTCCGGCACCGTGGCGATCAGATCGGTGCGTTGCAGGATATAGCCGACGCTCATGAAATGCGGCACCGTCAATCGCACCCGGCGCTGCACGCCTCGACGTTTCAGCCAATCGTCCACCTGACCGTGTCCGGTGCCCGCTGACACCACCACCAGATGCTCGGCTTCCCGCCACGCTGCGAGCGTGAGCGGCGCATCTTCAAGCGCATGGCCGCGCCTGAAAACGCAGACGTACCGCTGATTGAACAGACGCCGCTGATAGAACCCGCCTTTGAGTTGGGGCAGCAGACCGATGGCAAGATCGACCCTGCCCTCTGCCATCTCGTTGCTCAGATTGACGCTCGTGTCCCGAACGGTATTGAGCGCGATGCCAGGCGCCTCGCGCGATAGCCGCTCGACAAGCGCGGGCAGAAAGACGACCTCGCCGATGTCGGTCATGCCGATCGTGATTGTGCGCGTGACGTGCAGTGGATCAAAACCGGTCTCGGGATTGAGTGCGGCATGCAAGATGGCGAGTGCCTGAGAAACGGGCTCTGCGAGACTCAACGCGAACGGCGTGGGCACGACGCCGCCGGGCCCGCGCACGAACAGCGGGTCACCCAGCCGTCGACGCAGTTTGGCGAGCGCATTGCTCACGCCAGGCTGACTCATGTTCATCTGCTCGGCCACGGTGGATACGCGCCGCTCCTGCATCAACCGCTGGAAGAGCAGCAGCAGATTGAGATCGGGTTCGCTCAGATTCATGACGCGGGCATTCCTCGCTCATTGATTTCAGTGATGTCGTGGATTCAGCCCATTTTATTGTGAAATGGGCCGCCGCTGCCGAGAATTCAGACACGGCACATGCATCAGCTTCAGCACAGCACGGGTGCCCTGCCGACGCAAACACGCAGTCTGAATACGGGAGACACTTGATGAAACAGCTGGATCTGAAGATCGCAATTATCGGTGCCGGCATCGGCGGCCTCACGCTCGCGCTTGCACTGCGAGAACACGGCATCAACGCACAGCTCTATGAGCAGACGGATGAACTTCGCGAGGTGGGAGCGGCAGTCGCGCTCTCGGCGAATGCCACGCGCTTTTACGAGAACATGGGACTGCGTGCAGCCTTCGATGCCGTGTGCGCCGAAATTCCAGCGCTGATCTATCGGGACGGACGCAACGGCGAAGTCATCGGACGGCATCGCGGCGAACCGAGCTATCGCCAGCAGTTCGGAGGCGCCTATTGGGGCGTGCACCGCGCGGATCTGCAGGCCGTGCTGTCGAACGCGGTCGGCCTCGATCGCATCAATCTCGGTCATCGGCTGACCGATCTCGTGCAGCATCCGGATCACGTGAGTTTGAGTTTCGCTAACGGGCGGCGTATCGACGCCGATCTGGTGATTGGCGCGGACGGGGCGCGCTCGATCACGCGACGCTGGATGCTCGGCTACGACGACGCCCTGTATTCAGGCTGCTCAGGTTTTCGAGGCGTGGTGCCGGCCGCACGCATGGATCTGCTGCCCGATCCCGAGGCCATTCAGTTCTGGGTCGGACCGCAGGGCCATCTGCTTCACTATCCCATCGGCGACAAAGGCGATCAGAACTTCCTGCTGGTCGAGCGCCATCCGTCGCCATGGTCGTCGCGCGACTGGGTCACGCCTGCAAGCGAGGGCGAACAACTGCGCCTGTTCAAGGACTGGCATCCGGCAGTCGTGCAAATGATCTCAGCGGTACCCATCAGCCAGCGCTGGGGCCTGTTCCATCGTCCCCCGCTCGGGCGCTGGAGCAAGGGCCGCGTGACGCTGATCGGCGATGCCGCGCACGCGCTCGTCCCGCACCACGGCCAGGGCGCCAATCAGTCGATCGAAGATGCCGTGGTGCTGGCCGCGCAACTGGCCAAAGCGGGCCCGGGCGGCTGGCGCGGAGCGCAGGAGCAGTACGAGCGGCTTCGGCGGGGCCGCACGCGCAAAGTGCAATACGCCTCGATCACGACGGCCGACGTGTTGCATCTTCCGGACGGACCCGAAGCGCAGGCGCGCAATGCGCGTCTTCGCGCACGCGACAGCGTGCTGCATCATCTGGACTGGATTCACGATTTCGACGCGCTCGCACAAGAGCCGACGGAACGCCAGGGCGGCACCTGGCTTTGAACGGCACGCCAGACGTAATGCGTCGCAGCAATCGCAAAAGCGGACGATCAAGCAATGTGTCAGCGCGACCCGTCCGCTTGTTTTCAGTCGTTTCAACCAAAACGGGGCGCAATTACATGAACAAGCACTGCCATATCATCGATATGATTGCGTAAATCACTCCACGCAGCCGGCGTCGTCCTGACGCCCGGCTCGATACTCCGCATGCGAGCCGGCACACAAACCGTCACCACGCTGGATACCGCCCGAGCGCACGGCAACCGTGCAGCAATCAGACGCCCGGCGGGTGGCCACTGCCGACCGCTTCTCGCGGACCTCCTCTCACTCGCACAGCCTCCACGACCAGCGCTCGTCAATTGCCTCGAGCGTCTGACGAATCAGATTCATTCGCGGCACACAGACAGTCCCACACAGGAGGCGATATGCACATCGGTATTCCGAAGGAGATCAAGAACCACGAGTACCGCGTCGGTCTCACGCCGTCGTCGGTGCGCGAGATCGTCGCGCACGGACACAGCGTGAGTGTCGAAACGGGAGCGGGTGCGGGCATCGGCGCAACGGACGACGCATACCGGACCGCGGGCGCACAGGTTGCGCCTGACGCTCAAGCGGTGTTCGCCGCCGCCGACATGATCGTCAAGGTGAAAGAGCCGCAACCGCGCGAGCGCGCCATGCTGCGCAAAGGGCAGATCCTTTTCACTTATCTGCACCTCGCGCCGGACCCGGAGCAGTGCGCCGATCTCGTCAAAAGCAACGCTGTATGCATCGCCTATGAAACGGTCACGCAGCGCGGCGGCGGACTGCCGTTGCTCGCGCCCATGTCCGAAGTCGCGGGCCGTATGTCGATCCAGGCGGGCGCATTTTGCCTGGAGCGCGCGCATGGCGGAAAGGGCATTTTGCTAGGCGGCGTGGCGGGCGTGCCCTCCGCGAAGATCGCCATCCTCGGTGCTGGCGTGGTGGGCAGCAATGCCGCGCAGATCGCAGTCGGCACGGGTGCGCAGGTCGTCGTGATCGACCGCAATGTCGATGCGCTGCGACGCATGGACCGGCTGCTGGGCGCACGCGTGATCACCGTGTATTCGAATCAGGACAATATCGAGCACCATGTGCTCGGTGCCGATCTCGTGATCGGCGGCGTGCTCGTGCCCGGTGCGGCGGCGCCCAAACTCATCACGCGCGAAATGGTCGGGGCAATGAGCCCGGGCTCCGTCATCGTCGATGTCGCAATCGACCAGGGCGGATGCTGCGAAACCGCCCGGCCCACGACTCATGCGGAGCCCACGTACAAGGTCGGCGAAGTCGTGCACTACTGCGTGGCGAACATGCCCGGCGGCGTGCCGCGCACCTCGACCTATGCGCTGAACAACGCAACGCTGCCCTTCGTGCTGCAGATTGCCGACCAGGGCTGGCGCAAGGCGCTCGCAGACGACGAACATCTGCGTCGTGGTCTGAATGTCGCGTTCGGCAAAGTGACGTGTCCTGAAGTGGCTGAAGCGCTCGGCTATCCGTGCGAGGACGCGGAGGTCGTCGCCGCCGAATCGTAATAACCTGGGGATGACGGTGTTCAAAGGGCCAGCTTCTGCCTCGTAATACGAATACCGTCACCCTTCTTTGCTGATCAAGCTCTGGCCAACCCGCACGCGCTCACTGGGGCAACTTGTCAGCGACTTTCGCGATACCCGCAGCAGCGCAGACTTCGTCCTTATCGCCACCCGGTGCACCGCCGATGCCCAACGCGCCGACGATCTCACCGTGCGCCTTGAATGCAACGGCACCCGGGAGCGCAATGACGTTATGGACCGTCGCGAGTTGCGGCGCGTACGGGTTCTTCTTCACAAGCTCGAAGAATCCGCTTGAGCGATCGAAGCCGAACTCCGGTCCGAGCGTGATGACCGTAAATGCTTTCCGGAAGCTCGATTCACCCGTGGCCACGGGTGCATGATCGCCACGCAAAACGACTTGAGGTATGCCGTCCATATCGACGACAGTCGCCGTCGACCAGTAATGATTCTGCTCGCAGACACGCAGTGCCTCTTGCGCGGCCTCAATAGCAATACTGAGTGGAAGCGTGTAGTGGTATCCCGGTTGCGGCGCCTGCTGTGCTTGCGGTGCCTGTTGTGCTTGCGCGGAAATGCATGCGATAGACACTCCGAAAAAGAGTGCTGCGAGTTTTGCGTATTTCACAAAATCCCTCTCAACTTGAAATCGATTGACTGGGCGCTTCAATGAGCCCGTTACGCCGCAAAACGTAAGCAGTGGATAACGGCTGAAGCAAACCCACTCGCGTTCTTCGTGCGGCGATCAGACGAGCGTCACGGAGCGCGCGTTACCAGCGGCTTGTCCTTCTCAACGATGTAGTGGGCCAGCGCCTTGAACCGTCCGCTTCCGACATTGCACACGTTATGCACTTCTCCGGGCGCGAATTGCAGCGGTCGCCCGGCTTTGAGCGGCAAGTCGGGCTTGTTGTCGAACTTCACGACAGCCTCTCCTTCCATGACATAGGCGCTTTCAATCCCGGGGTGAGAATGACGGCCCGTGCAGCCGCCTGGCGGGAGTTCGGCAAGCATCATCTCTGTCTCGTAGCCCGGTGGGAAGTCGATCGTCTGTAGTGCCGTTCGCTCCTGAGCAAGTGCGTTCGCTCCCGTAGCAGCCAGCAAAATAATGGCAGTCGACACCGCCGCCCAGGGTCGCGTCACGGATGACATGTGTGTTCTCCTTAATCAAATTGTTGTGATGCGGTTCGTTAACCGCAGAGAACATACTAGGGGTCGCTTTTTTGGCGATAAAGCCATCGAGTGGAAAAAGAATCTTTCCCTTAAGGAACAGGCTTTGTGTTGTCTGCATTTCGATCCATCGTTGGCGTTACTTCGCACGACTAATTGACCAGGATCGGTGTCACGCTAGAGTAAAAAGTATGGCTTTATCTGCCAGAGCATTTGGGCATCATTCGGCGCTCTGCCTCATGACACTTGTCCAGGCTTGCAATCGATATGCAAAGACGGGCGTTCGTGCAAACGGTGTCATCAGGCGCGTGGCCTGTGCGCACGCGCCGGAAACCGGGCGCCCCCGTTAATCAGCGCGGCACCGCTCGACGCCCTCCTGTGACCACTGAAGTCCCAAACCGGGTTTGTTCGGTGGCGTGATGTATCCGTTCGATACCTGCAATGGCTCTTCGAGGATCGAGTCCGCCCAGCTCGTGTATTCGAGCCAGTGGGCAGTCGGTGTTGCAGCGAGCAGATGCACGCTGATTTCGGGGAACAAATGGGACGACACAGGCACGCCCCGCGCAGCTGCAATCGCTGCACCACGCAGCCAACCGCTTACGCCCCCAATACGCGCGATATCCAGCATCAGATAGTCGGCGGCCTTGGCCGCCACGACGTCATAAACGGACTCCGGGCCATCGAGGTTTTCGCCGAGCTGGACGGGCGTCGTCAATTGACTTGCGATGGCTGCATACCCTTGCAGATCGCTGTGGCGAATCTGCTCCTCCAGCCAATAGATGTTCTGATCCTGCAACTCCAATCCTCGCTGGATCGCATCGTGCACCGTCAGTGCCTGGTTATAGTCCACCATCAGCTCCACCGACACGCCGATCGCCGCGCGCACGGCCGCTGCAACCTGAAGATCCACGCGACGGTCCGGATGGCCAAGCCTCAGCTTCACTGCGTCGAAGCCGGGTTCGAGCAGCTTGAGGGCTTCTTCCGCAGCCTCTTTCGCCGGCATCAACCCCAGCCCGTCACTGTTATAGGCGCGAATCGGGTCCAGACTGCCGCCCAGGAAGGTGGCGAGCGGCATGTTGGCTGCAACCGCGAGTGCATCCCACAACGCAATGTCGATCGCCGCCAGCGCCATGCGCGTGACGCCTGACACACCAAGCAGCGCATAGCGGCGCCCAAGCAGTTCGCTAACTTTTGCGGGCGCCACGGCCATGCCGTCGATCAGCTCCGCCGCTTCCTGCATGATTCCCGCGATGGCCTTCGCGCCGCTCTCCCGGTAGCAGAAGAGATAGCTGCGGCCCACTACCCCTTCCCTTGTTTCCAGATCGACTAGCAGCAAGGGCGCGGCTGTCATCCTGGCAGCGCTCGTGCCCAACGGAAAGCGCATGGGCACCTTTACGAAGCGGGTGCGGATGGCCGAAATATGCAAGACAGGCGAAACGCCAGACGAGGAACCAGCAGCGATCACGTCATTTCTCCGTGTTGGTAGCAATGGTAGAGTTATAAACCATCTTGAACCAAATGGTCAGATGAGCTTAACCAAGTGAGGGATAATTCCGTACATTGGTTACCCAATATGACAGCTGCGCGGCTCGTCTGGATCGACGGGGAAGCCGCCGGGCCATCTACGCTTTGGAGTTTAGGCAACGTGAAGAACGATGTAACCGTGGAGCGGGTGCGCAGTCATCTGCTCGACACCAGTCCCACTGCGGGCGCGAAGCTGCCGACCGAGCGCGCTTTGGCGGAACAGCTCGGGGTTTCGCGCAACGTGATCCGCAGGGCCTTGTCCATCATGGAGATCGAGGGCCGCGTCGTGCGCAAGGTGGGCAGCGGCACTTATCTCGTCAAGCCGGCGTCTGCGGCGCCGGCCGGCCAGGAAACCCCTTCGCGGGCGCAAGTGGAAGCCCGCGATGTCAACCCGAGGCAGATCGTCGAGGCCCGGTTTGCGTTCGAGCCCAACCTGGCGGCGCTCGCCGCCATGAATTGCACGACGCTCGACCTGGACCGGCTCGCCGAATGCGCGCGCCGCTACCACAGCGCAGACGATTTCGAAGCCTACGAGGAGGCCGACGCAGGTTTTCATCGCACGATCGCCACCGCCACGCACAACCCGCTGCTGATCAGCGCATATGAAAGGTTCATGGCCGCCGATGAGCAAGCGGAATGGGGCGGCATTCGTCAGCGTTTCCTGACCGCCGAGCGTCGCGTCGCATCGCGCAAGGAACACGACAAAATCCTCACAGCGATCCGCAATCGCGACTCGGCGGCGGCATTCGACGCCGCGCGCGAGCATCTGCAACACATCACATCGGCCTTGCTGCACCCGTAGCCTGTCGCCGCCGCGCAGTCGGGCCGCCCTTATGCTGGCCCGCCTACGCCGCCAACTTTCGTTTGACACTCTGAATTGGTTCGAGCAAAATCTGACCAATCGACACATTGGGTAGCCAAATAGAGGTGGGTAGATCTATGAAAATTGCAGTGATTGGTTCAGGCGGCGTGGGCGGATTCTATGGATTGAAGCTGGTGAAAACCGGCCACGACGTCACGTTCGTAGCGCGTGGCGCACACCTGCAGGCCATGCAGGAATCCGGCCTCCGCATCGAAAACGATCTTGGCAACAACAGCTTTGCGAAGGTGAAGGCGACCGACGACATAACATCGCTGGATAAACCCGACCTGATCATCATCGCTGTCAAGATGTGGGACCTCGAGGCTATTGCGCATGATCTGAAGAAGATCGCCGGCCCGAACACGGCGGTACTGTCGTTGCAGAACGGCGTCATCAAGGACTACGTCCTGCGACGTGTGTTCGGCGAGGCTAACGTGATCGGCGGCGTCGGCTATGTCGCGACATCCATTGGCCGCCCGGGTGTGATCAAGCAGGTCGGCGCCCTGCAACGCATCAAACTCGGCGAATACGACGGACAAAAACGCGCGCGCACGGAAGAACTGGTGCGCAGCTTCGCGGACTCCGGCATCGAGGCGACACTGTCTGACAATATCGCGCGAGTGCTGTGGGAGAAGTTCGTATTCCTGGTCGGACTGTCCTCCATGACCTGCCTTACTCACCTGACAATCGGGCCGATTCGCGAAAGCGAAGGCAGCCGTGGGGTACTTCGTTCCGTCATCGCGGAGGGCGTGTCCGTGGGACGCGCGCACGGCATTTCGTTGCCCGAAGACTACGCCGACCAATGCATGGATCTGGTCGACAATCTGCCCTACACGATGACGTCTTCGATGTTCCATGACCTGGAGAAAGGCAATCGCATCGAGCTGCCCTGGCTCGGCGGAGGCGTGGTGTCGCTTGCCCGCGAGGTCGATGTTCCCGTGCCCGTCAACACCGTGATCACCGATGCACTGTCTCCCTACGTCAATGGTCGTACGAAGGGCTGAACTGGACGGAACGAACGGGGCAAAAGCGTCAATCGCAGTTGAGCGATGCCCCGCCGCCTTGAAGACTGCAAGCGCTCGTTTATGGAAACCGTCGGCGCTTGCGCGACGGTAACAGCTGCGGCATCTCGCAACTGACGCCTGATCGAACTGATACCTCTCTCGCCACGTCCGGCCGATTCTTTTAGCGTTCATACGCGGAATGTCCTTCCTGTGTGCCACGCGTTGACTGCGGAAACCGCTCTGCGCGCAGCGGAAGAAAGCGCACAACTTCTTTCGCATTGACGTGGATTCCGCTGATCTCTCGACAGCCAACACGCAAGTCCCGCAGCACGTTCGTGCGCAGCCTGTACGTTCACGTCGACGAATCTCGACCACGTAACCGTGTATAGCCGTTGAAAAGCAAACGGGCGTACCGCTATCGAAGCCGAAAGACGAGCGCCATGCGATTTCACAAGGCGCGCCGTCTCTTATCGGCTTCACGCGGCGGCGAGACCTCCATCGACGAGCCAGATCGCGGCCGAGAAAGTAATGATCGACAGTACCGTGCTGACCAGAATGGAAGTCGCCGCTTCACTCTGGTATGCGCCCGCCTCATTCGCAAACATGGCCGGAATAGTCGCGGACGGAAGCGCGCAAAGCAGGATCATCTGTTGTGCGTAGAGCCCGTGAACGCCCAGAAGCACGGTTGCAGCGAACATCAGCGCGGGGTGGATGAACAGTTTCAAGCCGAGGTTCGCCCATACCTCGCTAGACAGCTTCAGCTTGACCGACGACATGATCAGCCCGAGGCACAGCAACGACACGCCGGGGGTCGCCTTGCCGAGCAGATTGAACGACTCGGCGAGTACGGGAGGAAGTTTGATCTGCAAAAGCGAAATCACAATGCCCAGCGCCGGCGCCCACATCAGCGGACGGCGCACCGCGCTCCTGATGCTCGACAAAAACGCCTGCGCGCCGCTTCCTTTTCCGCTTGCCACAGTCAGCAGCATGGTGGTCAGCGGGATCATCACCAGACTCGCGATCAGGTTGAGGATGAGCACCGAATAGATGCTGCCCGCACCGAACATTGCCTGCAGGATTGGAATGCCCATGAATGCCGCATCGGGGTAGCCGTTGACAAAGCCTTTGAGCGTGGCTGCCTTCAGTTCGCGATAGCGCCACCAGCCGATCACCAGCGCGATCGTGTACATGCCCATGATGCCGATGAACGTCGCGACGATCAGCCTCAAGTCGAAAAGCTGCGAGCGCGGCGTGCTCGCCATGCCAACCAGAAGCAGCGACGGAAAGATCCAGCCGAGTACGAGCCGGCTGATGAGCAGGCTGTCCGAATGATTGAGACGTCCGCGCTTGCCTGCAATGAAGCCAAGCACGATAACGAATGCAACCGGTAAAAGTGGTCCAACGATCCTTTCTAACATGTTCTCCTTGCTCCTTCCTTTGTTATGCGAATGCCGTATTGGCCGATCACGTCCCGCCGCGAGCCGGGCTTGCGCTGGACCTGATCGACCGTTGAATGTCGAAGCGGCGGCTGGTTAAAGATCGATCCGGTAGTCCCTGATCACATCGGGATTGGGTTCGATCCCGAGTCCAGGTCCTTGCGGCACATCGATGCGTCCATTACGGGGAATGATGGCGTCGCCATACAGCTGCGCCTCGAGGTCGAAATAGCGCCATTCGACCAGCGCCTTCGCACCACCCAGCGCCGCACTCGCATGAACGCTCGCGAGCAGTCCGGGGCCGTCGTAGAAGGTGTGAACCATAACGGGAACGTTGTGCGCGTTCGCCATTGCAAAGACTTTTTGCAGCTCGGTAATGCCGCCCATTTTCGCGGGACTGGGCTGAATGAAATCGACGGCACCCGCTTCGAGCAGATGCTGAAAGTCCATCACGGTCGACGCGTTCTCGCCTGCCGCGACGGGAATGCCGCCCTGTTTTCGCACCGCTGCAAGACCCGAATAGTTCTCGGGCGGCCACACAGGTTCCTCGATCCAGCGCAGATTGAACTCGCGCAGTTTTTCAGTCATGTCGATCGCTTCGCGCACGGTCCACGGCGCGTTGACGTCGAGTGTGATTTCGATGTCGGGGCCCGCCGCCTCGCGTGCTGCGCGAATCACCTCTACATCCACTTCATGCAGCTTCAGATAGCGGTAACCGCTCTCGACGGCGCGTCGCACGTTGCGCCGGATCAGTTCCGCATCGGCATAACGGATCAGGCTTGCATACGCAGCAAGCGACGTCGCCTCGCTTCCACCCAGTAATTGATAGATCGGCTTGTTCGCTGATTTGCCGGCGATATCCCACAGCGCGATATCGATTGCAGACAGGCCGTAAATGAACGCGCCGCTTCGACCGAAGATATGAAATTTCTTCTGCAAATCGAGCATCGATTTCTCGCGCAGGGTGACGTCGCGATCGATCAGTTCGGGAGCAAGAATCTTGTCGATCACGAGCTTGACCGACGGAATTGCAGTGAAGCCGAAGGTTTCGCCCCAACCGACCGTGCCGTCGTCCGTCGTGACCTTCACGACGAGCGAATCGACCACTTGAAGGTCTTTAGGTCCCCATACGCCACCGGCCGACTTGCCGCCTGTCGTGAAGGGAATTCGAAGTGGAATGGTTTCAATGCTGGCGATTTTCATCTGGATGTTTCCTCGAAGGGATTGCGGAGCCCGCTTCGTTTTTCTGCACGTCTCCTTGCAACGAATCATATGAGACATCCTGTTGTCCTTCAAGTGAACAACCTGTACTTTTTCTGGAATACAGCTGGGCGTGAACTGCAATGCAGAACCGGACCGCTTGACAGAACGGCCATCTGCGGGTAGAGCGCCGAAACGGCGGACTCGCGCCAAGGTCCTGCCCGGCGCTCAGGATGTAGAATAAGAAGACAAGGAACAGGTACCAACGACCATGAGCGAACTGAACGTGCGGCCCGTCGAACGGCGGCCACATCTCGCGGAACACATCGCCCGCTCGCTGAACGACGAGATCGTTTCAGGGCGGCTGAAGCCCGGCGACCGACTACCGACCGAGCATTTCCTCTCGGAGAATTACGGCGTCAGCCGCAACGTCGTGCGCGAGGCGATTGCAAGCCTTCGCGCGCAAGGTCTGATCGAGTCGCGCCAGGGGATCGGCGCATTCGTTGCAGCAACGCGCCAACCTTCGGAGCCTTTGCAGGGCGGCAGCACGCAACTGCTCGAAGGCGACAACACGATCCGCAACATGTTCGAAGTGCGCGCCGTGCTTGAGAGCCAGGCCGCCGCGCTCGCGGCCGCGCACATGACGTCTCGCAAACTGAAGCCCATCCAGGACGCCGTCGAGCGAATGCGCTATGAGGGCGCGCCGACTGCCGCCACCGTCAACGCGGATCTGGACTTTCACCGCGCGGTGGCTGCAGCGTCGGGCAACGACTACCTCGCCGCGATGATCCGTACGGTGCTCGAACCGATGCGTCCGCTCATCGCTGCAAACTTTGCGCGGCAGGGTCCGATGTTCGGCAACATCCCGAATGCGGCGCGCGCGGAGCACGACACGCTCGTGCAGGCGTTCATCGACAAGAATTCAGCGGCTGCACGCGAACTCATGGGGCAGCATATCGTTAGTGCCGCGTCGCGCTTCGGCTACGACATTTCGTTTTTCTGAGCGCTCGAGCTGAAGCGCCGTGTGCAGGCGCGGACGTTGTTGTTGCGGCCGCGCGCGTGACGCCGGCCCTCGGGTTGCTATAACCGTCGATTGGGAAGCCACTGTTTCCACAGCGGAACAAGTGGTTCCGATTGTCTCCGCAAAGTCGCATGCGACACGTCGCGCGCGAATCATGATTCGCCTGGCAACACCTCAAGGAACCTTTATTCGCCGTCGGCACTCTAATCAACCGCATCGCAGCCGATGCATCGTGAAAGCCTGAAGCGGCATCCGCGAAAATTCGCCGGTCGCCCGTCACGCATTTCCTCTCGTAGCCCGCTGGCGTATTCTCGCGCCGCCAGTCCGCGCGCTACACAGTCTTGTCATTCATATGTGGCTCACGCGGTTTTCCTCGGGTGCGCCATAGCGCGCATTCGCGCCATGCCAGCGCTTTGACTCGCACCTCGATCATTTCGCGTGCTCATCCTGGCGTGCCTGGCGAGTAACGTTGGGTTGTCAATCATGCATTCGTTCAACAACGCTTCCCTCGTTCGTCAATACACGAACTACGCAGTGCCTACCGTGCTCGCAGCATGGACGTACTGCATGCATTCCATCATTAGCGGCATATTCATCGGACGTTATATCGGCGCCGATGCGCTTGCCGCATTGAACCTTCTCGTCCCTTTGCTTTACCTGCCTTACGCGTTCAGCGTGATGATCGGCGTCGGCGGGTCGACCCTGGTTTCCAGATTGCTCGGCGAAGGGCGCGAGCGCGACGCCGCTGCGGCCTTTACGCAGGCCCTGTGTCTGCTCGGCTTGTGCGGCGTTGCGTTTGCAGTCGCGATCCATTTCCATGCCGACACTTTCGTGCAATGGACAGGCGCGCGCGGCGAACTCGCGAGCCTCGCAAAAGACTTCCTGCACGCCTATGCGCCGTTCTTGTTGTTCCCGACGGCATGCTACGCGCTCGAACTGTTCCTGCGCATCGAAGGCGCGGCCAGGTTCGGACTCGGCTGCCTGATCGCTGGCGGTATCGCCGATGTCGTGCTGACGTGGTGGGCGCTCGACCACCTGCAATGGGGCATGCGCGGTGCGGCGCTCGCATCGGGCATCAGTCAGGCGCTCGCATGCATGCCAATGCTGCTTTATCACTTCATCAAGGCGCAACGCGTTCGTCCCATCGCTCGTGCGTTCGCTCGACTCGATCACGCCTGGCGCATGGCCTATAACGGCACTTCGGAGTTTCTCGGCGAAATCGCGCCGAGCGTCACGCTCTTCGCGTTCAATCACGCGGTGTTGCGCTGGCTTGGCGACACAGGTCTCGTCGCATTTGCAGTGGTCGAATATATGTCGATGATCGCGCTAGTCACGATGGTCGCGCTCGTACAAAGCATGCAGCCGATTGTGAGCTTCGAGCGCGGCGCCGGCAATCGGCAAGCCGTCTCGCGCGCATTCGCGATCGGCATGACATCGACGGCGGGATTCGCGCTCGTCGCTGCCTTCGCGATTCTTACCATCGCACAACCGCTCGGCGCGCTCTTCGTGCCCGACAGTCCGGCAGCGCAAGCGATCCTGCGCGATGCGCTGCCGTGGTGTGCGCTGGCGCTCCTGCCCGCTGCAATCAATCTCGCGATCAGCGGGTATTTGACGGCCATCGAGGCGCCGCTCGCATCGATGATCGTCGCGCTGTTACGCAGCTGGCTTTTGCTGCTGACCATGCTCTGGCTTCTGACCGGATGGCTCGGGCCGAACGGTATCTGGATGACCGTCGCCGTCACCGAGTTGACGACGCTTGCCGCGAGCATCGTGCTTTATCGCACGCGCGGCCGGCGCCTCGATCTGTCCACGCCCGCGACGCCGAACGGAACGCAGGCGCTCTTATAGGCAATGGTTTCACCAGGCGCTAATGCATGACGCGCCAGATGGAAGCACTAATCCGCTCTTCGTGGATCAACCCTTTCCGGCGGTAGTGCAATCTTGTCCACTTTAAATACGTACTCCGGAACGACAGTTGTCGTTTGGCGACGTACGTACCATTAAAAACACCGGGCATGGCTCGTCTATAGCTTTACCAGAATTCCCGGCACCTGGTGCTCTCCAGATAAATCATCGACACCAAAACATCGTCCGTGGTCTTGTCGATTGCTCGAACCACGACGCCATCACGCCAGAGTAAGAACTGACGCGCGACGCAGAACAAGTTGAAACAATCTCCGCGCGGACAGTGCCAATGCCATATCCAGCTTCGATCGAAGTCAAGGAGGTAGTCATGCCCTATTCTGTCAAACGCTTCGGGTGGGTTCGCGATCTGCCCGATCAACGCGATCACCTCTACGCTGCGCCAGTAACTGCGTTGGCGGCGTTGCCCCCGAGTGTCGACCTTCGAACTCAATGTCCTCCCATTTACGATCAAGGCGACCTAGGAAGTTGCACCGGAAACGGCATTGCGGCCGCGATGCAGTTCGAGCGGATGAAGCAGAATCTGACGCCCAATTTCATTCCGTCCCGGCTGTTCATCTACTACAACGAACGCGTCATCGAACATACGGTCAATTCGGATAGCGGCGCAATGATCCGCGATGGAATGAAGAGCGTCGCAAAGCTAGGGGATTGCCCCGAAACGCTATGGCCTTATGACATCTCGAAGTTTGCGGTCAAGCCGCCATCCAATGCTTATAGCGAGGCGCTCAAGGACAGGGTGGTTCAATACCAGAGGTTGGTCCAGAACTTGAGCCAGATGAAAGGGTGTCTTGCAAGCGGCTATCCGATTGTGTTTGGCTTCACCGTCTACGAAAGTTTCGAAAGTCCGCAGGTTACGCGGACGGGCGTCGTGCCCATGCCCGCGCATGGGGAACAGGTGCTAGGCGGGCATTGTGTCGTCGCCGTGGGATATGACGACGCTCACCAGCGGTTTATCGTCAGAAACTCTTGGGGAACAGGCTGGGGAATGGATGGTTATTGCACCATGCCATATGCCTATCTGATCGACCCCAATCTCTCTTCGGATTTCTGGACGGTTCGCCTCGTTTCCGCCTGAGTTGCCTCTGACGGTCACAAGTCTTCGGCCGGCTCTTGGGAGGGCCGGCTGCTCGGAGCTCGACCATGGTGGTCGGTGTGCGTCGAGTGATCTTTTGCACCGCATTCACGTGGCTGGTCGGCTGCAGCGCGACCGGCACTCACCGAGAAGACGGGGTCCGAACAGTGGACATTGCCACAACTGAGATCACCTTGAGCGACAAAGGTCGTGACGTTGCAATCAAGTCTGGCCAACGCGTGACAATCAAGCTGGAGGAAACGCCTGGCACGGGTTACCGGTGGGGACTCGCTGCGGATGTTCCTCGAATACTTCGTTTGATCGGGTCGCGATACATTGCACCAACGGGTGCGCAGTTGGGCAAACCCGGCATCAGTGAATGGACATTTGAAGCGTTGGGTTCAGGCGACGGCCAGCTTTATCTAAAGCGCTCGCGTTCATGGGAAAGCAACAGTACTGGCTCAGCAGATTTTGAAATCACCGTCCACGTGACGCGTTGATATGACAACTCGCCGGGCAAGTAGACTAGCGGCGAAAGTATCCGCGCGCCGAGAGCCATCAGGATGCGTGTCCGAGGCTGCGGCCAAGCTGTGCAATCTCCTTTTGAAGCGCATCGAGAAACACGCTCACCCGGTTCGGCACATAGCGTCGGCTCGGCATGACGGCCCAGATCGACAGATCCTCCATCGCCGCGTCCTGCAGTTCGATCTTCACCAGCGAGTTGTCCGCCAACTGCCTGAATACATCCCAGTAGGTCAACTGGGCAAGCCCCAGACCTTGCACGGCAGCCGTGCGCGCCGCTTCGACACTGGTCGTCGTGACGTAAGCGTCGACGCGTTTGCGTATCAACGTACCGTCGACGATGAGCGGCCATTGCCTCACCGCACACAACCTGATGCACGCGTGCTCGTCCAGATCGGAAACCTTCGTGGGACGTCCACGCTTCTTCAGATATGCAGGCGCAGCGCAGATCAGGCGAGGGTTGGGAGCAATCTTCTTCGCCACCAGTTCGGAGTCTTCCAGCGGCGCAATCCGCAACGCCACGTCGAGTCCCTGTCCCACGATATCAACCTGACGATCCGACAGATCGAGGTCGATACGAAGATCAGGATTTGCTGCCAGCAAGGCGGGAAGCATCGGTAACAAGACCGACTGCGCGAAGCCGCTAGGCGCCGTCATGCGCAGCACGCCCGATGCCCTGCCCGGCGAAGGGCTGAGTTCGGCTCGCGCGCCCGCCTCTGCGTCCGCCATCTCCCTCGCAAACGGGATGAAGGCTTCGCCTTCCGCGGTCAGCGTAAGCGAACGTGTCGTCCGATGAAAAAGACGCACGCCAAGATCCTCTTCGAGCGCCGCGATTCGCCGCGATACCTGCATCGGCACCACGTCGAGCTGTCGCGCCGCAGCCGACAGGCTCCCCGCCGAGGCGACGGCCAGAAAGGTTCGAACGTCAGGAAGAAGCATCGTTTATATCCAAAAGTGTTAGGGCGGCTTCACGTTCCAGCATCTGTTTCCCGCTGCTCGCGGCACCTACCATGCACTCACCTTCTCTTCGACGCGAGCAGCAAAATGACCGACACGACTTCCCTGATTCTTTCCCCGTACGAGCGCAACGGCATCGCAGTGCGCAACCGCATTGCAGTCGCACCGATGACTCGCATTACCGCTACGGAAAATGGACACCCGACGCAAACCATGTTCGATTACTACCTGCGCTTTGCGGAAGGTGGCTTCGGTCTGGTGACAACCGAGGGACTTTATACCGACAAGGCGTTCTCGCAAGGATACCGGTTTCAGCCGGGTCTGGCGGACGACGAACAGGCACAGGGCTGGACCGCCTTCCTTCGCGACATGCAGGCGCGGGGCGCACAGGTCGTCGCGCAGCTCATGCATGCGGGCGCGCTGAGTCAGGGCAATTTCCATCGAACGGGTACGGTGGGGCCGTCGGCGGTGCGGCCCAAAGGCAAGCAGATGGAGTTCTACTTCGGCGAGGGACAGTACCCCGAGCCGAGGCAGTTGACCGCGCATGAAATCGACGATGCAGTAGACGGCTTTGTGAATGCTGCACGTCGCGCCGTAAACATTGCCGGGTTCAATGCCGTGGAGATTCATGGCGCCAACGGCTATCTGCTCGACCAGTTTCTGACGGCGGAAACCAATCGCCGGACAGACCGTTGGGGCGGAGACACACAGGCGCGTGTCCAGTTGCTCGCCGACGTCGTCAAGGAAGTGAAACTGGGCGTCGGAAACGCGGTACCTGTCGGCATACGGATTTCTCAGGGAAAGGTGAATGACTTCACCGCGAAGTGGCCGGGCGCGCAGCGCGACGCCGAAGTAATCTTCGGCACGCTGGCGGCTGCGGGCGCGAACTTTATCCACGTTACCGAATATGAAGCGTGGCAGCCTGCATTCGAAGGCACGACGGACAGCCTGGTCGCGCTGGCACGTCGCTATACACCAGGCGTCACGATCATTGCAAACGGCAGCTTGCATACGGCGGACCGGATCGCCAATGCGCTGCAAGACGGTGCGGACCTGGTGACGATAGGACGCGGCGCGCTAGCCAACCCCGACCTGCCAAAGATGCTCGAACGCAAACGCGAACCGAGAATATTCGATGGTTCGATTCTTCAACCGGTCGCGAACATCAAAGACGCCGAGCTCTCGATGCAGACAGTTGCCTGAGCGCTAGTCACCACCCACGCCGCCGACTGCGCGCGCAGTCGATACGCGGCTGACACGTCTTATCTGCCAGCACCGATTGCGCGCCACGCCCAATCAAGCGTGAGCGTCATACGTTCATCGGATGATACTTTCGAGCATGATATTGCGACTTTGAAGGCTCAACAGGATCAATGTACGCCCCTAAAGTGGAGGCTCCCAAGCACCACCGAATGAGGTCGAACCATGCTCACATCCCTTGGAGGCTTTCATGTCGCAGGTTGAACATTTCGATACGTTGATTCTCGGTAGCGGCCAGGGCGGCAAGCTGCTGGCGTGGCATCTCGGACGGACAGGACAACGCGTCGCCGTCGTCGAACGTCAGTGGGTGGGCGGCTCATGCCCTGCCGTCGCGTGCCTGCCCAGCAAGAACGAAATATGGAGCGCGCGTGTTGCGCATCTGGCGCGACATGCCGGCGACTTCGGCACGACGACGGGCCCCGTTGCCATCGATATGGCGAAAGTGCGCGAACGCAAGCGCGCCATGGTCGAGCGGGAAGCGGCTTTCCACGTACAAGCGTACGCTTCGAGCGGCGCTGAACTGATCATGGGCACCGGGCGGTTCGTCGGACCGAAGACGGTCGAAGTGCAACTCAACGATGGCGGCACACGTCGGCTCAGCGGCGACCAGGTGGTTGTCAATGTCGGCACGCATGCCGCCATTCCCGATGTACCCGGTTTGCAGGTCGCCGACCCGCTGACGCATATCGGCGCGCTGGAGCTCGACTACGCGCCGGCCCATCTGATCGTGCTCGGTGGCGGCTATATCGGCATCGAGATGGCGCAAGCGTATCGGCGTTTCGGCAGTCGCGTGACAATCGTCGAGCGCGGCGCACGACTCATGGCCCGCGAAGATACCGACGTCAGCGAAGAAATGCTGCGCATTCTGCGTGCCGAAGGCATCGATGTCGTGACGAACGCAGAGACTATCCGTGTCGAGGGCCGCTCCGGCGAGCAGGTGCGCATTACGTTGCGCACCGCTTCAGGGGAACAGATGATCGACGGCAGCGATATTCTGGTCGCGGCGGGGCGCGTGCCGAACACCGCCGGCATCGGACTCGAACAGGCAGGCATCGATATCGACGAACGCGGATACATTCGTGTCAATGACAGGTTACAGGCAACGGCGACGGGTGTGTGGGCGATCGGCGAAGTCGCGGGCAGTCCGCAATTCACGCATGTATCGGTCGATGACTTCAGGGTCGTGCGGGACAACATGGCGGGCGGCAATCGCGCGACCACCGACCGTCTGGTGCCGTACACGCTGTTCACGGACCCGCCGCTTGCGCGCGTCGGCTTGAATGAAAGCGATGCGCATCGCAGCGGTATCGCGGTTCGCGTTGCGACACTCCCGATGAGCCATGTGCTGCGCACGGAAGCGACGGATGAAACTCAGGGCTTCATGAAGGTCCTGGTCAGCGCTGACGACGATCGCATCGTGGGATTCACGATGATCGGAGCGGAAGCAGGAGAAGTGATGGCGTCGATGCAGACGGCGATGCTCGCGAACCTTCCGTATCAGAAGCTGCGTGACGCCGTCATTTCACATCTGACCTTTGCTGAAGGACTGGGGCCGCTTCTGTCGAATGTGCCTGCGAGAGCGGCAGCATAGTCGGCCCTGCGCGCGTTGCAGGCGAGTGCGCCCGTATGGCGGCTCGCCTGTCGTCAGGCTGAAGCGGCGCCGCGTCGCGCCGCTCGCAATATGAGCCTCATAGTTTCAGGTTCCGCATGAATTTCGCCAATACAAAGGCACTTTTTCATCCAATCCATCAGGTTTCCTGAACCCTCGACGAAAATTTCCGCCCTGTGGTACTATGAAAATAGTAGTTACACGGAGGCGAGATGAAACGCAGAGAGAAATGGGTGACCACGGTATGCCCGGTTGCTCGATCGACGGAAGTCGTCGGCGACAAGTGGACCATACTGATCCTGCGCGAACTCTACATGGGTGCGACCAGGTTCGAGGAAATCCAGATCCAGACTGAGGCGACACCTCAGATGCTGGCCACGCGCCTGAAGTCGCTCGAGGCAGACGGCATGGTCGAGCGCCATCCTTATCAAAAAAGGCCTTTGCGCCATGAGTACCGTCTCACGGAGAAAGGCAAGGCGTTCTATCCGGTGATCCAGACGCTACGCACGTGGGGGGAGACCTGGTGCAAGAGCCGAGGCGAAGAAGTCGCGGTACGGTTTACGCATCGCAAATGCGGCCACGAGGTGGGGCTCGACTACGTGTGCCCCGTGTGCGGCGAATATGTCGAGCGACGCGATCTCGATTCCGTGTTGAGTGCCACCTTTGCTACCGAGCGCGAAAAGCGGCGCGAAGCATTCAAAGCGGCGAAAGCCCGCGTCGAGTGATTCCGGCTCCGCGTATCCGTCAAAAGCCTTCCCAAGACACAACCGTCAAGGCCGCATCGAAGCGTTGGCGGTACCCGGCCTCATCGGCGCACGAAGAGGCGCGACAAATACCCAGTCCGCGTAGTGCCCCTTGTCTTCGAACCCTTTGAAGTCCGGCGCGAATTGCGCAATCTTGATCGGCTGCGCGACGGACGCGCTGTGTATCCCGACAATCGGAGTCGAATGGCAGCGCGCGCAGATAGTGCGCGAGTGCCGGGGTCATTGCATCCCCACGACGCCGAAGGTGTAAGCGGACGGCGGCGCCATGGTGATCGGCGTGCCGCTTACGCCAATCAGGGCGCGAGGCTGCCGACAAATTGCCTAATGCTCTCCAGGATGGGTCGCTGGTCGCCGGCAAAAGCCCAGTGATCGGCGCCTTCGAGTTCGACATATCGCGCGTTCGCAATGTGGCTGGCAAGATGCCGGCCAGCGCCGACGCGAACGGCCTGGTCGTCGTGACGATGGAGCACCAGAGTTGGAACGGAAATGCGTCGCAACAGATCGCGCACATCCATATCGCGCAACGCCTCGAGCACGCCCCGAATGGCTCCCGGACTCGACGCGGTCCGCAGCAAGCCCGCCCACCACGCTCTCGCCTGAGGATCGCGCGATAAGCTCGGCGCGAACGTTTCAATGCCTGCAGGCCCGCCCCAGCCTGCGACGAGTTGCTGGAGCCACACGTCGTAGTGGTTGGCACGCAGCGCATGCGGGTAGTCGGGCGTCGCGCTTCCCTTGGCGAGCGAGCCAAACAAAATGAGGCCAGCAACCCGCTCGGCGTGATCGGCGGCGAATTTGATGCATGCCGGTCCGCCCTCGGACGCACCGAACAACACCACCCGGCGGCTCCCCGCCGCGTCGAGTACCGTGCCGATGTCCTGCGCGGTTGCGTCGACGCCGGGCTTGAACCCGACCCGGTCGGAAAGCCCGACGCCGCGACGGTCGAACAGGATGAGCCGGCCCATTTCAGCGAGAGAAGATAGAAACGCCCGGCACCGGGGTTCTTCCCAAAGCCGTTCGACGTGGGACACGAAACCAGGCAGCAGCAATACATCCATGCCGCCAGCGCCATAGGTCTGAAACGCGAGATGGACGCCGTCGCCGCAGACATAGCGCGTCGGCGGCGGGGATTCGACGGGGGACGTGGTAGCGATGTTCAGCAACGCGCGGGTCTCGGTTTCCGGCGCCACATCGAGTGCGTCGCGAAGGCGCTGCGTCAGCGCATCGAAGTGGCGTTCGGCCGTGGTGCGGTCCCCGGCGAGCAGGAGATTGCGGATCAGGTGCCGGGCGAACGCTTCGCTGAGCGGGTCGAGTTGAACGAGACGCCCGGCGTGTTCAGCCGCAGCCGCGTAGTCACCCACCGCATGTCTGTCGTGCACCACCCGTTCCAGCGCGTGGATCGTCCGGCCCCGCAATGCCTCGCGGCGAAAGAAGGCCCACTCTTCAAACTGCGGGCAATCGCCCGGCGAAAAACCTTCGAGAAAGTCGCCGGCATAGTAACGGCATGCCCGTTCGTACTCGCCGGCATCACAGGCTTGCTCGAACAGTTGGGAATCCGTTTGCAGATCGACAGACGATGACCAGCGAACCGTCGACCGGTCGGTTGTGAGGACATCGTCGCCGAGCGTGAACGAGAGACGGTACATGAGACGCCGCAGCCGTGCCCGAGCGACATCTTCGCCGCTATCCGGCCACAACATGGTCGCGATGATGTCGCGCCCGACGGGGCCCTTCGCTTCCGCCAGATAGACCAGCAGGGCCAGGCCTTTGCGCAAGGCTATCGGACAAGGCACGTCGTCGCGACGGATCTCCGGATACCCAAGCGTGCGCACGCTGAACAAGGTCATCGTCATGCAACCCTCCATGACGGCGTCGAGGGGACGCTCAGGGGACGCGTCGATCCTAACATGCACGACAGACGATCATCGCTGCACGCATTGCAGCGGATCGCACTGGAGGAGTGCCATGAAGAACCTGGGTCAGCATGCAATCGTGATAGGCGCCGGAATGGGTGGACTGCTGGCTGCACGCGCGCTATCGGATTTCTATTCCGCCGTGACCGTGCTCGAACGCGATGCGTTTGCGGCAGCAGACACCTGGCGCAAGGGCGTGCCGCAGGGTCGTCACACTCATGGGCTTCTTGCCCGCGGCAGCGCAGTGTTCGAAGAATTCTTCCCGGGCTATCGCAACGATGTCGTCGCACACGACGGCGGCTTGCTCGGCGATGTCGCCAACGATGTGATCTGGATTGGCCGCAACCTCACGCTCGCCAACGGCAAGAGCGACCTGACGGGACTGCTTGCGAGCCGTCCCGTGCTCGAAGGCCATTTGCGACGGCGGCTGCTGCAACTGCCGAACGTGCGTGCTATCGAGAATTGCGCCGTGCGTGGACTCGTCAGCGACGCCGCCCGCGAGCGCGTGACGGGCGTGCGCATCTGTGTCGACGGCAAAGAGGAAGAGGTCGTCGACGCAGATCTTGTCGTCGATGCGAGCGGCCGAGGCTCGGGCAGCGCGAAGTGGCTCGACGATCTCGGCTACCCGCCGCCCGCCAGCGAGAAGGTCGAGGTCGGCATTGGCTACACGACCCGTACTTACCGGCGTCGGCCGACTGATCTTGACGGCAAGCTCGGCATCGTCGTCGCAGGCAGTGCGCCGAACTGGCGCAACGGCGTCATGCTCGCGCAGGAGAGCGACAGCTGGATTGTCAGTTCGGGCGGCTTTCTCGGCGACGAGGCACCTGACAACGACGAAGACTTTCTTGCGTATCTGGCGACACTGCCCACCAGGGAGATTCACGACATGGTTGCCCGAGCGGAGCCGCTAAGCGCTTACCGGCGTTACCGCTTCGCCCACAGTTTGCGCCGTCGGTACGAGGCGCTTTCGCGCTTTCCCGCGAACTACCTGGTTTTCGGCGATGCTATCTGCAGCTTCAATCCCGTCTATGGCCAGGGTATGACGGTCGCGGCGCAGGAGGCGCTCACGCTGCAACGGTGCCTCGCGAGCGGGGCAACTAAAGACCTTGCGCAGCGGTTCTTCAGAGAGGCCGCGAAGATCGTCGACGCTGCGTGGGACATTTCCGTCGGCAACGACCTTCGCAATCCGCTCATCGACGGTCCGCGGCCGCCGATGCTGCGTTTCATCAACTGGTACATCGGACGGCTTCATGTTGCTGCGACCGGTGACAGCACGTTGGCAACCGCGTTTCTTAACGTAGTCAATCTGATGGCTCCGCCAACGTCGCTGCTCTGCCCGGCCATTGCATGGCGCGTCTGGCGAGGCAATCGAATGTCGACGCTGGCGTGTTCCCGTGTGCAATCGTGCGAAGTGTCTCGACACGGGCTTTTCCGTCGAAGCTAACCTAGCTGAATAGTTCTATAGGAGAGCGACATGATCGGCGTATTCGTTACGTTTCGCTATGGCGACGATTTCAATGAACAATCCCTGTGGACCATCGCTGAAACCGCGCGTGCAAAATTCGAGGGCGTGCCTGGGTTACGTTCAAAGGCTTTCACGCTCAATTCCAGCAAGCGTGAGGCCACGAACTTCTACGTATGGGAATCGGAAGATGCGGCAAAAGCGTTCTTCACCGAAGCGCTTATTGATCGCGTAACCGGTCTCTACGGTGTACGCCCTGGCGTCGAATTCGTGCAGATTGCCGCGCTAGTGGAAAACGTGCGGGCATAACGGCATCTGGCGTGGTGGCAATGCCCGCTAGCCGCCGCATCCGTCAAGCTTGATAAGCAGCTTACACTTTCCTAGAGTGAAGCTTGGCCGTATCGGCACAATGCGGCGCCGTCAAATTGCCCGATTTTCCGCACATGCGATGGCGTTGACTCGCCTGAAGCGCACTCTTATTGGAAGCGTCACCGTTCGGCGCGGGCATCGTCGTGTAAAAGGGATATCGCATGCTGCAGCCATTTGCGTCATCAGATCCGTTTACGATGGGAGTCGAGCTTGAAGTACAGATCGTCAATACCCACGACTACACGCTAACGAAGGCAGCGACGGAATTGCTGAGCAAGGTGAGCGAGCGGCACTTTGCCGGGTCGATCAAGCCGGAAACGACGGAGGGAATGATCGAGTTGTCGACAGGCGTGTGTCGTGATTTCGATCAGGTGAACAATGAACTCCGGGTACTTCGCGATACGCTCGTCTGGGCAGCCGACTTTCTCAATGTCGGCGTTTGCGGAGGAGGCACAAACATCTTCCAGAACTGGTACGAGCAGCGATCTGACGGGCGCGAACGCTCCGAATACCTGATGGGGCTGTACGGGGCGCTATATCAGCAATTCACGATCTTCGGCCAACACGTGCATGTCGGCTGCCCAGATGCGGATTCAGCGCTCGTTCTTTTGCATTCGCTTTCGCGTTACATCCCGCATTTCATCGCCTTGGCCGCTTCCTCGCCGTACGTCCAGGGCACCGATACGCAGTTTCAGTGTGCCCGGCTGAATTCAATTGCCCCCTTTCCTTTGTCTGGTCGGGCGCCATTCGTGACACGGTGGAGCGAGTTCGAAGCGTACTTCGACCGCATGACGAAGACGGGGCTCGTCAATAGTCTAAAAGACTTTTACTGGGACATCCGCCCAAGCCCTGGGTACGGCACGATTGAAATACGCGTCATGGATACCCCCTTATGTGTCGAAAGAGCCGCCGCCATCGCCGCTTATATCCAGGCGCTTGCTTGCTATTTGCTGGTTGAAAAGCCTTTGCGTCTGAGTGAGCAAGATTACGAGGTATACCGGACGAACCGGTTCATGGCCTGCCGCTTTGGGCTCGACGGACAATACCTGAATCCGGAGACGGGGCATCGCGGGCCGATTCGCGGCGAGATCCTTGCCACGCTAGAGGCAATCGCTGGCCATGCACGCAATATGGGCGCGGAGCAAGGCCTCGAAATCATCCGGCGCACCGTGACAGACGGTTTCAGCGACGCGATGTGCTTACGCCGAATCTACGGCAGGCATGACTCGTTGCATGAGGTTGCACGTCAGCAGTGCCAGATCTGGCGTGGTGCGCAAATGCCGGAATAGACCGCGCCGCTTTCCCGCGACTCCATACACCATTAATGATTGTTATCATAAAAATCATTAATTATCGTAAATGGTTTCACTGCCCTACTCTCCAGTCATCTCCAGTGCCGATAGAGATGGCCACGCAGACGTAGTCGCAGGAGTCGAGTGTCATGGATACCGCACGGTCGTCGTTGCATTACCAGGTCGAGAAATGGCTCAGGCCTGAACCGTCGGATTGCGTGCGCGTCGCACGGTTCGGTCATATGGCGGACGGCACGCGCTATGTACAGATCGCTGCAACGCGGATCAACGGCCATCGGGAACTCTATTTCTTCCGGCACGATGACGGCGACTGGTGCGTTTTCCCGCAGAGATCCAGACAGCCCTCTATGTCGGCATACCGACTCACTCAAGCCTGTTGAACGGTTCATCGGCATCACGGTCGAAGGTACGCAGATTCATCTGACCTCTTCGCAAAGCCGCCGATGACCCTGAACAAGCAGTGGACCATCGATGACGTCGCGCCGCAAAACGGCAGGCGCGTCATCATTACGGGAGCGAACAGCGGCATCGGCTACCACGCCGCTGCAGCACTCGCTCGTAATGGCGCGGAGGTGGTGCTCGCCTGCCGCGACGAACAGCGCGGCGCAGATGCGCTCGGCCGTCTGCAGCGGGAAATTCCCGATGCCCGCTTGCAATTCGAACGGCTCGATCTCGCAAGCCTCGCTTCGGTGCGCAGCTTTTGCGAGCGCGAGTTGGCACGACGCCTGCCGCTCGACATTCTCATCAACAACGCGGGCGTCATGGCGCCTCGCCGACGCGTCGAAACGGCCGACGGCTTCGAATTGCAGTTTGGCACCAACGTACTCGGGCATTTCGCGCTGACGGGCATGCTGTTGCCCGCGCTCGAGCTGGCGGCGAAGGCGTCGTCCGAACGGCCGCGTGTGGTCACGGTCGCCTCGATCGCGCACAAGACCGGGCGGCTCTACTTCAACGATCTGCAGTCAACGCGTCGTTACGGACCCATGACGGCCTATCGACAATCGAAGCTCGCCAACCTCATGTTCGCGTTCGAACTCAGCCGGCGTTTGCGCGCCGCGCGATCCCGTGTGATGTCGGTCGCCACGCATCCCGGCGTTGCCGACACGAACCTGTTCCGCGCCGACCATTTTGCTGCGAGCCCGACGGTTCGATCTGTGCTGAGCGTCCTGATCAAGACGCTATTGAATAGCGAGCAGACGGGCTCGCTTCCAACGCTCTATGCCGCGACGGCGGACGATGTCGTCGACAGCGGCTACTATGGCCCGCTCGGCCTGTTCGAAATGCGCGGTGAAGTCGTGGGACCTGCGAAGGTCGCCGCTCGGGCAAGTAACGAACACGATGCAAGGCAACTCTGGCAGGCCTGCGAGTCGCTGACGGGCATTGCGTTTGGATAGCGCAGCGCCGGGCAACTGCATGCCATGTGCTTGCCCCCGCTATCCGTCTGTATCAAGATCGAATCGCCCCATCCAGACGAGAGCATTCAGATGACAAACGACACCGATCCCGACAAGCTGAAAGGCCCCGGTGGCTTGACGTTGCGTCAGATCCACGAGCAGGTGCAAAAGAGCGTGGAGCGCGACCGCCAGGAACAGGCATCGCGCGAAGCCATGACGATGCCGCGCAGCAGATGGCAACGCTGGGTGCGCTATGTGTGGGGCCGCAGCGGGCGTCGCTAGCTTGCGGCAAGCGGCATCACGCACTGGCATACCTTGCACGGAGAGATTCCTGTTGTCACATTCCGCTATTTCACCTGAGACGATTCAGGCTTACCTGGAAACGCACTATCGTCTGTTCGGCCCGATGCCCACCACGCTAACGATAGGCGAGCACAATCCGGTGCTTGCCGAACTTTATCGCGCGCAGCATGTGAGCACGGGCGCGTTCATCACCGCGTGCAATCCGCTAAGCCAGTCTCTGGAGCCTTCGGCCAATGCCCGCAGGCAAGCGGCGCTCGCCCGTGACATTGCACAGCGCGGCGCGACGTATATCGAGGGTATTGGCGAGCACCCGTCGAATGGTTGGCCCGGCGAACCCAGCTTTCTTGTGCTGGGCGTGTCGCTCGATGATGCTCGCGCGCTCGGCGTGGCGTATGGTCAGAACGCCATCGTCTGGTGCGGCGCGGATGCCGTCGCGCAACTCGTGCTGTTGCGCTGACGCGTTTGCGCGCCGCACGAGCCGCGCGTTCGCGCCCCGAAGCGTTGCCTCCACGCGTGGCCGCGATATCAGCAATGCGGGTCGTCAAGGCCGCCACGCATCGCCGGCGGGGAACGTGTGTGCCGCCAGCGACGCCGCTTTCATCTCGATGCTATAGCCCGGTGTTTGCGGCGGCATATAACGCCCATTTCGAATCACGACGGGATCGACGAAATGCTCGTGCAAATGATCGACATATTCGAGCACACGATTTTCCAGCGACGCCGACACGCAGATATAGTCGAACAGCGAAATATGCTGCACGTACTCGCACAATCCCACGCCGCCTGCATGCGGACACACAGGCACGCGGAACTTCGCCGCCATCAGCAGCACGACGATCACTTCGTTCAGCCCGCCGAGGCGGCAACTGTCGATCTGACAAAAGTCGATCGCCTGCGCCTGCAGTAGCTGCTTGAACATCACGCGATTGTGGCAATGCTCGCCCGTCGCGACGCCAATCGAACCCAGCCGCTGGCGAATCGCGGCGTGTCCGAGAATATCGTCGGGGCTGGTCGGCTCTTCGATCCACCACGGATCGAATTCGGCCAGACGCCGCATGTTAGCAATCGCCTCGTCGACATCCCACACCTGGTTTGCATCCATCATCAGCTTGAGGCTCTCGCCGATCTCTTCACGCAGGATGCGGGCGCGCCGCACATCTTCTTCGATATTGCCGCCCACTTTCTGCTTGAAGTGCGTCCACCCTTGCGCAATGCCTTCGCGCGCGAGGCGCCGTATCTTATCGTCGTCGTAACCCAGCCAGCCCGCCGACGTCGTGTACGCCGGATAGCCCTGCGCGAGCATGGCCTGCTCGCGTTCGCCTTTGGTTTTCGCATGCCGATGCAGCATCGCCAATGCTTCGTAAGGCGTAATCGCATCCGTCACGTAACGAAAGTCAAGACAGCGCACGAGTTCTTCCGGGCTCATGTCGACCAGAAGTTTCCACACCGGCTTGCCGGCCGATTTCGCCCACAGGTCCCACACGGCATTCACCACGGCAGCCGTGGCCAGATGAATCGCGCCCTTGTCAGGGCCGATCCAGCGCAGCTGACTGTCGGACGTGAAGGCGCGCCAGAACGCGCCCATATTCTCCGCGATATCTTCCAGCTTCTTGCCGACGACGAGCGGCGCCAGCGCGTTGACGGCCGCGACGCAGATTTCATTGCCGCGGCCGATCGTGAACGTGAGCCCGTGACCGCTCAGTTTCTGCGGCGAATCGGTTTCGAGAATGACGTAAGTAGCGGAATAGTCCGGCGCGGCATTCATTGCGTCGGAGCCATCGAGAGAGCGGGAGGTGGGAAAACGGATGTCCTGAACGGACAACTTCGTGATCGTGGTCATGGGCACTCTCCACTCCAGAGATGGCGATCGGCGTTGACCTGCTGGCGAAAACGAACCCCTATGCGCGCGTTGATCCGGGTACACCCTGATAAGCGATGCCAACGTTCACGCTAGGAGTTTGCACGCGTTGACAATGCTTGATCCACTTCCTAGCATGCTAGCATGTCCTCTTAAAATCAAGCATGCCGTGAGCTCTTCGTCAGATGTGGCGAGTGCCGCCAGCAATCCGTATGTCGCACTGCAAAAGGTCAAAGGCGGCGAACGCGGCAGCCTCACCGATGCAGTGGAACAGGCGCTAAGAGAAGCGATCGTGACGCTGGTGCTGGAACCCGGAACGATGATCGACAAGCTGGCCGTCTGCGAACGGATGGGCGTGTCGCGCTTTCCTGTTTCCGCTGCTTTGGCGCGGCTCGAACATGCCGGACTTGTCGAGGTTTTGCCGCAGCGCGGCACGCGCGTTAAACCGATCGCGCTGCATGACATCCGTCAGCATCTGTTCATACGCAGCGCGCTCGAAGTCGAAACGGTGCGAACCGTCTCGCTCATGCATGACCGCGCAACCATCGACGCGCTCGGCGCGAACCTCGACGAGCAGCGCAAGGTCGCTGGAAATGGGAAACGCCTCGCGTTTCATGTGCTCGATCTCGCCTTTCACGAAATCATGCTCGACGCGGTGAACTTGCCGCGCGTGAAAGAGATCGTCGCCGTATCGCGCAACGCGCTCGATCGCGCGAGGCAATTGCTGGCCAGTCCCGAGCGGCTCGCGCATACGCTCGACGAACATGAACGCATCTTCGAATCGATAAGCGCCGGCAATGCCGACGCTGCCGCAAAAGCAATGCATGATCATCTGGACGAAGTCGTCGCCGAGCTGCATCGGTCCGCAAAAGAAAGGCCGGATCTTTTCGCGCCATAGAGTGAGACACGTCGCCCGTTGCGCCATGCAGCGGGCAGCACCGCGCCGTGCGCCGCGCATGCATTTGACGCACACGAATCGCAACGCCTTGACTTCGATCACCTGCGAGCAGCACAAGCAATTGCGCCGCAATGCATAAGGGCTTCTGCAATGTCTTCTGCATCTCTTCGCACCACTGCCAAGCCATGACGCCGCTCATATCCGTCAACCGGCTGTGCAAGAGCTTTCCCGGCGTGCGGGCGCTGCACGACGTGCAGTTCGAGCTCGTAGCGGGCGAAGTGCACGCGCTGATGGGCGAGAATGGCGCGGGCAAATCGACGCTGATGAAGATTCTAGCGGGCGTGTACACGCGCGATTCCGGCGAGATGCTTTACGACGGCAAGCCCGTCGATTTTACGAGTCCGCGCGAAGCACAGGCGCTAGGCATCGGCATCATTCATCAGGAACTGCAACTGATGAATCATCTGAGCGTCGCGCAGAACATGTTCATCGGCCGGGAGCCGCGCAAAGGCTTCGGCGTGTTTCTCGACGAAGACAAGCTCAATGCGCAGGCTCGCGAGATTCTCGCGCGCATGCACGTGAATCTCGATCCGCGCACGATAGTCGGGACGCTGACGGTCGCGAGCCAGCAAATGGTCGAAATCGCCAAGGCGCTGTCGTTCGACTCGCGCGTGCTGATCATGGACGAGCCCACCTCCGCGCTCAACGATGCCGAGATCGCCGAACTCTTTCGCATCATCCGGCAACTGAAGGAGCGCGGCGTCGGCATCATCTACATCTCGCACAAGATGGATGAGCTCAAGCAGATCTCCGACCGCGTGACCGTGATGCGCGACGGCGAGTACGTGGCCACCGTCCCGACGGCCGATACCACCGTGTCGGCCGTGATCGGCATGATGGTGGGGCGCACGCTCGCCAATACCGCACCTTATGAAGGCACGCAAAGCACAGGCGAGATCGCGCTCGAAGTGAAGCACCTGAATGCAGGTCCGCTCGTGCGGGACGTGAGCTTCAGCTTGCACAAGGGTGAAATTCTGGGCTTCGCGGGTTTGATGGGCGCGGGCCGCACGGAAGTCGCGCGGGCGGTGTTCGGCGCAGACCCGATCGAATCAGGCGAAATCTTCGTGCGGGGCGTGAAGGCGAACATCAAAAGACCGAGCGATGCCGTCGCGCACAGCATCGGTTACCTGTCCGAAGACCGCAAGCGCTTCGGCCTCGCGACCAGCATGGACGTCGAATCGAACATCGTCATGTCGAACCTCGGCAAATTTTTGTCCTTGCGCGTGTTTCTGCGCCGCATGCAGATACGCAAACGCGCTGCGCACTTCATCAGTCTGCTCGCCATCCGCACGCCGTCTCCGACGCAGCCGGTGCGACTGCTATCGGGCGGCAATCAGCAGAAAATCGTCATTGCGAAATGGCTGGAGCGCGACTGCGACGTGCTGTTCTTCGACGAGCCGACGCGCGGCATCGATGTCGGCGCCAAGAGCGAAATCTACAAGCTGCTGCGCGCGCTCGCCGCGCAAGGCAAGGCGATCGTGATGATTTCGTCGGAACTGCCGGAAATCCTGCGCATGAGCGACCGCGTCGTCGTCATGTGCGAAGGACGTATCACAGGCGAACTCTCCGCCAGCGAGGCGACGCAGGAAAGCATCATGCATCTCGCCACGCAGCGCGAATCCTTGAAAGCAGCATGAGTCTTCAGAGGTCAGATCGATGACATCGCAATCGGATACGGCAGCCCTTTCCAACGAAAGACGCACAACGGGTCTCAAGGCCCGGCTCTTTTCGCCGACAGCCATGCAGAAGCTGCTCGCGTTCACGAGCCTGATCCTGCTGCTGATCTTTTTCAGCTTCGCTTCGCCTGCGTTCATGCAGATGGACAATATCCTCGGCATTCTGCAGGCGACGGCTGTCAACGGCGTGCTGGCCATCGCCAGCACCTTCGTGATCATCACGGGCGGCATCGATTTGTCGGTGGGCACGTTGATGACCTTCACGGCCGTCATTTGCGGCGTGTTTCTCACGTACTGGCATTTGCCGATGTGGACAGGCGTGCTCGCCGCGATCGTCACGGGCGCGCTGTGCGGGACGATCTCCGGCACGTTGACGGCCAAGATGAAGATTCCGCCATTCATCGCGACGCTCGGCATGATGCTGCTGCTCAAGGGGCTTTCCCTCGTCGTGTCGGTCGACAAGCCGATCTATTTCACCGACACCGAAAACTTCTACATGATCTCGCAGGATTCGCTGATCGCGTATTTCCTGCCTGGCGTACCCGTGCCGAATGCCGTGCTGATCCTGTTCGTGCTCGCCATCGTGAGTTCGATCACGCTCAATCGCACGGCCCTCGGCCGTTACACCTTCGCGCTCGGCAGCAACGAAGAAGCCGTGCGCCTGTCGGGCGTGAATGTCGACAGGTGGAAGATCGCGATCTATGGGCTGGGCGGCGCCATTTGCGGCATTGCGGGCCTGCTCATCGCGTCGCGCCTGAATTCCGCGCAGCCGGCGCTCGGCCAGGGCTACGAACTGGAAGCGATTGCCGCCGTCGTGATCGGCGGCACGTCGCTGAGCGGCGGCTCGGGCACGATACTCGGCACCATCATCGGCGCTTTCATCATGAGCGTGCTGACCAACGGCTTGCGCATCATGTCGGTCGCGCAGGAGTGGCAGATCGTCGTGACGGGTCTCATCATCATTCTCGCCGTCTATGCGGATATTCTGCGGCGCAGGAAGCGCTAACGCAGCGCACGAAAGGGGCAACATCGAAGAAGAGACGTGAACGGCTGGAGGACCAAGGCCTACCTTAGGAGGAGATACCCCATGTTGACAAGAAGACTACTCAGTATCGCGATCGGAGTCGGCGCGCTGGCGGGCGCAAGCAGTCTGGCATTTGCCGATGAACCGTACATACCCCTTATTTCGAAAGGCTTCCAGCATCAGTTCTGGCAAGCGGTGAAATCGGGCGCGGAGCAATCGGCGAAGGAGCACAACGTCCGCATCACGTTCGAGGGCCCTGAAACGGAAGCGATGGTCGACAAGCAGATCGACATGTTGTCGGCGGCGCTCGCCAAAAAACCGCAGGCGCTCGGTATCGCCGCGCTCGACAGCAAGGCCGCGATTCCACTGCTCAAGCGCGCGCAGTCCAGCAAGATTCCCGTGATCGCATTCGACTCGGGCGTCGACAGCGATATTCCGCTGACCACCTGCGCGACGGACAACCTCGCCGCCGCCGCGCTCGCCGCCGACAAGATGGCGGAGATGATCGGCAACGCGGGCGAAGTCGGCGTCATCGTGCACGACCAGACGAGCCGCACGGGCATCGACCGGCGCGACGGCTTCCTGAATGAAATGAAGTCCAAGCATCCGAACGTCAAGATCGTGTCCGTGCAATACGGTGCTGGCGATCACCTGAAGTCAGCGGAAATAGCAAAGGCGATGATTCAGGCGAACCCGAACATCAAGGGCATCTTCGGCGCGAACGAAGGTTCGGCGGAAGGCGCGGCTATCGGCGTGAAGGAATCCGGCAAGAAGCTGGTGCTGATCGGCTACGACTCGGGCAAGGAACAGAAAGATGACATCATGTCGGGCCTGATGGCGGGCGCGATTACGCAAAACCCGGTGGGCATCGGCAAATGCGTGGTCGATTCGGCTGTGAAGGCATTGCACGGCGAGAAGTTGCCGAAGAAAGTCGACACCGGTTTCTACTGGTACGACAAGACGAATATGACCGATCCGAAGATCGCCGCCGTGCTTTACGATTGAACGAAGACGAAAAAAAGAAGGAAGCACGCCTGCTGCACGGCTTCCTTTCGTCAAGAGACGCAGATGTGTTTTTCTTGGCCCGCTTCGCGCGGGCTTTTTTTTATTTCGGTTCCTCCCGGCCCGCTTTGATCGAACCGATCGTGCAAGTTCGTCGCTAACGACCAGCCGGCAAGATCAACCAGCAAGAAACGATCCCCTCCTCCGACACCGGCTGCGCCGACAACGTCCCGCCCCGACACGTCCAGGCTCATCGAACGAGTTCATCGGCGAACGCGTACGTCAATGGGCTCGCGCCTGCCTACTATCACTTCCATTCGGTGCGCCGCGCCGCACCTCACCCGCTCAACAGGATTGCAAACCCCATGCGAAATATTGGTGTTTCCGCCCTGCTCGCCGCGTCGATTGCCTTGATGGCTGCAGTGCAGCACGCGCACGCCGCGACGCCGGACACCTATCTGCCCGCGACATCGGCCGCCATCGCTGCCGCGACGTCGAAGATCGAGGACGGCAAGGCTGACGTGAACGGCGTGCGCTATCACTACCTGCTCGCGCAGGGCAAGCCGGGCAGCACGCCCGTCGTGCTGCTGCACGGCTGGGCCTCCACGTCGTACATGTGGCGTTACGTGATGCCGCAACTGGTCGCGCGCGGCTATACGGTGCTCGCACCCGATCTGCGCGGCCTCGGCGACACGTCGAAACCCGCGACAGGGTATGACAAGGCCAACGTCGCCAACGATATCCGCGCGCTCGTCGCGCAGTTGAATCTCGGTCCGCAGATCGATCTGGTCGGACACGACCTCGGTGGAATGGTCGCGTATGCGTACGCGGCGCAGCACCCGGCCGAAGTGCGCGCGCTCGCGATAGTCGACGTGCCGCTGCCGGGCATTGAACCGTGGGATCAGATCGTGCAGATGCCGCGTACGTGGCACTTCCGCTTTTACGCCGTGCAGGACGTGCCCGAAATGCTGATCGCCGGCCACGAACTCGAATACCTGAAGTGGTTCCACAACTCCGAAGCGGTCAACGCGCGCGCCTTCACCAGCGAAGCGGAAGAAATCTATGCGCGCGAATACGCGATGCCGGGTGCGTTGCGCGCGGGCTTCGAGTACTACCGCGCATTTCCACAGGACGCGCAGGCCAACCAGGCATTTGCCAGAACAAAGCTGACGATGCCTGTGCTCGGCATCGGCGGCGCGGGTAGCTTCGGGCCGATCATCGGCGATCACCTGCGACACGTCGCCACGAATGTCGAGGCCGTCAACGTGCAGGGCTCGGGCCACTGGGTCGCCGAAGAGCAGCCTGCCGCCGTGACGGACGCGCTTGTGCGCTTCCTGCCGCCCGCCCGTTGACGTGAAGGTGACGCCGACGCCGTCGACACCGCCCGCCACGCGCTTCGATCGAACCCGCCACACTTTTCCAACCCCGGAGGACACACCATGAAGTTCTATTTCCATCCGTCGCCCAATCCCATGAAAACCGCGCTGCTGCTCGAAGAACTGGGCGCGCCCTACGAACTGATCGCCGTCGATACCTTCAAGGGCGAGCAACATCAGTCGGCATTCCGTGCGATCAATCCGAACGCCAAGGTGCCGGCCATCGTCGACGAGGGCGTGACCGTGTTCGACTCGCACGCGATCCTGCTGCATCTCGCCGACAAGCATCGGCGCTTCGTGCCGCAGTCGGCCGCGGAGCGCGGCGCGATGCTGTCGTGGCTGATGCTGGTCGGCACGGGGCTCTCGCCGTTCTCGGGCCAGGCCGTGCACTTCCTGCACCACGCGCCCGAAGCGATTGCCTATGCGCGCAATCGCTACCTGAAGGAAGTAGAGCGCCACTATCGCGTAATCGACGAGCGCCTCGCCGTCTCGACGTATCTCGCCGGCAATACGTACACGATCGCCGACATGGCGCTGTGGGGCTGGGCGAACTTCGCGGGCTACATCCTCGGCGACAAGGGGCTGAGCGACTATCCGCACGTCAAGCGCCTGGTGGATGAGATTTCGGCACGTCCCGCCGCGATCCGCGCGCAGGCCCTGAAGGACAAGCTCACGCTAAAGGCCGACTTCGACGAGGAAACGCGTCGCGCGCTGTTCCCGCAGAACGCTTCGTTGTAAGTTCGCGCGCGGCGCGGCGGCATCGCGCCCGTGTCTGCCCGGATTCGCGCGTCGTTCGCGCCGAACGCGCCGCCCGGCCAGGCACGCGCGATGCTACGCAACGCAAATCGCCGCGCGCAACGCGGCGATTCCGCGCGTCTGCCACGCCTGCCGTCTCATGACCGATCCGACCGACCCCGAGCGCCATCCAGCCGAGGCTCAGACCGCCCGCGGCAAGGACGCGGACAAGGACACCGCTGGCGAAGCCGCGAGCGACGCCACCGCCGGCACGCCGCGCACGCGCGCGCCCCGTCCGCGCCGCATACCCAAAGCCCGCGCCGAGCCCGCGCGCGAAGCGTTCGCGTCGGCGACGTACCAGCCCGATGCCGAAGCGGCCAACGTGCCGTTCGGCGCCCGCGCGCAGCAATGGTTCGACGCACGCGGCTGGCAGCCCTTCGACTTTCAGCGCCACGTCTGGCAGGAAATCGCGGCGGGCGCCAGCGGCCTGCTGCACGCGACGACGGGTGCCGGCAAGACCTGGGCCGTATGGTTCGGCGCGCTGGCCGTGTTCGGCGATCACGCGCCGCGTGCATTCGCCGATCCGCTGACGGTGCTGTGGATCACGCCGATGCGCGCGCTTGCCGCCGACACGGCGCGCGCCCTGCAGAGTTCGGCGCGCGAGCTCGCGGTGCCGTGGACCGTGGGGCTGCGCACGGGCGACACGAGTTCCGCCGAACGCGCGCGCCAAAGCCGGCGCCTGCCCAGCGCGCTCGTCACGACGCCGGAAAGCCTGTCGCTGATGCTCACGCGCAGCGATGCCCGCGACGAGCTGAAGCATGTGCGGCTCGTCGTCGTCGATGAATGGCATGAGCTGCTCGGCAACAAGCGCGGCACGCAGGCGCAGCTCGCGATCGCGCGGCTCGCGCGCTGGCGTCGCGATCTGCAGGTGTGGGGATTGTCGGCGACGCTCGGCAACCTCGACTTCGCCGCCGACGTGCTGCTCGCGCCCGTACACACGCCGCGCGTTTCCGTACGCGGCATGCAGCCGAAAACGCTGGTCATCGACACGCTGATTCCCGACACCATCGAGCGCTTTCCGTGGGGCGGCCATCTCGGCACGCGTCAGGTCGGTCCCGTCGCGGCAGGCATCGACGAAGCGCGCACGTCGCTCGTGTTCACCAACACGCGTTCGCAGGCCGAAATCTGGTACCGCGCGTTGCTCGAACGGCGCCCGGACTGGGCCGGGCTGCTTGCGCTCCATCACGGCTCGCTCGCGCAGGAAGTGCGCGAGTGGGTCGAGGACGGCCTGAAAAGCGGCAAGCTGAAGGCGGTCGTCTGCACGTCGAGTCTCGATCTCGGCGTCGACTTTCTGCCTGTCGAGCGCGTGTTCCAGATCGGCTCGCCCAAAGGCGTCGCGCGCTTGATGCAGCGCGCGGGACGCTCGGGCCACGCGCCGGGCCGCGCGTCGCGCATCACGATCGTGCCGACTCACGCGCTGGAACTCGTCGAAGCGGCCGCCGCGCGGCGCGCAGTCGAGGCGCGCCGCATCGAAGGCCGCGACACGCCGCGCAAGCCGTTCGACGTGCTGGTCCAGCATCTCGTCACCGTTGCAATCGGCGGCGGCTTCGACGCAGCCGATCTGTTCGACGAAGTGCGCACGACCTTCGCATATCGCGACCTCACGCAGCAGGAGTTCGACTGGGCATTGGCGTTTGTCGAGCGCGGCGGCACGTCGCTGCGCGCTTACCCCGACTTTCACCGTGTCGCGCGCGATGCGGACGGCGTGTATCGCGTCGAGCGCGAGGATCTGATCCGGCGCCATCGCAACAACGTCGGCACCATCGTGGCCAATGCGACGCTGCACGTCGCGTGGCTCACGGGAGGACGGATCGGCTCGATGGAGGAATCGTTCATCTCGCGTCTGAAGCCCGGCGATGTGTTCACGTTCGGCGGCCGCGTGCTCGAACTCGTGCGCGTGCGCGAGATGACGGCCTACGTGCGGCGCGCGAGTTCGTCGCGAGGCGCGATGCCGCAATGGGCGGGCAGCAAGATGCCGCTCTCGTCCGAACTCGCGGACGCCACGCTCGCGATGCTGGCGCAAGCCGACAGCGGCGTCTACGTGGAACCCGAGATGATCGCGGTGCGCCCGTTGCTGGAGTTGCAGGCAAGCTGGTCGGCGTTGCCGGAAGCGGGACGGCTGGTCGTCGAGGTGCTGCGCTCGCGCGAAGGCCATCACTTCTTCTGTTATCCGTTCGCGGGGCGCATCGCGCATATCGGGCTCGCGTCGCTGTTCGGCTGGCGCGCGGCGCGCGACCGGCCAGGCACGTTCTCGATCTCCGCGAACGACTACGGCTTCGAGCTGCTGTCGTCGCAGCCGTTCGACTGGGCCGCGCTGATCGGCGAAGGCCTCTTTTCGTCGACACGTCTCGCGGGCGACATCATGGACAGCCTGAACGCATCCGAACTGGCGATGCGGCGCTTTCGCGAGATTGCGCGCGTCGCGGGGCTCGTCTATCAGGCGCATCCTGGGCAACCTAAAAGCGCGCGGCAATTGCAGGCGTCGAGCGGTCTGTTCTACGAAGTCCTTCGCAAGCACGACAGCAGCAACCTGCTGCTCACGCAAGCCGACACCGAGGTGATGTTGCAGGAACTCGAACTCAGCCGCATCCAGCGCGCGCTCGATACGATGAACGCGAGCCGTCTCGCGTTGATGCAGCCGAAAAAGCCGACGCCGTTCGCGTTTCCGCTGATCGTCGGACGCATACGCGAGAAGGTCAGCACGGAGAAGCTCGCCGACCGCATCGAGCGCATGCTCGCCGAACTCGACAAGGCGACGCGCTGATGGCATTGGGCACCTTGACCATCGATGCGGCTGGCCATCCGCTGCAACTGAGCGCGCAGCGCGCGGCGTTCGACCCGCAACATCAGAGCCTGTTCGTCGCCGATGCCCACTTCGGCAAGGACGCCGTGTTCCGCGCGCACGGCGTGCCCGTGCCCGCAGGCGCGACGGCCGGCGATCTCGCGCGGCTCGATATGCTGATCGCCGCGCACGAGCCGCGATCGATCGTGTTTCTCGGCGATCTGCTGCATGGCCGCGCGTCGCTCGCCAGCGAGACGATCGACGCTCTTGCCGAATGGCGTGCGCGGCATGCGTCGGTGCGTATCGTGATGGTCGAAGGCAATCACGACCGGCATGCGGGAACGCTGCCGCCGTCGCTCGGCATCGAGACCGTGCTCGAACCGTGGCTGCATGGGCCGTGGGCGTTGTGCCATTACCCGCAGGCCATCGAAGGCGCGTACGTGCTCGCGGGCCACGAGCATCCCGTCTACGTGATCGCGAGCCGCTCGGACGCCGTGCGCGTGCCCTGCTTCCGCTTCGGCCCGCACTGTGGCGTGCTGCCCGCGTTCGGCGCGTTCACGGGCGGGTTCGTCGTCAACCAGAGCGCCGACACATCGGCGATCTATGCCGTCGCGCATCAACGCGTGATCGCCGTGCGCGAGCGTCGCCGCGCGCCCGCCCGGCGAGACCCATAATTCTTCGATAAGTGTCGATCGTTACGCTGACTCCATCGACAGGCACACGCCCGTCACATGTCAGAGGAGAAAGCGTCATGTACGCCAAACTCGCAAGCAAGCTGGCTAACCTTTTCACCGCCGATGTCGCCGCCGATGTCGCCGCCGATTCCAACGCGCATATCGAGCAACTCCCGGCGTCGATGCGCCGCGCCGATCTCGAACCGCACGGCCGCTTCTACGAAGCCAATCACAACCCGTTCGCGTTTTATGAAGAAACGAATCGGTATTGACGAGCGCAGTCAGCGGCCCGCAGCGCGGCGCACCGTTTTGCCCAGCCAGCCGATGAGCCCGTTTCGCACCACCACCGACACGACCCTGCGCGGCCCGATGACGAGCATGCCCAGCGCGAAGGCCGTCAGCATGGTCACATTGGGCGCGGTCGAATACAGCTCATGCAGGCGCGCGGGCAGTGACGGCCTGCGGGCGTCTTCGAGCAGCAGCGCGGCGCGTTCCGCCAGCAGCTGATCGCGCGAAACGGCCATGCGCTCCCGCAACAGCGCCTCACGCTGCAGTCGCGCCGAAGTTCGAGCGTTCATTGCAATACCTCCTTCAGCGTTTGCAGGTCTTCCGGTTCTTCGGGATGCATCGGCATCGCGCGGCTTCCGCAATACGGGCGTATATCACGCGTGAATCAGGCGTGAATCAGGCGGACATGCGGCGCTCCCGCCGCAACAGCACGTCGCGATAGATGCCGGGCCGGCGCGCCAGCTCTTGCGGCGAGCCGTCGTCGACAAGCCGGCCATGCTGGATCACGACGATGCGATCGAAGTTCTGCAAGGTCGACAGGCGGTGCGCGATGGCCACCACCGTGCGCCCCTTCATCAGCTTTTCGAGGGCATGCTGGATCGCGGCTTCCGATGCGCTGTCGAGGGCCGACGTGGCCTCGTCGAGCAGCAGGATCGGCGCGTCTTTCAGGAACGCACGCGCGATCGCGATGCGCTGCCGCTGGCCGCCCGAAAGCCGCGTGCCGCGCTCCCCGACGATGGTTTGCAAACCCTCTGGCAAGCCGCGGATCAGATCGAGGCAGTGCGCGTGCTCGCAGGCGCGCAGCACCTGTTCTTCAGTCGCGTCGGGACGGCCATAGCGCAGATTGTCGAGCAGCGAGCGGTTAAACAGCGAGATGTCCTGCGGCACGACGGCGATGACGTTGTGCAGGCTGTTCAGGCTGATATCGCTCAGGCGCTGCCCCGAAATGCACACGGCGCCCGCGCCCGGCTGCGGATCGAACGATCGCTGCAGCAGCGCGAGCACGGTGGACTTGCCCGCGCCCGAAGGACCGACGAGACCGACCCGCTGACCGGCGTCGATATGCAGGCTGAAGTGATCGAGTACGCGACGCCGCCCGGGATACGAGAACGTGATGTTCTCGAAATCGATATTCGCGTCGCGGACCTGCAGCAACGGCACGCCGATGCGCTCTTCCATTTCGCGCGGCACGAGCAGCGATTGCGCCGCTTCGGCGAGCCGCGCGACGTGCTGGATCATGTCCACGCACGCCACGGCGAGGTCGCGCGTGCCGTGCAGGATCGCGAAGCCGAGCGAGCTGACGAGCACCACGTCGCCTGTCGTCGCCCGCCCCTGCGTCCATAGCCACAGCACCCATCCGAGCAGGCAGCATGAGAGCACCACCGTCATCGCGGCATGCAGCAGCCGCAGCTTTTCGAGGAACCGCAAGCTCGCCTTGCGCGAGGCCATTTCGTCGTCCAGATACGAACCGAAGCGCAGGCATTCGCGCGCGGTCGCGACAAACGTTCTGACCGTCGACATATTGCCGATCACGTCGACCAGCTCCCCGTCGACAGAGGCGGCGCGCGAAGCGAAGCCCATATGGCGCTCGCCGCCCTTACTCGCGAGCCAGAACAGAAACGCGGTCATGCAGGCGGCGATGCCGACGAGCGCCAACGCCATCCACACGCTTACCAGGCCGATCAGCACGACGGCGCCCACCACCGACAGAAACGGCGGCAGCGCGCTCCACGCCGACAGATTTTCCATCGTGAAGACGGCATTTGCCGTTGCGGAGATGCGGCTCGCCAGCGTGCCGGGCTGCACATTCGAGAAATAGCCCGGCGAATGCCCTACCAGATAGCCGAACAGTTCGCGGCGCACGTCCCCCGTCACCTCGACGAACGTGCGCACGCTCGCCCATCCCGCGACACGCCAGAACAGGTTGTCGGCGAACAGCAGCACGACGATCAAGAGAAACGCGTGGATGACCTGAGCGGGATGCGCGCGGCCGCCGGGCAGTGCGTCGATCAGATTCCTGATCGCGAACTGCGACGCCAGCGAGCAGCCGACAGCGGCGACGATGCTCGCCAGCACCAGCGCGTGCGCTATCGGATGCCGGCCGACATAGCGCAGCAGCAGACCGATGGGCTTGCCCGAATATCCGGCTAGCTCCAGCGCGCGCCGTCCGCGTATGCGCGCAGCGGGCGACGCCTGTGCAACGTGTGGACCTGGCGTGATCATGTCGGGATGGCTCCGGTGCTCCCGCTGATCTGACGAATGTACGACTCGCGCGGGAGACAATGACGACCTTGTTGGACAAGGCGACTCCACTGCGCAAATCCCGTTCCTGATGCCGAAAAAACCCGTCCTACCGTACTGACTCGACGAGCGGCGCGGCGCCAGGGCCTCCGGCGCCGTCCGCTGCAAGATACGGCGCGATATTCGTCATCGCGCGTGTCACGTAGGTGTCTTTTTCGCCGACGGGCGCGACGTAGTGAATCGCGCTGCGCGCCGCGTCGACGCCCACCAGACGCGCGATGAGCCACGCGGCCAGATATTGCGACGACAGACATCCGCCCGACGTGGCGACGTTGCCCTTCGCGACGAACGGCTGGTTGAGCACCGCGACTCCGGCTTCTTCGACCCACGGTTTCGTCGTGACGTCCGTGCAGGCGGGGACGCCGTCCAGCAGGCCCAGCCTGGCGAGGATCAGCGTGCCCGAGCATTGCGCGCCGAGCAGCTGGCGCGCGGGATCGAACCTCAGTTGCGACATCAGCGCGGCATCGGCGACGACATCGCGCGTCCGGATGCCGCTGCCGATCAGCACGGCGTCGGCATTGCAGGCGTCCTGCAACGTTGCGTGCGATTCCACGGCCAGGCCGTTCATCGACACCACCCGCAGCGTCGGGCTCGCGATCGAAACGCGCCAGCCGGGCTGTTTGACGCGGTTGAGGATGTTGAGCGCGATCAGCGAATCGAGCTCGTTGAAGCCGTCGAATGTCAGGATGGCGATGTGCATGGCGTCCTCGTGCGGTGGCAGGGCTTGTTGCAGGCTTGTTGCAGAGCTTGTTGCAAAGCTTGAACTGGCCCATGGTAGGACTGACAATCAATACAATCAAATAATTGTCATGGATACATTGCCGTATGGCCGAAGCCCGCTACAAGCAACTGGTCGACCGTCTCGCAGCCGATATCCGCGCAGGCCGCCTGCGTCCGGGCACGCGTCTGCCGACGCACCGCGAACTCGCCGCCCGCGAGGGTCTCGCGCTCGTCACGGCCACGCGCGTGTATGCGCAGTTGCAGGAGATGGGGCTGGTGAGCGGCGAAACGGGCCGCGGCACGTTCGTCAGGGAGCCTCTGCCGCGCGGCCAGGGCGTCGACTTGCAGGCATGGAGCGCCAACACGATCGACCTGAGCTTCAACAATCCGTCGACGCCCGGCCAGGCCGACCTGCTCAGGACAGCGCTGCGCCAGCTTGCCGCCGCCGGCGAACTGGACGCGCTGTTGCGATATCAGCCGCACGGCGGGCGCGAGCATGAACGCGAGACGGTAGCGCGGCACCTCGCCAGGCGGGGCGTGACCGCCGCGACAACCGCGACCGTGCTGATCGTCAGCGGCGCGCAGCACGGGCTGACGACAGTCGCGATGTCGTTGCTCGAACCCGGCGACGTCGTCGCAGTGGACGCCCTGACCTATCCCGGCTTCAAGCTCGCCGCCGAGGCCGCACGGCTCGAACTCGCACCGATCCCGGCCGCGGGACAGGGCCCCGATCTGGACGCGCTCGCCACTCTCTGCAAGCGACGGCGGGTGCGCGCGGTCTACACGATGCCGACCTTGCACAATCCGCTCGGCTGGGTGATGAGCGCGACGCGGCGGCGCGAACTCGTCGCGCTTGCACGTCGGCATGGACTGCTCGTCATCGAGGATGCCGCCTACGCGTTCCTTGCCGAAGGCGCGCCGCCACCTCTGGCGTCGCTCGCGCCGGAGACGACGGTCTATGTGTCGAGCCTGTCGAAGAGCGTCGCGACGGGCCTGCGCGTCGGCTTCGTCGCCGCGCCGGGCGAATGCATTGCGCGCCTCGAACGGATGATCCGCGCGACGACGTGGAACACGCCCGCGACGATGACGGCCATCGCGTGCGGCTGGCTCGAAGACGGCACCGTCGAGCGGCTCGAGAACGACAAGCGACACGATGCGCGATTGCGTCAGCAAATCGCGGCCGAAGCGTTAGGCGGGATCAAGCGGATCGGGCACCCTGCGTCGTACTTCACTTGGCTTGCGCTCGCACAGGAAGTGCGCGCGGACGCGATCGCGATGGCGTTGATGCGCGAGCGGATCGCGGTTTCGACGGCGCAGCCCTTTTCGACGTCGGCGCATGTGCCTCACGCTATTCGCCTGGCGCTCGGTTCGGTCGATCTCGATACGCTCAGACGCTCGCTCGGGACAGTGGCGCGGGTGCTGGCCGATCACACTTTTTGAGCGACGAATCGCGAGACGTCCGAACGATACGTTCAAACGATCTGATCAAACGATCTGTTCAAGCGCGCGCGGCATTCAAAGCGCGCCGCTGAACGACACGGCGAGCGCCAGCCCGACGTTGACGGCGACCAGCGCAATCCAGCCGGCCAACACCCACAGCGGCGCGAGACGAAGCATGATGTCCTCCACGAACAGCTTCGACGCGTCGCCCGCGTGAGGGTCTGCGTCGACATGCCTGCATGGTAGGCGCCGCATTCGCGCGTGGGTAGCTATGCGAAGGAACACTCACCGTTTCCGCGCGCGCACCAATGGCGGCTCGCGGGCGCGTCAGCTAGGCGTGATGCTCGCTTGCGGAAGCGTCCATGTAGAAATCGCCCAGGCAAAGCAGATCGAGCGCGCGAATCTGCTCGGTCATGAAATCGACGAACACGCGAATGCGCGATGGCAAATGCTGCCGGCACAGGTAGCAGATGTAGTGGCCCCGATCGTCCGGCACGTGGCCGCGCAACACCATGACGAGTTCGTTGCGTGCAATGTGACGGGCAATCTGATAGCCCGGCAACTGCGCGATTCCGCGTCCTTCCAGTACAGCGTGCAGCACCAGGTCGGCATCGTTGAACGTCATTCGCGCCGTCGGCAGATACTTTCGCATGCGACCGTCGACCTTGAACTCCCACTCGAACACGCGCCCGCCCGAAAGCCGGTAATTGATGCATTGATGAGCGTTCAAATCGTCGAGCGTCACGGGCAGGCCGTATTTTTCGGCATAAAGCGGCGAGGCGCACAGCACCATTTGCATCGGAATCAGCTGCTTTGCGATGATGCTGGAATCTTCGATGCAGCCATCGCGGAAGGCGACGTCGATCTGCTCGGCGGCGAAATCGGCGGGCTTGTCGTCGAGCAGCAGATCGACGGCGATATCCGGGTACTGATCGGCGAAATGCGCGAGCAGCGGCGCCACCACGTTGCGCCCGAACCCGACCGTCGAGCAGATGCGCAGCAGGCCCTGCGGCGGGCCCTGTCGAAGGTCCAGCATGTCGTTCATCGCATCGACGATATGCGTGACGCCCTGATTGCAGTTTTCGAAGAAACGCTCGCCTTCACGGGTCAGATGCGTCGAGCGGGTCGTGCGAAGAAAAAGACGCGTGCTCAACTGCGATTCGAGCTTCTGCACATTCCGGCTCACCGCCGAACGCCCAATGCCGAGGCGTTCGCCTGCCTTGGCGAAGCTGCCTTCCGTGGCGACCGCCATGAACGCGATGATGCCTGCGTAGCTGGTCGAAAAACAGGTGGACAAGGCGTCAGCGGGATTCGGCAAGCCAACGCGAAAACCATGCTGCAATGCATCTGTTTGATCCATCGATGCTCCCACAGAGGACGCAGGCATGCCCGGACGGCCAGGCTTCAGGCCAGCGCCTTCGTACACGGCACGGTCGTTGCTGGGGCGATTACGCCATCCGGGGACAGTCGGCAACGAGCAATGGAGGCGAGCGGAGAAGCGCGCCCCGCGTGCGCTTGGCAAGCGTGCTTGCAGCTGGCTTCCGTAGTGTAGGACACAACCGGGCGGTATGAGACCGCTTCCTGACGCCGCGCCAGGCATCGCCATTGCATGGACACTCAGCGCGGATTGGCGTCATTACGGAAACACGGTGAGCCCCAGAACGCGACTACTCCCGCGAGTTTTTGTCACGTAGCATGAGTACGGGTGCCGAATGCGTTCGCAACATCGGCGCCCGCAAGCCGGACCACAACATGGACAACGACAAACTGCAAGCGCCCCCGCTTTCCCTGCTCGACCGATACCGCGGCCGCGAGTTCGCCCCGTTGTACACGACGACCGTGACCGTTTCGGGCGGCGAGACGGGGCATGGGCGCGCATCCGGCGTGGCGCGCTCGGACGACGGCAATCTGCTCGTCAATCTGCGCCTGCCGCATGAGTTCGGCGGACCCGGCAACGGGACTAATCCGGAGCAGCTCTTTGCGGCGGGATTCGCGGGCTGTTTCCATGGCGCGCTGAACCTGCTCGGCAAGCGCGCGAAGATGGAACTCAACGATATCGCCGTCGAAGTGCAGGTGTCGTTCGGCCGTGATCCGATGGACGGCGGCTACGCGCTGCTCATCGACGTGCGCGTGCGGATGCCGGGTGTCGAGCGCCATGTCGCCGAAGAGCTGGTTCGAAACGCCGAGCGTCTGTGCCCATACGCGAAAATGGCCCGCCAGGGGACGGTCAATATCGTGGCTGTCGTCGGCTGAACAGACACATCCTGCTGCGCGTCGTGTCCGCGCTGCACGGCCTATTTCGATCCGGCGGAAACCGGCGCGGCGTGCGCCTCGACGCGCGCCGAATGCCCGAGCCTCGGCAGCCACACGAAGGCGATCGCCACGATCAATGATCCCGCCACCAGCATCGGCACGACCATCGGCCACGCGCCGAAACGATATTGCGGATCGACGAACGACGCCGCCGTCTGCCCCATGCAGAACGCCGCGCACATCATGATGAAACCGGACCACGACACCGCGCGCCCCGCCAGCCGCGGCAGTCCGCCGACGGCGCCCGCCTGTCCGCAAGGCTGATGAATGCCGTGCCCGAGGCAGTAGACGCCGTGGCCGAGCAGCAGCGGCCACGCGCTGCCCGGCAGCAGCCAGCAGCCCAGCGCCTGGATCACCGCGCCCGACAGGCTCAGCACGGCACCCTGCTGCACCGTCAGCAGCACGCCCTGGCGATACAGCAGATGCCGGCACCCCATCGTGCTCAGCATGTACACCGCCGATCCGCCCGCGGGTATCCAGCCGTAAAGCTGCGGCGACAAGCCGAGATAGCCGATGTACACCATCGGCGAGAGCAGCAGAAAGCAGAACATGCCGCTGTATGTGACCGCGGCCAGCAGCGCCCACGCCCTGAACGCCGCGCTGCCGAAAATTTCCCGGACGCTTCCGGCGGAGGCTTGCACGCCTTCCGACGGCTGGATGGTTTCGTCGAAGCTGCGCCAGCATGCCGCGAACAGCGCGAGCGCATACAGGCTCATGCCCGCGAGCACCCAACGCCAGCCCGCATGCTGCGCGACGAACGCGCCGATGATGGGCGCCGTCAGCGCCGTCGCGCCGAGCCCCGTGAGCCCGCGCGCCATCACGTGCGGACCGTCGCTCGCGGGGTACAGATCGCGCACGGCCGCGCGCGAACACACCAGAATCGCGGCCATCGCGAGCCCCTGGAACGCGCGCGCCGTCGTCAGCATCGACGCGTCCACGGCGAGCGCGCCCGCCAGCGCGGCGATCGTGTAGGCGCCGAGACCGGCGAGCAGCACGGGCCGCCGTCCATAGCGGTCGGCGAGACTGCCCATCGGCAGCTGGCCGACGCCGAACGCTAGCGCGAACACCGTGAGACTCGAGCTGGCCGAGCCGAGCGATGCAGCGATCTCGGGCAGCGCGGGCAGGTAGCTATCGGTTGCGACAGGTTGTGCCGCGAGCAGAAACGGCAGGAGAAACGCAAAGCTCAGGGCGCCACGGCGAATCATGCGAAGCTGTCCAGGAGACGAATCTGGTTGCGTTCGATCGGCGTGATAAGCGTCACGAACCCGCCGAACGCGATAAAGGCGATGGCCGTGACGGAAGGGCGAATCGCGCGCTCCGTCGACGAAGCACGCGATCAGGTCCGGACCGGGGAAGCACGCTCAGTACGCGATGGTGGCCGCGTCGCGCAGTTCTTCGGGCGTCGCGGTTCCGAAGCCGAAGAACTCCAGATAGGCGGGGATCATCTCGAACAGCATGTCGGTGCCGACCTGCACCTCGCAGCCCTTCTCGCGCGCGGCGCGCAAGAACGGCGTGTACTCGGACTTCATTACGACTTCGCCGACGAAGCATCCGGGCGAAATGCGCGTGACGTCGAACGGCAGCGGGTCGCCCTCTTTCATGCCGAGCGGCGTCGCGTTCACGACGACGTCGAAGCCAGCGGGATCATTCGACCCCGTGCTGACCGTCAACGCCGGGTAGTGCTGGCGCAGCCGCTGCGCGAGCCCTTCGGCCGATTCGTTGCGCGTGTCGAAGAGTGCCAGTTCGCCGACACCCGCTGCCGCCAGCGAAGCGGCGATCGCCGAGCCGACACCGCCCGAGCCCGACACCAGCACGCGGGCGCCCTTCAGCTGACGCCCCTTGCGCAGCACGCCGCGCACGAAGCCCGCGCCGTCGAACTGATCGCCGAGCAGCGAGCCGTCGGGACGCTTGAGCACCGCGTTGCAGGCGCCCGCGATGTGCACGGCGGGCGTGACTTCGTCGACGAGTCCGACGGTCGTCACCTTGTGCGGCATCGTGATCAGCGCCCCGCGCAGATTCGTGAAGCGGAAGATCGACTCGAAGCTCTGCCCGTAGTCTTCCTGCTTCACGCCCATCGGCACGACGACGGCGTCGATGCCCTTCTGCTCGAACCACGGGTTATAGATCATCGGCGACTTGAAGCTCTCAGTCGGATAACCGATGTGCGCGATCAGGGTGGTCTTTCCAGAAATCATGGTCAGCGGTGCTCTTAAAAACAGCGGTTCCGTTCAGTGTGCGAATGCTGCGGCGCGCAAGCGGTCGTACTCGCTCTTGTCGACGGGGATCGCGTCGGGCGCGCCCAGATCGTCCATGTGAACGCGGTAGGTTTCACGGGCGCTCATCGCGGCCAGCGCGGCGACCACGGTGATCGCGAAAGCGAGGCCACCGACCGTCAGCCAGATGTTCTGCGATCCCGGGGGCGCGACTGCCGTGAACAGCGCGGGCAGCATCGCGGTGATCGCCGTGCCGATGTTCTGCGCAATCGCCATGGCCGAGACACGGGTGCGCGTCGGGAAGAGTTCCGGGTAGAAGCTCGGGAACACGGCGTTATAGCCTTGATACACCACGCCCCACATCAGGATCGACATCACGAAGGCGAGCGGCACGTTGTGGATGCTGATCGCGTACAGGTAGGCGAAAGCGAGCAGGCCCGACAGCAGCGAACCGACGATGATCGGCGGCTTGCGGCCGATCTTGTCGGACAGGTTGCCGACGTACGGGATCACCAGCACCGCGACGATGTTGCCGACCACGGGAATCCACAGATACACGTCTTTCGCGAAGCCGATGCCGTAAGCGGGCTGCACGGCGTAGGCCGCGCCGAAGATGGTGGCGACGACGGGAATCACGTTCATCAGTGCCATGCAGACGACGCGCAGCATGTTCGGCGCGTTGTACTTGAACGCGTCGACCACGGGCGAGTGGGCGCGGCCCTGCTTCTGTTCGGCATCCGTGAAGGCGGGCGTCTCGTCGACCTTGCGGCGGATGATCCAGCCCGCAATGATCACCACGAAGCTCAGCAGGAACGGAATGCGCCAGCCCCAGGCATTGAACTGATCGGCGGGCATGTAGTGGGCAAGCGGCAGGAATACGGCAGCTGCCAGAATCTGCCCGGCCTGCACGCCCTGCAGCGTGAAGCTGGAGAAGAAGCCGCGCCGGCCGAACGGCGCGTGCTCGAGAATCATCGAACTGGCGCCGGAAATTTCACCCGCCACCGCGAAGCCTTGCACCAGACGCAGCAGAACCAGCAGCACGGGTGCCAGCACGCCAACCTGCTCGTACGTGGGCAGCAGGCCGACGCCGATCGTCGAGAAACCCATCAGGAACATGCACGCCAACAGCACGTTCTTGCGTCCGTGCGTATCGCCGAGGTGGCCCAGCACGAACGCGCCGATCGGCCGCGCCACATAGCCCACGCCGTACGTGGCCAGCGACGCGACGATTGCCGTCGTCGCGTTGCCCTTCGGGAAGAAGATCTGCGGAAAGATCAGCGCCGAGGCCGTCGCGTAAATGAAGAAATCGTAGTATTCAAGCGCCGAACCGATCCAGCCGCTGGCGGCGGCTTTGGTTGACTGGTGCTTGCCTTGGGGCTCGTGAGCCGGGACTGCGGTCATGGTTGTCTCCTGTAGGCCAGAGTCGACGCTTGAGCGGCTCGCTCTGGTCCCGTGCAAGATTGCTGGCTTTGTACGCTGACGACGATGGGAATGTCATCAGATGGACCGCAGCGTAGCGCCCGGCCCCACTAGATGACAAGGGAACGATACCTCATTATGTTCGATCATCGCGCATCGATGCGCGATGATCGAACGCTCCGAGGGTTTCTCCCGGTTCGGGACGGCGCCGCCGACGCGGATGCAGCGCTCCAATCTGCCGGTCCGACGAATTGACTTCGGGAGTGTTTCAGTGCATCGGTAACGGCGGCGCGGCCAGGCGCGTTCCGGCAACACGAGCGTGAGCCCGCGCGTCTCGATCCGCGTGGCGCGAGACAGTCATGCGGCGCAGAACGACCATGTCATTTCCCGACTCGCCCCCGGGCGCGACCGGATCGCGGCCGGTTCCCGGCCACATACCCGCGCACGGCCTGCCGCCCGCCGCAGCCGCCATGCCGTGGCACAGACCCGGCTGATGACACCGCATCGCCAGTGCCCGAACCTTCGTTTGCCGACCTCAGGAAAATCAAGGTTCCTAAGCGGTCAGCTTGTGCAGATGTAACCCGTAGGGAGAAAAAAGTTGAACAAAACAGTACTTGCTTCATTGCTGCTGGCGAGCGGCGCGACCTTGGCGTTCGGTCAGACGCAAACGGTCGAAGACCGGGTGATGACGTCCCGCGCCACCCAGGCCGTCATCTGGGCGATGCCCGCCGTCAATACCGACCTGATGCTGCAAGCCGCCCTCAAGACGGGCGCGAAAGAAAACGAAATTGTCTACTGGTCGCGCCCCGTCGACTGGCGCAACCAGACGCTCACGCCCAATCCGGACGCGATCTACCTGATGCCGTTCTTCAACACGAAGCACGCCCCGATCGTGCTGGAGGTGCCGCCGGCCACCAGCGACAGCTCGTTCACAGGCAACATCGACGACATCTGGCAGATGCCGCTCGAAGACGCTGGCCCCGCAGGAGCGGACAAGGGAGCGGGCGGCAAGTATCTGATTCTTCCGCCCGGCTACAAGGGCAAGCTGCCTGCGGGCTATATCGTGCTTCGCTCGCCCACGTACAGCGGCTACGCGCTGATCCGCTCGACGTTGCGCAGCCGCAGCGAAGCAGACGTCGCGAACGCCGTCGCCTATGGCAAACGGCTCAAGCTGTACGCGCTCGCAGATGCGGCCCATCCGCCCGCCACGCGATTCACCGATGCCGCCAACCAGCTTTTCGACGCAACCATTCCCTACGACACCCGCTACTTCGAGTCGCTCAGCCGGATTGTCCAGAACGAGCCGTGGCTGGAACGGGACAAGGTCATGATCGACCAGTTGAAATCGATCGGCATCGAAAAGGGCAAGCCCTTCGCGCCCGATGAACAGCGCCGCAAGAAGCTCGACCAGGCCGCGCTCGACGCGCGTGACTGGATTGCGCACGAGCTGGAACGCGCCTATACGCCGTACTTCCCGGGCGCGCGCTGGGTGGTGCCGGCAGCGCAGGCATTGGTGCAGGACGCATCGAAGGGCTACAGCGAGCCCGACATCTATCCTGTCGATGCACGCGCACTCGTCTACTCCATGGGCTACGTCGGCATCAAGCGGCTCGGCGAAGGCCAGTTTTATCTGCTGTCGTGGCAAGACAAGAACGGCGGCGCGCTCGACGGCTCCCACCACTATCGGCTCACGGTGCCCCAAAACGCGCCCGTCCGCCAGTACTGGTCGGTCACCGTCTACGACCACGACACGCATGCGCTGATCAGGAACATGACGCGGGCGAGCCGGTCGTCGCAGTCGACGGACATGGTGAAAAACGCCGACGGCTCTACCGATATTTTCTTCGGCCCCGATGTGCCCGCCGGACACGAAAAGAACTGGATACCAACCGAACGCGGGGAAAAATTCGAATTGCTGTTCCGGGCGTATCAACCCGCGCGGCCACTGTTCGACAAGACATGGACGCTGCCGGACCCCGTCAAGGTCGACGCTTCGTGAGCAGGTGCGGCGGGCGCCGCGCGCCGTGTATCATGACCGCCCTGCGCTGACGATCGCCGGCGCCGCTTCCATCATTCACCTGTCCCAAGGAAAAACGCCATGACGGCCGCAACGCAATTCGATCAGGTTTCCGTTATCAAACGAGCCAACGTGTATTTCGACGGCAAGTGCGTCTCGCACACCGTGCTGTTTCCCGACGGCACGCGCAAGACGCTCGGCGTGATCCTGCCGGGCACGCTGAATTTCGGCACCGACGCGCCCGAACTGATGGAAGTGCAGGCGGGCCAATGCCGTATCCGCCTCGACGGCAGCGACGAATGGAACACGTATCGCGCAGGCGACACGTTTTCGGTGCCGGGCAAGAGCCGCTTCGATATCGACGTGATCGAAACGCTCGACTACGTCTGCAGCTACCTGTAACGCGCATCTCAACCCGCGTCTGGCGCGCCGCGCCGACGCAAGCGGCCCCAAGCGGACGCCTACGCGTTCGCGACGCGATACGTGCCGCGCCCGGCCTGCTTCGCGCTGTACAGCGCCTGGTCGGCGCGGCGGATCAGGCGGTCGACGGAGTCGTCGTTGGCTGCGAGCGCAATGCCGACGCTGGTGCCGATGCTGACGGCTTCGCCCGTCGACAGGTGATACGGCAGCGCGATATCGCGGATCACTCGCTGGGCCAGCGCGACGATGGACGGCAACGAGGTCTCGTCCGCGATGATCGCGAACTCGTCGCCGCCCAGGCGCGCCACCAGCTCGCCAGGGCTCAGGATGCGCGTGAGCCGCGTCGCAACCGTCTCCAGCACCTCGTCTCCCGCGCAGTGGCCGAGCCGGTCGTTGACCTGCTTGAAGCCGTCGAGATCCAGATACATCATCGCAATCGAGGCCGGCGCGCCCCGCGCGTGGTCCAGCAAGATTCGCTCTAGCCGGTCGCGCAGCTCGCGCCGGTTCGGCAGGCCCGTCAGCGAATCGTGGCGCGCGAGATGCAGGATTTGCGCCTCGGTCTGACGCCGCTGCGTCACGTCTTCGATGATGATGACGGCGCTGCCGTCGGGCACCGGGTTGCGCGTCAGTTCCAGCTGGCGCCCATCCTGCAGTTCGAGGTCCATCGGGCTGCGCTCGTCGCCGAGCCACGCCGTGCAGCGCTCGACCAGCCGCTTGTGCAGCGTCTCGCCGAACTGCGCAATGCCCACGTGACCGATAAATTGCGGCAGCGGGACATTGAGCTTCAGCATCTCGACCGTCGTGCCGAACAGCTCGGCCGTGCGGCGGTTCGCGATCACGACATTCCCCGCGCCGTCGACGGTGCACAGCCCGTGCGGCATGTAGGCGAGCGCGGCGTCGAAGCGCCCGGCCAGCTCGGCGTGGCGCTGCTCGGCCGTCATCAGCGCGACCAGTCCCTTGTAGTGGCGCCGCACGACCGAGACCATCGCCGCGTTGTACGCGACGAGCGGCGGAAGAAGAATCCACGCGCCGCTGTGCGGCGCGATCAGCGCGCCGATGGCGATGGGCGCCGTGCCGAGAAAAATCTGCGCGATCGCAAGGCGCGGCAGCGCCGCGTTGCGCGACGCGATACCGCCGAGAATACCCGCCGCAACCATGATGGCGAGGGTCGCCAGTTCCTTGTCGGGCGACAGGAAACACGCCGCCGTGCCCAGCCCGAGCAGCAGGCACGCAATCAGCCCCAACGGTGCGTAGCGGGCGGCCCACGGCGCGGGATGCAGCGCGCAAAGACGGCTGCGCGCCACATACACGCGCACGATGGCGAGGCGCGCGGCCAGAACCGCGACCTCCGCGATCAGCCAGGGCACCGTCCACGTCTGATGCAGGCGGAAACACGCGACGACCGCCACGAAAATACTCGACATGCCGGACAGGAACAGCGGCCAAGCGTTGTCGAACAATGCGCTGAGCAATGCCGCGCGCACCGACGGATCGACGACGGCCCGCTCGGGCGTCGGCGTCGCCAGCAATGAATCGAAGATGGAAGTTTTCTCGGACATGACTCAGCCGTGATCGGTCGTCGCGCGAGGGCAGCGCGGTGCAGCTTTGCATCCTTGCTCTCTGGGTTAACGGCTGAAAACGGATCGGCTTGAGGGCAGCGTGTCGTTTCGCACGATGCTGCCTGCGCGGGGCGCGGGAGGGGATCAGATGCGCTGCGGCGTCACGAATGCGCGTCGCCTTCGCCGACAGGCGAGCCGAAACGCCTGCCCTGCTCGCGATCCTGCAGATTCACGGCGGCGATGACGGTATTGCGCGGAATCAGGATCTTCACACCGTCATGCTCCACTTCGCACATGTCTTCGCTCGCGTCGAAGGAATTGCATATCAACTGGCTCCAGTCGTCCCGTTTGCCGTGCTCCTTGAACACCTCGGGCGACACGTCGCGCCAGTAAGCGCCGTGCAGAATGACAAGCCATGCCATCACGACCTCGATCAGGTTAGCCGGCGACCGTGCCAGCCGCGCGAATCCGCCGCGCTCAACTCTTTCGGGATGTCTTCGCGACGAACGGCGTCGGCGCGTGCTGCACCTTTTCGCTGCCGCACTTCGGGCACTTCAGTTGCAGCGTGGCATGCTCCGCGACGTGTTCCGCATGTTCGAATTTCTCGCCGCAACTTTCGCAACGGTATTGATAGGTCGGCATGCTCGTCCTCCTGTGCTGACGAATGGAATGCGTGCGCGAAGCCGCATCGTCGCGAATGTTCGCGCAGCCGTAACTCATTCTAGTGCGGCATTTCGTGAACGGCCGGGTTTTCGCATGCCCATCGCATTGCATCCAATGGCATTCGTACGGCCGCTGATTCAATCCACATCATTTATCGACGCCCCGCTTTTTAAATGTTTTTTTCCGCCGTCAATTGAATAAATGGGCGCTTAACATTTCGTGCATCGCAATACGGCGCATCGCGTGCCGGCCGGCGCGCTCGACGCAAGGAGAACAACTCGCATGATCCTGCCACGCACATGGCTTCGCGCGCTTTTGTCTGGCGCACGTCTTTCCGGCACACTTCTCGCGGCCGTCGCCTGCACCTGCAATGCGCAATACACCACCGACTGGCTCGCCAATACCTACGGCACACAAGCTGCGCATGTCGGCAACGGCGCGCGCTCGATGTGGGTCGCGCCCGAAGGCGTCATCTATACCGCGTCGATGTGGGACGAAAACTCAGGCGGCGTTGCGATCTACCAGCAAGGTCAGAGCATCGGCACGATCGGCATCAACAGCGAGTTCCAGGGCAGCGCGATCACAGGCAACGCAACCTCGATCTTCGCCGCGATGCAGGTGGGTACGCCCCGTGGCAGCGGCGGCGTGGGCCGATACAACCGCGCGACGCGCACGCGCGATCTCATCATCAATGTCAGCACCTGGAACGCGCTCAGCCGCGTCGACGCGATCACGGGACTCGCGACGGCAGGCTCGCTTCTCTACGCAAGCGACTTCTTCGGCAATCGCGTGCGTGTCTTCACGACGGACGGCGCATGGCAGAGCGACATCAGCGTCGCGAGTCCGGGCGCGCTCGCACTCGATAGCGCGGGCAACCTCTGGGTGGCGCGCATGAGCGCGGCCGCAATCGTCGAGTACAGCCCGGCGGGCGCGTTGCTGAACACGATCCAGATGCCCGCATCGTCGCGGCCTTCGGCGTTGTACTTCGATGCATCGTCTGGCCTGCTGATGGTCGGCGATGAAGGCCCCGACATGAACATCAAGATGTACAACGTGTCCGGCGCGCCGCAACTCGCCGGCACGTTCGGCGTGCAGGGCGGGTATCTCGACACCACGACGGGAATCCGAGGCCAGGTCGGCGACAAGCGCTTCACGCGCATCGTCGGCATTGGCAAGGATGCAGCCGGCACGCTGTACGTGCTCAACAATCCGTGGGGCGGCGGCTGGGATCTCGGACGCAATGGCGGCACCGATATTCACGCCTACGACAGCGCGGGCAATCTGCAATGGAAGCTGCAGTCGCTCAACTTCGAAGCCGCCGCCGCGCCCGACCCGGCGACGGACGGCGCGTTGTTCTATAGCGGCATGAACCTCTACACGGGCACGGCAGGCGGCACCTTCGTCGCGAACACCGTCGATCCGTTCGCCTATCCCGCCGATCCGCGCCTGAACGTCAACGATACGCAGCGCGGCCAGCACTTCGGCCAGCTCGTCAGCGTCGGCGGGAACCGGATACTCGTCGCGTCGGGACAGAATCCGTCCGTGTTCAACTTCTTCCACTTCGAACCGTCGAAGGGCTATATCGCGATTCCCGATGCGTCGCTTCCCGGCACGGCATTCAACACCACGCGCCCCGTGACGGGCGGATTCAGCATCGACAGCAAGGGCGACGTGTGGGCGGGCCTCGACCGGACCAATCACATCTATCACTATCCGCTGACGGGCTTTGACGGATACGGCAAGCCGACGTGGGGCGCGGGCATCGCGTTGCCGATTCCGCTCAGCATCCGGCCCCTCACGCGCCTCATCTATCTCGCGGAAACCGACACGATGATTCTCGCGCAGGGCATCGCGGGCAGTTGGGACTGGACGGCGATGAACTCGCGCATCGAGGTCTACCACGGCTGGAGCGCGGGCAACATGACGCGGCCCGACCCGGTGATCAACCTCACCAGCGCCAACCCGAAGTCGATGACGGCGGCGGGGAATTACCTGTTCGTCGGATACGTGCACACGGTGCCCAACATCGACGCATTCAACCTGACCACGGGCCACCTCGACACGACGCTGATCAATTCGAGCAACGGCGCGGTGGATGTGGGCAACGACGTCGACTCGATGTACGGACTGCGCGCGTTCCTCCGATCGACGGGCGAATACGTGGTCACGAAAGACAACTACAACGGATCGAACCTCGTCGTGTATCGCTGGACGCCGTAGCGCCCTCGCCCGCCGACTGCGTCTGTGCCGCTCAAGCTGCCGCTCACGCAGCCGGCGCGCCCGGCACGCCCGGCGCGTACTTGCGCAACCGCTGCGAAATCAGATGCGAAGGCCTTTCGATCGCGCGATAAAACGCATAGCTGATCGCAAGCGCGAGCGGCACTTCGACGAACCACGCAAACCGCCCGCTCCCGTCGAATGCCATCAGCTCGAGCAGCGCGAGCGCCGTCTTGTGGCAGAGGTACAGGCTATAGGACCACGCGCCCAGACCCGCCAGCCACGTCCAGGCGCGCGATCGCGTCGGTGTCGCGGTTTCCGTCGCGATCCAGATGACCGCGAGGAACTGGAACATCGGCAGCGTGATGTCGGGCGTGACGAGCGGCAGCATCGCCGGTTTGAGGCTCGATTCCGAAAGCAGAATCATCACAGCCACGCCCGCCGCGACGACCACGGCTCTCAGCACGATCAGATGGTTCGCGAGGTAATGCGTGCTGGCCTGCAGTGCGCGATGGATCGCCATCGTGAGCGGCGAATACGCACCGCGAATCTGGAATCGCGCGGCATTGCGCTGGGTTTCGGCGATCAGGCAACCGGAAATCCATCCCGCCGCGTAGAGCAGCGCCGTGCCCGGCACGCGATACGTCTCATACACACAGCCGTGACAAACGGGATGCCCGACAAGACGAACACACGCGACCATCACGGCTGCCATTGCAGCGCAACCGGCAATCATCTCGCCCACGTAGTAAAGCCGCGCACGCAAAACGGGATAAAGGGCGTAATACACCATTTCGCAGTAAAGCGACCACAGCACCGATTCCAGATAGTTCTGCCCCATCGGCAGCGGCTGAACGACGCACAAAAGAATAACTAAAGGCAATCCAATGCGAATGAAGCGGGATGCATAATAGTTGACCGGTTTAAGCGCAACGTCCTTGTGATATGCGGCGTGAATGCAATAGCCGGAAATGACAAAGAACACAATGACGGCGGCCGGTCCCGCGAATAGCGCGGTCGATCCCGACCAGAGCGCGCTGCCCAAGGGCGCGAGCGTATGAGGCAATAGCGCCTTGAATGCGGGCGGCTTGAAGTGATACATGAGCACCCAGAAAGCCGCGAGAAACCGGATAGCGTCGATCTTTAACGACTTACCGGAACTGTCCGACGCCGGTAAATGCAACGTGATCGCCATTTCTTCCCTTTTTTGTTACGGCTGCGACGCGATGTTAGCGCCGCAGCCATTAATAAAAATCGAAAATAAATGGCGAAATTCACTCAAATGAATCGCGATGAAGCAGATCAGCCGTTACATCGGCGGCGCGACGCCATCCTTCTCGACGACGACGCGCTGCGCGACGAAATCGCCCTGTGACGCGGGCGTGGCTACCACGAACACTTTCTTGCCCGGCGTCAGGTCGCTATTCGCCGCCGGCGTAAACGTAACGATGGGCACATTCGGCGGGACCGTCACCGCATTGTTGCCACCCTTGTAAGAGAGCTTCAGGTCGCGCCCGCTCGTGCCTTGCACGACCGTGTCGACGTTCGCGTTGGTCATCGAACTGTTGGGGCCGAGATCCCACGCGTAATGCCCTTCGCCCGTGCCGCGCGCCGATTCCGGAAACACCACCACTTCCGTCGCCGTGAGCTTGCCGTCCGTGCCCGTGGTCGCGGCCGTGCCGATGAACGAGCCCGGCTTGATGTCCGACAGTTGCATCGACTTGACGGCCGACAGAGTCACCGTCGGCTTCATTTCGATCGACACGGTGTCGCCGCTGCGCCGGTGCACTTTGAGCATGTCGCCGTCGAGCGATACGATTTCGCCGCGAATGCGCGTGGGCTTGGTCGCGGGCGCCTGCGCGAAGGCAGCGGTAGCGAGCGTGGCCGTCAACAGCGTGACGCCGAGTTTGATGCGGACCGACATAGAAGCTCCCATTGGGTTGGTTTGAGAATGCAGGAACTAAACGAGTGATGGCGTCACGAACCGCCGAACCAGTTGTAGCCCTGGTTCTCCCAGTAGCCGCCCGGATACTGGTTCGTGATTTCGATGGCGACGATATGCTTCGGATTCTTGTAGCCAAGCTTGGTGGGCATGCGCAACTTCATCGGGAAGCCGTACTTCGGCGGCAGCACGTCGCCGTCGTAAGTCAGCGTAAGCAGCGTCTGCGCGTGCAGCGCGGTCGGCATGTCGATGCTGGTCCAATAGTTGTCCGCGCAACGCAGCGACACGTATTTCGCGCTCGTATCCGCGCCGCAACGGCGCAGGAAATCGGCGAAGCGCACGCCGCCCCAATGACCGATCGCGCTCCATCCTTCGATGCAGATGTGGCGCGTGATCTGGCTTTCCTGCGGTAGCGCCCGCAACTCGTCGAGCGTCCAGGTGCGCTTGCCTTGCGCAAGGCCGCTCAACTGCAAGCGGTAGCTCGCGGCGTCGACCTCGGGCACATCGTCGACGCCGTAGAACGCGTTGAACGGGAAAGGCCGCGTGATCATCGACTCCGGATACGTCGGCGCGAGCTTGTTGGGATCGAACAGCAAAGCCTGCACGTCGTCGTTGAAGAACGAAATGCGGCGCAGCGCGGTGTTGACGGCGTGGTCGTTGGTCAGATCGCAGCCGGATAACAGCGCAATGCCGCCGAGCGTCAGCAGCCGTTGGCCGAACAGCCGTCGCGCAGGCGACTTGAGTTCGCGCTGCGCGTCACGAATGATGGAGTCGCCGTGTGTCGCGAGAAAAGAGCCTGCCTCAGGGGTACGTTTTCGGATCGTCATGATTCAGCGCCCTCGGATCATCAGCAGCAGCGAGCGCGGCACCAGCGCGACCATTGCGATATGGATGACGAAGAACCCGACCAGCACGCTCATGCAGACGAAATGCACGACGCGCGCGTTGTCGTATCCGCCCATCAGCGTGCGCAGCAGCGGAAACTGCACCGACTTCCATACCGCGAGCCCCGACAGCACGATCAATAGGATGTCGGCGATCACCACCAGATACGCGAGTTTCTGGATCGCGTTGTAATGCGCGAGATCGTGATGTGTCAGGCGTCCACGCAGCGCGGCAATGAAATCGCCGGCAAGCTCTTTAGGCCTGACGGGCAGCAGCTTGCGCCGGAAACGCCCGGACGCCATGTTCAATGCCAGATAGACAATGAAGTTCGCGACCAGCAGCCACATCACGGCGAAGTGCCATTGCAGCGCGCCGCCAAGCCAGCCGCCTAGCGTGATCGAAGGGGAGAACTGAATGGCGGGAAAGATCGGCGACGCATCGTAGATCTGCCAGCCGCTCATGACCATCAGCACGACGGCCAGCGCATTGATCCAGTGCGTGATCCTTACCCACCACGGTTGAACCGTGTCGTGACTCAAAACCGTTCCTCGCTTGACGATGTTCTTCTGATGCGGCCCGACGACGGGTCCGCAGTCGCGAAACAGCCGTGCGACAGAAGGGCTAACGCCAGCGATCGATGGTTATTCCCTCACGCTAAAAAGATTTTTTCTTGCAATTGACTTGCAACGAAGGCGCCACGCAATACGCGCTCATCCGGATGCTGTTGAACGAGCGCGTCAGGTGGCGCAGCGTGGAGCACGCATGTGGGCGATTACCCTTGCGTCTCTGCAAGGATTTGCTGGATGGCCTGCTCGAACGCTTCGGCGGGTTGCCCGCCCGTCACCAGGTACTTCTGATTGAAGATAATCGACGGTACGGACTGAATGCCCATCGTCTGAAACTCGCGCTCTTCCGCGCGGACTTCGTCGGCGTACTCGTTGCCTTGCAGAATGGCGCGCGCTCTCGCGGCATCGAGCCCGACCGATTGCGCCGTTTCGACGAGCACATCGTGATTGCTCGGGTCTTTGCCTTCGCCGTGATAGGCCTTCAGCAGTGCCTCTTTCAGCGCCAACTGCTTGCCTTCGAGACCCGCCCAATGCAGCAGCCGATGCGCATCGAACGTGTTGTAGATGCGCGTGCGCTGCCCGAACGCAAAGCCGACGCTCGCGCCGCGCTCGCGGATCATGGCTTGTGCTTCCGCCACCTGTGCGGGCGTACGTCCATACTTCTTGCCGATGTGTTCGACGATGGGTTCGCCTTCCGGCGCCATCTGCGGATTCAGTTCGAACGGATGCATGACGATCTCGGCCTGCACGGCATCGCCGAGACGCGACAGCGCAAGCTGTAGCGACGAAAGCCCGACAGCGCACCACGGGCACGCGACATCGGACACGAAATCGATTCTGAGCGGTTGAGTCATGACGTGTTTGATCCAGGAAGTTCATGGCTAATCGAGCCACCTTAGCAGAAACGCGTCGATGCGTTTTCTACCGCGCCGCAGCATAACCGAGATTCCGAAACGTCGTGCACAGGTTGTACGGCGCGCCATTTGCACCAATAATGGCCCAATACCTGTCGCACAGTGAGGACGGAGATGGATTATCTACCCGAAGCCATCCGTACCATCGCGTTGGTCGGCCATGCCGGTTGCGGCAAGACCTCGCTGATCGAGGCGCTGCTGCACGAAGGCGGCGCAATCCATGCGGCGGGCACTGTTGATCGCGGTTCAACAGTCTGCGACTTCGATCCGCTGGAGCGCAAATATCATCACTCGTTAAGCTCCGCGATCGCCCACCTGCATTATCAGAACACCCGCATCTATCTCGCCGACACACCTGGCTACCCCGACTTCTCCGGCCTTTCGATCAGCGCGCTGCCCGCCGTCGAAACAGCCGCGATCGTCATCAACGCACGCACCGGCATCGAAATGACCACGCGCCGCATGATGGCGTGGGCCGAAGCGCGCAAGCTGTGCCGCATCATCGTGGTGAACGGTATCGACGGCGAGAAGGTCGATCTGCCCGCGCTGCTCGACGACATTCAGGCGACCTTCGGCAAGACCTGTCTGCCTATCAATCTGCCCGCGCAAGGCGCGCAAGCCGTGGTCGACTGCTTCTTCAACCCGTCGGGCGAGTCGGATCTGCTGACGGTCGAGTCCGCGCACGACGCGCTGATCGATCAGGTGATCGAACTCGATGCGAAGCTGATGGAGTTGTATCTCGAACAAGGCGAAGCGATCACGCCCGAGCAGTTGCACGCGCCCTTCGAGCGCGCGCTGCGCGAAGGGCATCTCGTGCCCGTGTGCTTCACGTCCGCGACGACGGGCGCCGGCATCCGCGAACTGCTCGACGTGTTCGTGCGGCTGCTGCCCAATCCGCTCGAAGGCAACCCGCCGCTCTTTTATCGCGACGTCGACGGCCGGCGCGAGACCGTGCAGGCGCAGCCCGATCCTGACAAGCATGTGCTCGCGCACGTGTTCAAGATCGTGATCGATCCGTACATCGGCAAGATGGCGGTGTTTCGCATCCATCAGGGCACGGTGAAGCGCGACAGCCAGCTGTACATCGGCGACGCGCGCCAGCCGTTTCGCGTGGCGCATCTGATGCTGCTGCAAGGCAAGGACCACGTGGAAGTACCGTATGCCGGCCCCGGCGATATCTGCGCGACGGCGAAGGTCGATGAAATATCGTTCGATGCCGTGCTGCACGACGCGCCCGAAGACGGCAACATCCATCTCGCGCCGCTCGCGTTTCCGACGCCCATCTACGGTCTCGCGATCGAGCCCGAACGCCGCGGCAACGAGCAACGTCTGTGGGAAATCCTGCAGAAGCTCGCAGCCGAAGATCCTTGCCTGAAGATCGAACATCCCGTCGGCACCAACGAGACCGTCGTGCGCGGACTCGGCGAACTGCATCTGCGGCACATGCTGGAGCGGCTAACCGATCAGTACAAACTCGCCGTCATCACCCGGCCGCCGAAGATCGCGTATCGCGAGACCATCGGCGGCAAGGCGGAAGGCCATCACCGGCACAAGAAGCAGACGGGCGGCGCAGGTCAGTTCGGCGAAGTGATGCTGCGCGTCGAGCCGCTGCCGCGCGGCACCGGTTATGAGTTCGTCGATGCCGTGAAGGGCGGCGCGATTCCCGGCCAGTTCATGCCCGCCGTCGAGAAAGGCATTTTGCAGGCCATGGAAAGCGGACCGCTGGCGGGGTTTCCGATGCAGGACGTGCGTGTCACCGTGTTCGACGGCAAGAGCCATCCCGTCGATTCGAAGGAAGTCGCGTTCGTCACGGCGGGCCGCAAGGCCTTCATCGACGCGATCCTGAAAGCGCAGCCGATCCTGCTCGAACCCGTCGTGAACATCGAAGTGATGACGCCGGAAACGACCATGGGCGACATCATCGGCGATCTGTCGGCGCGGCGCGCGCAGGTTCAGGGCACGCGCAATCTGGCGGGGCGCGCGGTGGTCGTCGCGGGGAAAGTGCCGCTATCGGAACTCGCCGACTATCAATCGCGGCTGAATGCGATTGCGGGCGGGCACGGCAATTACAGCATCGAACTGAGCCACTACGACCCCGTTCCGCCGAGCCAGCAGGACAAGCTCGCGTCGCAATACAGGAAGCAGGTGGACACGGCGTAGCGCGCCGTGCGCGGCTAGCGCGATCTGGCGCGCGTGGCCTTCTTCGCGCCGGCGGCGCGAGGGGCTTCCCTGGCAGGCGGCGTCGCGGCGCCCGTGATCTGCTCCATCCACGACAACGCCTCGACGTACGACAGGAACTGCTGCAGATAACCGGGCGATACCTCGCGCATCAGCGAAAGCGAGCGGTGCACGAGGCTGCTCGAATTGAGCGGACCGGCATTGCCCGGCACCTGTTCGAGCGACTGCCGCAGTTGTTTCTCGGTACTGACCCTGGACCAGGTTTGCCGGAAGTAATCGAGCGCGTTCACCTCGGCACGCGCAGCATCACCTTGCACGGCGTGCTTGCCCACCTCGGCCGCCTGACTGGCGATGTAGTCGGCCAGTCCGGCGAGCGGGCCGCGCGCGGGCGCGCACGGCCGCGCTGGCTGATCGGCTGCCGCCGGCGCCGGCTGCGCATGGCCCGCGAGATCGCTGGCATAGGCGGCGACCAACGTCGACAGGCGTTCGTCGAGAACGCGCCGCGCTTCACCCTGGTAACGGTCGGCGCGCCGCGCCAACGCGTCGATGAAATGAAAACGCCGCGGGTCGAACCGATGGGCGCCCTGCTCGCGCCATGCGTCGAGCGTCGCGCGTGCCTCGCACCCCTGGTGCGGGACGCAGGTCTCGCCGTCGCGAATGCTATTCACGGCTGCCGCCGCCCGACGATGCCGGTCTCGGCACGGCCGCAATCTCGACGCGCCGGTTCTTCGCGCGCCCTTCGCTGTCCGCGTTCGAGCTGACCGGCTGCTCCGAGCCGAACGCAGCCGCGAACACCGACGAAGCGGGAATCCCCGCATCGATGAACGAGCGCGTCACCGTCAACGCGCGCTGCGCGGACAGCTCCCAGTTGTCGGCAAAGCGCCGATTGCCCGCGCGCACCTGCTGGTCGTCGGCAAAGCCGCTCACCATCAGGATCTCGTCGTGCGAGCGCAGATAGGCCGACAGCGGGCCAGCGAGGCTCCTCAGCAGCTCGCGGCCCTGCGGCTGCAGCTGATCGGAGTTCAGCGCGAACAGCACGTTGCCGCTGATGCCGATACGCCCGTTGACGAGCGTCACGCGCCCGGCCGCGAGCGGCCCGGCGAGCGCCTGCTCGAGCGTCTTGCGCCGCTGCGCCTCCTGTTGACGCTGCTTGACGGCATCGTCGAGCCGCGCGGACAGTTCCAGCTGCACGCCGATCACGCCGACGAGGATCAGCACGAACGCGCCCAGCAGCACGGACATCAGATCGCTGAAGGCGGCCCAGATGGGCGTCGCGGGTTCGACGCCGCCGTCGATGTCGTCGTTCATGCCGCATCGACTCCCGAAGACGCGCGCTGACCCGCCAGCTGTTGCAGGTCTTCGACAATCTGCTTCTGCGACAGCATGCTCAGATCGATCACTTCGCGCGCCTGCGCGACGTAGTACGCGAGCTGTTCGTCGCTACGGATCAGCGACTTGTCGAGCGCCGCCTCGATGCGCTGCAGATGCGCGATCAGCTTGTCGTTCGACTCGCCGAAAAGCTGCACCGCCGCGCCGAATGCTTCGCTGAGGCTCGCCACTTCGACCGCGCCGCCCGTGACATGCGCGGCGATCTCGTTGAGCTTGCGCGTTTCCGCTTCGACCTTGTCGCCGAACTGCGCGCCGACGCGTTCGAGCAAACCCGCCGACGTCGACACGAGCGCATCGACGGCCGTGCGCTGTTCCGTCGAGGCGTGATTCACGGCGTCGAGCAGCGTTTCCAGCGTGGCGAGCAGACGGCTGCGCTCGTCGAGCATCGCGTTGTCGCGGGCCATGCTGTCGGACAGTTTCTGGCGCAATTCGGCGACCACTTCCGCCGCCGCGCGCGGCGCCTCCGACGCGGCCTGCACGAGCCGCGAAATCTCGGCGATCGTGCTGTTCGCGTGCGTCTGCGTCTGTTCCGAAAAATCGCGCGCCGTCTGCGCCAGCGTGTCGCAGATTGCCTGCTGGCGGCTCGCCGTGCGCGCGCCCGCCGCTTCCCATTCGCGGCTCAACGTTGCCGCGACGCCTTCGAGCGATGCGCTCCATGCGTCCAGACGCTGCTGGTCGCGCGTTGCCAGTTCCGCCTGCAGACCAACGTGCGATGCGTCGACGGCGCGCAGCAGCGCCGCCGAATGCTGTTCGAACGCGGCCGCGGCTGTCGTCAGCGCCTGCCGGTTCTGCTCGGCGAGCGCTTCGCCCGCGCGCTGCTGCTGCGACAGCGCGTCTTGCCACGTTTGCGCGAGCGTGCCCGCCGTTGCGTCGAGACGCGCCGATACGCCTTCGAACATCCCCGTCGAGCGCTGCTCGAAGCTCTCGTTGAAGCGCTCCAGTGAGGCGCGCAAGTCGTGCACGGTCGTTTCGCTCGCGCTCTGGTGCGCCGCGAGCGCCTTGTTCCAGAGTTCCGCGACATTGGCCGTGGTCGCTTCGAAGCCCGTCGACAGGCCGTCCAGCTGGCGCTGAACCGCCTCCGCGACCGTCTCGCGCAGCGACGCCATTTCGCGTGCGTGTCCGGCCATCGCCGCTTCCATCGCGGGCTGCAGCGCGGTGCCCGCGGCGCGCGCGCTCTCCGCCGCGCTGTCCTTCAACGACTGCGCCACGGACGAAGCGAGGCGCGAATACGTCAATTCCGTCTTGGCGTGAAAAGCCTGCTGGCTCGCGACCAGCCGCTCGTTCACGGCGAAGCTCTGCTGTTCAATGGCCGCCATCATCGTCTGCAGGCGGTCGACCAGCGTCGGCATCATGTCGGCCTGGCGTTGCAGCAGCCGGAAGGTTTCGTCGCGCTTGGCGCTTTGCGAGTAGGCGCGCAGCGTCGTCGCGATTTTTGTGTCGAGCAGTTGCGCCGCCCGCGTCCGCTCGCGGCGGCACAGCGCGGACAGCAGACCCAGCATCGCCGAGGTCGCGACGCCCGCAATCGACGTGCCGAATGCAAACCCGAGCCCCTTGACTGGCGCGGCAAGCGACGCGCGGATGGCCTGCAGGTCGGTGGCGCTTTCCAGCGCGGCGCCCGTGCCCTTGAGCGTCGTGACCATGCCGAGCAGCGTGCCCAGCATGCCCAGCAGCACCAGCAACCCGACCAGATACGGCGCGAGCGCGGCCCCGGCAACGCGACGCGCTCGCCCTCGATGCGCATGCGCACCGCGTTGCGCAAACCGGGATGCAGGCGGAAACGCAAGCGTCTCCCACGCGGACTGATGCTTCGACAGTAGCACGGCGGGACCGTTCGGCAGATTGTCCATGCCGCGAAGTTCGTAGCGAATGCCGTTGAGCACGCGCACGACCGCGAGCGTCACGCGGCACCAGCCAACGGCCATCCAGTAGCGGTTGTCGGCGCGCATGAACGGAAACGCGAAAAAGCACGCGGTCGCATACGGAATCGTGAAGACCGCGAAAAAAATCAGCAGCAGCAGCGAGCGGATGAAGCGCATCGGTGTGGTCTTTTCAATGTGGACGCGTCAAGTGGGCGTCATTCTTGTTCTTCGGCGAGAAAGTCGAGCGCGAACGCACGCAAGTCGTCATGCACTCGCGTGCCCTCGGGCAGGCCGCCTGCTGCCAGCGTCTTCTTGCCCTTGCCTGTCAGCACCAGATGCGGGATGAAACCGAGCGCGGCGCCCGCCTGCAGATCGCGCAGCGAATCGCCGACGCACGGCGTATCCTCCGGCTCGATCTCGAAGCGCTCTGCGATCATCTTCAGCATGCCGGGTTTCGGCTTGCGGCATTCGCAGTGATCGTCGGCCGTGTGCGGGCAGAAGAACACGGCGTCGATGCGTGCGCCAACCGCGGCCGCCGCGCGATGCATCTTCAGATGCATCGCATTGAGCGCGTCCATGTCGAACAGCCCCCGGCCGATGCCCGACTGGTTCGTCGCAATCGCCACGCGATAGCCGGCCTGATTGAGCCGCGCGATCGCTTCGAGGCTGCCGGGCAGCGCGACCCACTCGTCGGGCGATTTGATGAACGCCTCCGAGTCGACGTTGATCACGCCGTCCCGGTCGAGTACCACCAGTTTTTTTGCAGTCGGCATGATGCGGGACTCAGGCGGCGAGACGCGAAATATCCGCGACGCAGTTCATCTGCTGATGCAGTGCGCCGAGCAACGCCAGGCGGTTTGCACGCAGCGCCGGATCTTCGGCGTTGACCATCACGTCGTTGAAGAACGTATCGACGGGTTCGCGCAGCGCCGCGAGGGCCGACAACGCGCCCGTGTACTGACGCTCGGCCAGTTGCGACTGCACGCGCGGCGCAACCTGTTCGAGCTGCGCATGCAGCGCTTTTTCCGCCGATTCGACCAGCAGCGTGACCTGCACGCCGCTCGTGTTCGCGCCGTCGGACTTCTTCAGGATGTTCGAAATGCGCTTGTTCGCCGCCGCCAGCGACGCTGCTTCCGCGAGCGCCGCGAATTCGCGCACGGCATCCAGACGCGCGACGATGTCGTCGAAGCGCGTCGGGTTCAGTGCGAGCACGGCATCGACTTCGCCCGCCGAATAGCCGCGTTCGCGCAGCATGCCGCGCAGTCGGTCGATACAGAATTCGTAGATGGCTTGCGTCGAATCGGCGACGTTCGGCACGTTCGCGAACTGCGCGTAGGTGACGCGCAGCAGTTCGATCAGATCAATCGGCAACTGCTTTTCGACCAGAATGCGCAGCACGCCGAGCGCGTGACGGCGCAGCGCGAACGGATCTTTTTCACCCGTGGGCTGCAGGCCGATGCCCCAGATCCCGACCAGCGTTTCGAGCTTGTCGGCGAGCGCGACGACCGTGCCCGTTGCAGTGGACGGCAACGCGTCGCCGGAAAAGCGCGGCTGATAGTGCTCCGAGCACGCCAGCGCGACGTCTTCCGGCTCGCCGTCGTGGCGCGCGTAGTACGTGCCCATCGTGCCTTGCAGCTCGGGGAATTCGCCGACCATGTCTGTCAGCAGGTCGGCCTTGGCGAGATGCGCGCCGCGCTTCGCGAGCGCGACGTCCGCGCCGATCATGCGCGCGATTTCACCCGCCAGCGACTCGACGCGCTCGACGCGTTGCAGCGCCGAACCCAGTTTGTTGTGATAGACGACGTTCGCGAGTTGCGGCACGCGATCCGCGAGCGGCTTCTTCTTGTCGTGCTCGAAGAAGAACTTCGCGTCGGCGAGACGCGGGCGCACGACGCGCTCATTGCCTTCGACGATCTCGCCGGGCGTATTCGTCTCGATGTTCGACACGATCAGGAAGCGCGAGCGCAGCTTGCCGTTGGCGTCGGTGAGCGCGAAGTACTTCTGGTTCGTCTGCATCGTGAGGATCAGGCATTCCTGCGGCACTTGCAGGAATTCGTCCTCGAACTTGCACGCGTAGACGACGGGCCATTCGACCAGCGACGTCACTTCGTCGAGCAGAGATTCGGGCATCACGACTTGATCGCCGTCCGCGTGCGCAAGCAGATGCGTGCGGATCGTTTCCTTGCGATCGGCGAAGTTCGGCACGACCTTGCCCTTGTGCATCAGCGTTTCCGCGTAGTGATTCGCGTGCTGGATCTGCACGAAGCCTTCGGACAGGAAGCGATGGCCGAGCGTGGTGTCGTCGGCGTCAATGCCGAATGCCGTGACGGGCACGACTTCGTGGTCGTGCAGCACCGTCAGACGATGCACGGGCCGCACGAACTGCACGTTCGAGCCGTCCGGGCGCTGGTACGTCATCACCTTCGGAATCGGCAGCTTGGCGAGCGTTTCGTCGAGCGCCGTCTGCAGCCCTTCGGCGAGCGTCGCGCCGGGCGCCGCGTAGCGCAGGAAGAACGCTTCCGCCTTGCCGTCGTTCGCGCGTTCGAGATCGTTCACCGAGAAATCGGGGAAGCCGAGCGCAGCCAGTTTCTTGGCGAGCGGCGGCGTGGGCTGACCGTTCGCATCGAGCGCGACGGACACGGGCAGCACTTTTTCGCGCACGTGTTTTTCGGGCGCAACGTTGCGCACGTTCTTGATCGTCACGGCGAGGCGGCGCGGCGTCGCGTAACGCTCGAACTGCATTTCGCCTTCGATCAGGTCGCGTGCGGCGAGGCGTTGCGTGATGCCTTCGGCGAACGCATCGCCCAGGCGCGCGAGCGCCTTCGGCGGCAGTTCTTCCGTCAGCAGTTCGACGAGCAGGGTGGCTTGATGGGATTGCGTCATGTCTTCTTGGTCTCGTCAGTCCTGGTCGATCTTGCGTTCGACCTTCAGCGGCGGCGCCCACGCGGGCATCGCGGCGTCCTGTTCGTCGGTGGTGAGGCCGGGCACGCCGTGCACGGGATTGCCGAGCATCGGGAAGCCGAGCTTTTCGCGCGAGTCGTAATACGCCTGCGCGACGAGGCGCGACAGCGCGCGAATCCGGCCGATATACGCCGCGCGCTCCGTCACCGAGATCGCGCCGCGCGCGTCGAGCAGATTGAACGTGTGCGCGGCTTTCAGCACGAGTTCATAAGCGGGCAGCGCGAGCGGCACTTCGATCATGCGCTTCGCTTCGCTCTCGTAGCTGTTGAAGAACGTGAACAGCAGATCGGTGTTCGCGTATTCGAAGTTGTACGTGGACTGCTCGACTTCGTTCTGGTGATAGACGTCGCCATACGTGAGGCGGCGCATTTCCGGGCCGTTCGGGCCTTGTTCTTCCCACTCGGTCCAGATCAGGTCGTAGACGTTCTCGACCTTTTGCAGATACATCGCGAGGCGTTCCAGACCGTACGTGATTTCGCCAAGCACCGGCTTGCAGTCGAGGCCGCCCACCTGCTGGAAGTACGTGAACTGCGTGACTTCCATGCCGTTCAACCACACTTCCCAGCCGAGGCCCCACGCGCCCAGCGTCGGATTTTCCCAGTCGTCCTCGACGAAGCGTACGTCGTTTTGCTTCAGGTCGAAGCCGAGCGCTTCGAGCGAGCCGAGGTACAGGTCGAGGATGTTTTCCGGCGCCGGCTTCAGCACGACCTGGTACTGGTAGTAGTGCTGCAGACGGTTCGGGTTCTCGCCGTAACGGCCGTCTTTCGGACGGCGCGACGGCTGCACGTACGCGGCGCGCCACGGCTCGGGGCCGATTGCGCGCAGGAATGTATGAACGTGGGACGTGCCCGCGCCGACTTCCATGTCGATCGGCTGGAGCAGCGCGCAACCCTGCTTGTCCCAATAGGATTGCAGCGTCAGGATGATTTGCTGAAACGTGAGCATGAAGTGCCTTGAAGGGTGCCTTTCAGGCAGGACGCGGATGCCGTGCGGCTCGCGCGGCGCGCGGGCCAGGCTGGCCGTTCGCCCCGCAGCCGGCCGGTTGCGCGGCCCAGTGCTGTGAAACCTTGAATTTTACCGGATTGCCGCAGGCTTGAGACTTTCTGGGGCCTGGTGGATCGGCGGGGGCGCGTCGTCGTGGGGTTTGCGTTGCGCCGCCCGTCTGAGCTGATGTCAGGCGCTGCCGTCGGTGTTGCCGTTGTGGTCGCCGCCGTTCTTGCGGATGCGGCCCGGCCCGAACGCGAATCCGAAGGCGAGGAACAGCAGCGAAACGGCAAGCACCGTGTTGTTGCCGCTCGTCACATAAGGCGTGTTGCCCGTCGTGCCTTGAATCGTGGTGTCGATCGAGCCCACCGTGAAGGTAGGCAGGCGCGCGATCACGTTGCCGTGCGCATCGATGGCGGCCGTCGCGCCCGTGTTCGTCGCGCGCAGCATCGGGCGGCCCGTTTCGAGCGAGCGCATGCGCGCGATCTGCAGGTGCTGATCGAGCGCGATCGTATTGCCGAACCACGCCAGATTCGTCGAATTGACGAGCACGCCCGCCGGCAGGTCGCTTTCGCGCACCGTGCGCGCGATTTCCTCGCCGAAGATGTCTTCGTAGCAGATGTCGACGGCAACCGGCTGGTCGTGCACGACGAACGGCTTCTGCACGGCCGGGCCGCGCGCGAAATCGCCGAGCGGAATGTTCATCAGGTTCACGAACCAGCGGAAGCCCCACGGCACGAATTCGCCGAACGGCACGAGGTGATGCTTGTCGTAGCGATACACGCCCATCTCATTCGGCGTGATGCCGAACAGGCTGTTGGTGTAATCGACGACGCGGCCATCCGGCGTGATCGTTCCGCCGACCGCGCCGAACAGAATCGACGAATGCGTCGAGTCGGCGAATTGCCGCACGGCAAGCGCGAACGATTCGGGGATCGTCTGCGCGAGCACGGGAATCGCGGTCTCGGGCGTGACGATCAGATCGGCGGGCTTTTCCGTGATCATCCGCTGATATTGGTCGATGGCCGCTTTCACGCCCGATGCTTCGAACTTCATGTCCTGCTTCACGTTGCCTTGCAACAGGCGCACGGTCAGCGACGCGTTCGCGGGCGCCGTCCACGACACGAACGGCAGCAACAGGCCCGCGGCGATCAGCGCGACAGCCAGTACGGTGGGCGTAACGACGCGCGCGGTGCGCGGCGTGCCGGCTGTTCTGGCACCGGTTGCAGAGTTCGAAGCCGTGCCGCTCGACGCCGCGCGCGAGCGCAGCAGCGCCTGCGCGATCAGCGCGGCCGTTAGCGCCATCGCCCAGCCGACGCCGTACACACCGGCTATCGGCGCAAATCCGGCGAACGGGCCGTCCACTTGCGCGTAACCGCTCGCGAGCCACGGAAAGCCCGTGAAGACCGTGCCGCGCAGCCATTCGCCGATCGCCCACGCGCTCGCGAAAGCGAATGCGCCATGCCATGTCGGCGAAAACGGCTGGCTATCGGCGAGCTTGCCGTTGCGCGAATGTCCCGCGCAGAACGACCAGACGCCCGCCGCGAGCCCCGGGTAGACGGCCAGATACAGCGAGAACAGCACGAGCGCCGCGCCCGCCAGCGGCGCGGCCATGCCGCCGTAGAAGTGCATGCTCACATACAGCCACCAGACGCCCGTCACGTAATTGCCGAAGCCGAATGCGAGGCCGGTCAGGGCAGCACTTTTCCAGCTCGTCGTGCGCGTGAGCCACGCGAAGAAGAACACGAAGATCGCGAGTTCGAGCCAGCCGCCGTGCGGCGTCGGCGCGAACGAAAGCGTGTTGAGCGCGCCGACGGCGACGGCGACGAGGTAATGCCACCACGGCAACGCGCGGCCGCCGGCTCGCGCCGCGTCGGACGTCACGCCGCGGCGCAGACGGGAGGTAATCGGGTCGGCCATTATTGCGTGGTCGGCTGGACGAAAAAACGGGGAAAAATCAGGTCTGCACGTGCAGGGCGTCGCGTTCGCGCTGTCCCGCGAGCGGATCGCGGCGCACGAGCAGCATATGGATCTGGCGCGCGTCGGCGCGCAGCACTTCGAAAATCAGGTCGTCGATCCGCACTTTCTCGCCGCGATGCGGCACGCGTCCGAAATGGTGCGTGACGAGCCCGCCGATGGTATCGACTTCTTCGTCGGAATAGTGCGTGCCGAATTCCTCGTTGAACTGCTCGATCTCGGTCAGCGCGCGCACGCGGTAGCGTCCGTCCGGCGATGCGATGATGTTGCCGCTTTCCTCGTCGAAATCGTATTCGTCTTCAATATCGCCGACGATCTGCTCCAGCACGTCCTCGATCGTGATGAGGCCCGCGACGCCGCCGTATTCGTCGACGACGATCGCGATGTGATTGCGGTTCACGCGGAAGTCGTGCAGCAGCACGTTCAGGCGTTTCGATTCGGGGATGAACACGGCGGGCCGCAGCATGCCGCGCACGTCGGCTTCTTCTTCGGCGTAGTAGCGCAGCAGGTCTTTGGCGAGCAGCACGCCGATCATGTTGTCGCGATTGCCCTCGTACACCGGATACCGGGAGTGGCCTTTTTCCAGCATGTACGGAATGAAGTCGTGCGGGGAATCGGCGATGTTGATCGCGTCCATTTGCGCGCGCGGGATCATGATGTCGCGTGCGCAGAGCTCGGAAACCTGGAACACGCCTTCGATCATCGACAGCGAATCGGCGTCGATCAGATTGCGCTCATGCGCGTCCTGCAGGATTTCGAGAAGTTCGCCGCGAGAATCGGGCTCAGGCGAGATGAAGTCGGTCAATCGCTCAAGAAGCGAGCGCTTTTCGTGCGGTTTGTCGCTGGACTGGCGTCGACTGGGATACGAATCGTTCATGGCGGTGCGCCCGGAACGCTGGGCGCGCTGTTGCAGAGCGTTAAGGATACACCACGTGCGTGGCAGGACCTTGTCACGGGGTTTCGCGGCGAAACGCGGTTCGCCGGAACGTGATGGGTTTTATCCTAACTGATATCTGCGCGCTGGGGGGCGTGGTTTTGGTTGTCGGTTTTTTCATTTCCGGTTTTCGCTTGTGGCGGGTAGTTGGTCCTTTTTTTGCGCCTTTGCGGCGCGGGCTTTTTTTTCGCTGGCATCCGCGCGGTGCCTTCGCGGATGCCCGCAAAAAAGCCCGCCAACGCAAAGGCGCATCGCGGATGCCAGCGAAAAAAAAGCCCGCGCCGCAAAGGCGCAAAAAATCACCCGCTACACCGCGCGAGAAGCGCCTCCAACCCCCGATCGGGCATGCCGCTCTCCCGCAGCGCCTCGACCGTGCGGCGCACATAGTCGAACGTCGTGCCATAGCGTCCCGACGCGCAGCCGAGCACCGTCTTCACCACTTCGTCGGAAAGTTTGCCCGTGTATGTGGGCACATCGCGCCGCATCACGAAGGCGAGTGCATCGACGCGCCGTCCGTCCGTCAGCACGCAAGGCAGCCACGCGGGACGATACGAGCCCATCGGCATCTCGCGCCGCCATAGTGCTTCGAGATGCGGCATGGCGCCGTCGGCCGCGAGCCGGAACGCGATGCCGCTGCACGAGCCGCCGCGATCGAGGGCGAGCACGAGTCCCGGCTGCTCGGGCGTGCCGCGATTGACGCGCGACCACAGGTACAGTCCGCGGTGATATCCGTGCACGCGCGAGCGTTGCGCTTCGACGGTCGGCAGGCCGGGATTCCAGATCAGCGAACCATAGCCGAACAGCCACAGGTCGGTCGTGCCGTCCCATCCGCCGAGCGTCGCACTGAGCGATGCGCGCAATTCGTCGTCCGTCAGCAGGCGCGGTTCGCCCAGCGACGGCGGATAGCCGGGACAAGGCGGAAGCGGCAACGGCAACGGCGGCGGGGAAAGAGGTTGGCTCACGTTGATTCGACCGGTTGGCTGGCTATGGGGTCAGAGCCTGCGGTCGGCGGCGACTTCAGGCTCTGTCGCTGGATACTGCCGGGGCGAGCCTTATTCGTACGGATCGGGGAAGCCGAGCTTGCCGAGCACGTCGGTTTCGATCGCTTCCATTTCTTCGGCTTCTGCTTCGTCCTCGTGGTCGTAGCCTTGGGCGTGCAGCGTGCCGTGGACGAGCAGATGCGCGTAATGCGCCTCGAGCGGCTTGCCTTGTTCCGTCGCTTCTTTTTCGACGACCGGGCAGCACAGGATCAAATCGCCCGTCACGGGATCGTCTTCCGATTCCGCGTAAGCGAACGTCAGCACATTGGTCGCGTAGTCCTTGCCGCGATACGTGCGATTCAGCGTGCGGCCTTCTTCGGCATCGACGAAACGCACGGTCAGTTCGGCGTCCGCGAACAGCGCGGCCTTGATCCACGCAGCGACGGATGCTTTCGGCAGCAGCGCCTTGTGCTCGGGCCACGCTTTTCCGGCGGGAAATTGCAGGTTCAGCGACAGTTTCGGTGCGCGGCTCATGCTTTGTTGTTCGTCCGTGTCATGTCCGCGTCACTTCACTGCGTCGGGGGCATCCGCGGCGGCCGCTTCTTTCTTCGACGCCGCGTCATAAGCCTCGACGATGCGCGCCACCAGCGGATGCCGCACCACGTCCGCGCTCGTGAAGCGCGTGAGCGCGATGCCGCGCACGTTCGCGAGCACGTGCTGCGCCTCGATCAACCCGCTCTTGTGGCCGCGCGGCAAGTCGATCTGCGTCGTGTCGCCCGTGACGACGGCCTTCGAGCCGAAGCCGATCCGCGTGAGAAACATCTTCATCTGCTCGGGCGTGGTGTTCTGCGCCTCGTCGAGAATGATGAACGCGTGATTCAGCGTGCGGCCGCGCATGTACGCGAGCGGCGCGATTTCGATCATCTGGCGCTCGAACATCTTCGCCGTCTTGTCAAAACCGAGCAGATCGTAGAGCGCGTCATACAGCGGACGCAGATACGGATCGACTTTCTGCGCGAGATCGCCGGGCAGGAAGCCGAGACGCTCGCCCGCTTCGACGGCCGGGCGCGTCAGCACGATACGCTTGACCTGATCGCGTTCCAGCGAATCGACGGCACACGCGACGGCCAGATACGTCTTGCCCGTGCCCGCCGGCCCAATGCCGAACGTCACGTCGTGCGAGACGATCTGCTTCAGATACTCGCGCTGCGCCGGCGTGCGGCCGCGCAGGTCGGCGCGGCGCGTATACAGCTTCGGACCGAGTTCCTCGACATCGTCGTCGCCTTCATGCGCCGGCTCGTCGAACGGATGATCGGGGTCGCCGCGAAAACGCGGATCGTCCTGCTCCTCGCCGTCGCTGCCGCCGTTGCCATTCTTGCGCCCGGTATTGCCCGGATGACGCGCTTCGACGAGCGCAAGCTGGATGTCGTCGACGGACAGCGGATCACGCGCGTTGTTGTAGAAATTTTCGAGCGCGTTGAGCGCGACTTTCGCGCCGCGCCCGCGAATGCTGATGCGGTGACCGCGGCGTTGCAGCGTGACGTCGAGCGCCTGTTCGATCTGCCGCAGGTTTTCGTCGAGCGGCCCGCAGAGGTTGGCAAGCCGCGCGTTGTCGTCGCGCGGCGCGGTGAATTCCAGATGTTGCTGAGTAGTCTTCAAGGCTTGGATTCGGTCCTGTCGGTGTGCTGCAGCTCAATGAGTGGCGGGCGCGGAATCGTGAATCATCACGAGTTCGCCGCGCAGCGAGTGCGGATACGCGTGCACGATCTTCACGTCGATCATCTGGCCGATCAGCCGCGCGTGCGACTCCACGGGCGCCGGGAAATTGACGACGCGGTTGTTCTCCGTGCGGCCCGCGAGTTCGTTCGGGTCCTTGCGCGCCGGGCGCTCGACCAGAATGCGCTCGACCTTGCCGACCATCGCGTTGCTGATGCGCTGCACGTTTTCCTCGATGGTCGCCTGCAGATGCTGCAAGCGGCGCAACTTCACTTCGCGCGGCGTGTCGTCGTGCAGGTTCGCGGCGGGCGTGCCGGGACGCGGGCTGTAGATGAACGAGAAGCTCGTGTCGTAGCTCATGTCGTGCACGAGCTGCATCATCTTGTCGAAGTCTTCTTCCGTCTCGCCGGGGAAGCCGACGATCATGTCCGTCGACAGCGACAAATCCGGGCGGATCGCGCGCAGCTTGCGGATCACCGATTTGTATTCGAGCACGGTGTAGCCGCGCTTCATCGCCATCAGGATGCGGTCCGAGCCGTGCTGGACGGGCAGATGCAGGTGGCTCACGAGCTTCGGCACCTTGGCGTAGGTGTCGATCAGGCGCTGCGTGAATTCCTTCGGATGCGACGTCGTATAGCGAATCCGCTCGATGCCGGGAATGTCCGCGACGTATTCGATCAGCGTGGCGAAATCGGCGATTTCGGTTGCACCGAGCGTCATCGCCCCACGGTATGCGTTGACGTTCTGGCCGAGCAGCGTCACTTCGCGCACGCCCTGATCGGCGAGACCGGCGATTTCCGTCAGCACGTCGTCGAGCGGACGCGACACTTCCTCGCCGCGCGTGTACGGCACGACGCAGTAGCTGCAATATTTGCTGCAGCCTTCCATGATCGACACGAACGCGCTCGGGCCATCGACGCGCGCGGGCGGCAGATGATCGAACTTCTCGATTTCCGGAAACGTGATGTCGACCTGCGGACGGCCGCTCGCGCGGCGCTGGTCGATCATCTGCGGCAGACGGTGCAGCGTTTGCGGGCCGAACACGAGGTCTACGTACGGTGCGCGCGAAACGATCGACGCGCCTTCCTGGCTCGCCACGCAGCCGCCCACGCCGATCAGCAGATTCGGGTTTGCCTCCTTCAGTTCGCGCACCCGGCCGAGATCGGAGAAGACTTTCTCCTGCGCTTTTTCGCGCACCGAGCAGGTGTTGAACAGAATGACGTCGGCGTCTTCGGGGTTGTCGGTCTTGACGAGGCCTTCAGCGGCGCCGAGTACGTCGACCATCTTGTCGGAGTCGTACTCGTTCATCTGGCAGCCAAAGGTCTTTACATAAACTTTCTTGGTCATCGGGTGTTCGCCGGTCGCAGTGGTTAACCTGGGGGCGTCAATAAAAGGTGAAGAGACAAAAACGTGCGGCGCCATCGCGCGGAGAAGCGGGGCCAATGCGGGGCGGCCGATGCGCCCGCGGCACGTTTTTACAGCGTAGTCCAACATTATAGCCCTTTGCGGCGTGGGGCTTTGGCGGCGCGCCGGGCGCTCACCGGGTGCGGGCGGCGGCTATCGGCGGCGGCTATCGGCCGGATTTCCCGCGCGCTTTTGCCCGCGCGCCTTTTCGCGCGCCGTCCGACGGGCCGCCCGACTCGTCGTGCGTGCCGCGCCCGCCGCCGAGCGGCTGCGGCAGACCGAGTTGCGCTTCCAGTTCGCCTGTCGTTGTCGCAAAGCGCTCCGCGAGAAAATCCAGCAGCACGCGCACGCGCGGCGCCATGAAGCGGTTGCGGTGATACATCGCGTGCAGCGGCGCATCGGGATAACGCCAGTCGGGCAGCAGTACGCGCAGCCCGTCGCTTTTCAGGTCCGCTTCGACGTCCCACATCGACTTGATCACGATGCCGTAGCCGCGCAGCGCCCATTCGCGGGCGACGGCGCCGTCGTTCGTTTCGCGCGCCGATTCGAGCGGAATCGTGTACGTGACGGTTTCGTCGCCGCGCGTGAAGCGCCATTCGTTGACGGGCCCCGACGCCGTGCCGAGCACGATGCAGTCGAAGCGCGCCAGATCGAGCGGATCTTTCGGCTCGCCGCGCCGCGCGATGTATTCCGGCGACGCGCACAGCACGCGCGGATTCGGCGCGAGCCAGCGCGCGACGAGCGAGCTGTCCTGCGGAATGCCGAAGCGGATGGCCAGGTCGATGTCTTCCTGCACCAGATTCGACAGCGAGTCCGACAGCGTCAGTGCGAACGTGACGTCGGGATAGAGCGCGTTGAATTCGTCCAGCCAGTGCATCAGCAGATTGCGGCCGAAATCCGACGTCGCGGAAACGCGCACCTTGCCGCGCACGGCATTCTGGCCTTCCTGCAACGCGGCTTCGGCGTCGTCGAGCGCGCGCAGCGCCTGCTGGCAGCAGCTCAGGTAAAGGCGCCCTTCGTCGGTGAGGCGCAGTTGCCGCGTGGTGCGCTCGAAAAGCCTTGCCTTCAGCCCGCCCTCCAGCTTCGCGAGGCGCGCGCTGGCGGCGGCGGGCGTCAAGCCCAGCTTGCGGCCCGCCGCCGACAGGCTGCCCAGCTGCGCCGCTTCGACGAACAGACGGATGTCACCCAGATTGTCGGTCATTGTTCAGCGATATTTGAAAATCCTTCAAATGCTACGCCAATTATCAAAAGGACGCGGCTCGCGCAGAATCCGTCCTGAAAACGCGAATTCCGCGTTTACCCGGAGTCAGCACCATGCAACTCGACCACGCGACGATCGTCACGCCGGATCTCGACGCCGCCCGGCGATTTTTCGTCGATGTCGTCGGACTGGAGGAGGGCGACCGGCCGCCGTTCGGCGTCGCCGGCTACTGGCTTTACGCCGGCGGCCGCGCGGCGGATCGCCGTCCCGTGATCCATCTCGTCGCTGCGACGCCGCCGGGTCATGTGGGCCGCGCGAGCCCGCGCATCGACCACATCGCGTTGCGTCTCGACGACGGCGCGCAGTGGGATGCGCTGCTCGCGCGGCTCGACGCGGCGGGCATCGCGTATCAAAGCGCCGTCGTGCCGCTTTCGGGTGAAGTGCAACTGTTTGTCGCGCTGGCGGACACCGTCGTCATCGAGTTCGTGACGGCGGCGCGCCATGTCCCGCGCGCGTCCCTTTGAATCGTCGTCTGGAGCCTTTCATGCCCATTCCTTTGCTTGCGCTTGCGATCAGCGCATTCGCCATCGGCACGACCGAGTTCGTCATCATGGGCTTGCTGCCCGACGTGGCGAAGGATCTCGCCGTCTCGCTTCCGTCGGCGGGTTTGCTTGTCAGCGGCTACGCGCTCGGCGTGGCCGTCGGCGCGCCGCTGCTCGCCGTGCTCACCAGCAAGATGCCGCGCAAACTCGCACTGCAGCTGCTGATGGGTGTGTTCATCGTCGGCAACGTGCTGTGCGCGATTGCCTCCGACTATTCGCTGCTGATGATCGCGCGCGTCGTGACGTCGTTCGCGCACGGCTCGTTCTTCGGCATCGGCGCGGTGGTGGCCGCGTCGCTCGTGCCGCAGGAAAAGCGCGCCAGCGCGATCGCGCTGATGTTCACGGGCCTCACGCTTGCCAACGTGCTCGGCGTGCCGTTCGGCACGTTCATCGGCCAGCAGTTCGGCTGGCGCATGGCGTTCTGGATCGTGGCGGCGTTCGGCGTGCTGTCGTTTGCGGGCGTCACGGCGCTGGTGCCCAACCGTCACGACGCGGGTCCGACGGGTCTCGGCCACGAAGTGCGCGTGCTGAAGGAGCCGCAGGTCTGGCTTGCACTGACGATGACGGTGCTCGGCTTCGGCGGCGTGTTCGTCGTGTTCACGTACATCGCGCCGATTCTCGAACAGGTGAGCGGCTTCGGCCCGCACGGCGTCACGCTGATCCTCGTGCTGTTCGGCGTGGGGCTGACAGTGGGCAACACGATCGGTGGCAAGCTCGCGGACCGTGCGTTGATGCGTTCGCTGATGGGCATTCTGATCGCGCTTGCCGTCGTGATGGCCGTGTTCGCGCACACCAGCCACTCGCAGATCGCGGCTGCCGTCACCGTGTTCATCTGGGGCATCGCGGCGTTCGCGACGGTGCCGCCGCTGCAGATGCGCGTCGTCGAGAAGGCGAAGGCGGCGCCGAATCTCGCGTCGACGCTCAATATCGGCGCGTTCAACGTGGGCAATGCGGGCGGCGCGTGGCTCGGCGGTCTCGCGATCAGCCACGGTTATGGGCTCGATGCGCTGCCCTACGTGGCCGCGCTCGTGGCGCTCGCCGCGCTGGCGGTGACATGGGTCGCGGCGCGGATGGATGCGCCCGCCGCCGTGGTTGTGCGGGACGTGCGCGAGCGGGTGTGATGCATGGTGCGGGTGCGGCGTCACGTCGACGGCCGCACAAGTGATTCGTATCTGATGATGTTCCGCCCATGCTTCGCGCGACCGCGCAGCGTGGGCTTTCTGTTTGTACGCGACGCTTCAGATGCGCACCAGGTCTTCTTCACTCACGGCTGCTGCGCGCTGCTTGCATCGCACGTTAGCGCATAAGCGTCCTCTGCGATCGTGATAACAGTGTGAAGATAACTTCGTTGGGCGCGGAAAAAGCGGGTGCTAGGCTGTCCTCCAACAGTGTTCGCTCCGCGTCGATGCGGGGCTTCAGGAGGTCATCATGCAGTCACCGCTTGCGCTTGTGCGCGATCGCGCGCCCGAAGCAAACGCCGCAGCCCACGCGCACGACGAAGCGCGCTCGCCGCAATTCGACGTGCTCGAGCGGCGCGTCGGCGTGAATCTCGCGCGGCTGCGCGCCGAGCGTCAGTTATCGCTTGACGCCCTGGCGCGCGCATCGGGCGTTTCCCGCGCGATGCTCGCGCAGATCGAATCGGCGCGCAGCGTGCCGTCGATCAAGGTGCTGTGCAAGGTCGCGGCGGCGCTGAAGGTGTCGGTTGCGGCATTCCTGCGCCAGCACGCCGTGAACGGCTTCGAGCATTTGCCGGCGGACCGTTCGGCGCGCGTCGTGACATCGAATGGGCGTTACTGGACGCGCGCGCTGCATCCGGACGCCGAGCCGTCGACGGCGGAGTTTCACGAGTTGCGCATTGCGCCGCTGCACACGGAACCGGGCACGCGCCGCGCGCCGGGGACGACGGTGAATCTCGTCGTGAGCGTCGGCACGCTGGAGGTCAGCGTGCACGAGCGCCGTCAGCTGTTAGCGACGGGCGATTCCATCGTGTTCGACGCCGACCAGCCGCACAGCCTGCGCAATCCCGGCGATACGGAAGCGCGCGCGTTTCGCGTGACCGTGAACGCAGAGACGCCGCCGCGCTGGGACGTGCCGCAAGCATCGCCGCACGATGCGCCGCTTGCGCACGCGCATTCCGACGCATGAAACACGCTGTACGGGCGCGCTGCATGTCGCGCGCGCTTGCTGTATGCTCTGCGAGCCGGATCGATCCGGCAATCAGTACGTCTTCAGGGCGGGGCGAAATTCCCCACCGGCGGTATGCAGATCGCGCTTCCTGACGCGAGTCTGCGAGCCCGCGAGCGCCTGCGCCGTTGTTGCAGGGTCAGCAGATCTGGTGAGAAGCCAGAGCCGACGGTCACAGTCCGGATGGAAGAAGATGTGCAGATAGTCATCTGACTCTCCTGCTAACGGAACATCGGCGCTTCGGCGTCGGGCTTTCGTTCCATGCAAGGTGGCGGCGTGCCGCGCATCGCGATGGGCGGCGGATACGCCGTCACGCGCTGCATGGATTGCCGCTTGCGGCTGGCGGGGCGCGTTTGTCTGTTTGCAATGCCCTGAAACGTTTTTCGCCCACACTCTTGCGAGGAGCGTTTCACATGTCCGCTGTTAGCACTTCTGTGACTTCGTCTGCTGCATCGTCGTCTGCTTATGTCTGGCCCGTTTCGCCCGTCGTTGCCGACGATGCCGCCGCCGACCTTCCGCTGCTTGCCACCGAACCCGTTCCGCCGCGCATCGCCGCTGCCCTCGACGCATTGCGCGCGGGCCGTGCCGTGGTGCTGCAGGACGACCACGACCGCGAGAACGAAGCGGACCTGATCATGTCCGCCGAGCGCATGAGCGTCGAGATGATGGCGCTGTTCATTCGCGAGTGCAGCGGCATCGTGTGCCTGTGCCTGAACGACGACAAGGTGCGCGCGCTCGAACTCCCGCCGATGACCGCGCACAACGAGAGCCGCAACACGACGGCGTTCACGGTGTCGATCGAGGCGCGCGAGGGCGTATCGACGGGCGTTTCGGCCGCCGATCGCCTGACGACGATTCGCGCGGCGATCGCGGATCACGCGAAGCCTTCGGACATCGTGCGTCCTGGGCATGTCTACCCGCTGCGCGCGATGCCGGGCGGCGTGCTGGCGCGCCGCGGCCACACGGAGGGAACCGTCGATCTGGTGACGCTGGCGGGTCTGAAGCCTGCAGGCGTGTTGTGCGAGCTGATGAACGCCGATGGCACGATGATGCGCGGCGCCGATGTCGAACGGTTCGCGCAAAAGCACGACATGCCGATGCTGACGATTGCCGAACTGGTGGAGTTCAGGCGCGCGCTTTCTGCGGCGCGGGAGGTTTGTGTCGAGGTGTGAGTTTCTTTCCGCTGCGCGGGGCTTTTTGCAGTTTGCTGAGGTTTGCTGCGTTGTTTTTTGCGGTGGCATCCGCTTTTTGTCTCTGGTTTATTCGCGTTGCCCCTGTGCGGGGCGGCACCTATT